>JANOBV010000033.1:0-4239 GCA_031411835.1 Bacteroidota bacterium | reverse complement strand
AGTTTGAGTATTCCTTGGGGAAATACTACTGCAACTGCTCGCTGGAATCATTTATTCTCCAACAAACTTTTTCTGAATACTTCTTTAATCTATACTAATTACGATTTTCAATTTGAAGGTGGTCAGGAACAATTCAGTTTTAAATTATTTTCAGGAATTACTGACTACAATGTAAAAACAGATTTCACTTGGGTTCCTAATCCGCAAAACAATGTGAAATTCGGAGCAAATTATATTTACCACGTTTTTGTTCCTAGTAATGCCAGTGCGCGTTCAGGCGATGTGAATTTTAACCTAGGGGATATTGTGAAACAATATGCACATGACGTAGCTCTCTATTTCAATGATGAATATGAATTGAATGCTAAATGGCTCTTTAATGGCGGCGTTCGATTAACAATGTTTCAGCAAGTTGGACCGTTCGATCGATTTATCTTAGATCCTATCTCGAATTTGCCTACAGATACAATTCACTATGGAACAGGAGAAAGCGTAAAAACATATCCGAACATCGAACCTCGTTTTGCTGTGCGTTATTCTATCAATGAATCGTCGTCTTTGAAAGCATCTTACTCACAGAATTATCAGTACATCCATCTCGCTTCGCTTTCCGGAATTTCATTGCCGACTGATACATGGGTTCCTTCGTCGGATCGTGTGAAGCCACAATTCGGAACACAATATGCTCTTGGATATTTTAAAAATTTGAAGAATAATACCTATGAAACTTCTGTGGAAGTCTATTATAAGACCATGAAAAATCAGATTGAATACGAAGAAGGATTTTTGCCGGAAAATCAGGTGAATGGAAATCTAGATAACTTCTTTGTATTTGGAAAAGGCCAAAGTTATGGTGCAGAATTTTTCCTGAAGAAATCGAAAGGAAGATTTAGCGGCTGGATCGGTTATACTTTAGCATGGACGAAAAGAGAATTTCCTGATCTGAATTTAGGAAAAGAATTTTATCCGAAGTATGATAGGCGACATGACATTTCAGTTGTTATGACTTATGAATTAGGCAAAAGAGTTGTCTTGGGTGCAACGTGGGTTTATGCGACCGGAAACTTAAATACATTTCCTGAAAGATTGTACCTGCTTAGTAATGGCGATATAGTTGAGGACTACGGCGGACAAAGAAACAATTATAGAATGGATCCTTATCACCGTATGGATGTAAGTGTAACTTGGAAAGGTAAAGAGACAAAGAAAATTGAATCAAGTTGGAATTTCAGTGTATTCAATGTTTACAATCGATACAATCCATATATTATTTATTTTGACAATAAAGTTGACAATGGTGTAGTCACAATTGAAGCGAAACAAATTTCATTATTCCCTATTCTTCCGAGTATCACTTGGAATTTCAAATTCTGATCATGAGAACACAAACTAAATTTATTTTATTTCTACTTACTGCATTAGCTATCACATTCTATTCTTGCGAAAAAAATGTGACTGTAGAAATTCCGCAGACAGAAGAAAAACTTGTAGTAGAAGGATACATTGAAACAGGCACACCTCCTATCGTATTACTTACAAAGTCGCTGCCATTTTTTGGAGAAATAAATGTGAATTCAATTCTCCAGAATTCAGTATTAGGCGCAACTGTTATCATCGACAATGGTACGATCATCGATACACTTGATCAGATTCCGGGTTTCGGAGTATACACAACCACTCAATTTGTTGGCGAAGTTGGTAAGTCGTATAAACTTACAGTGATCTCCGACGGCAAGACATTGACTTCTGTAACATCAATTCCAGTTCCTGTTCCGCTTGATAGTACATGGTGGAAAGTGGATGGTCAACGAGATTCACTTGGATTCATTTGGGGACATTTAACTGATCCGGATACTCTTAATAATTGCTATCGTATCTTTGCAAAACGAATTAACGAATATGCTTTTGGTGAAAATACAGGACAAATAAAGGATTCTATATTTTATCCACCTGTAGGCGGATCAGTATTTGAAGACCGTTACATCAATGGAAAAAGTTTTGATCTCAGTTTCCCTAGAGGGCATGCTACGAATTCAGATAAAGAAGACGATAATAATGACGAAGATTTTTTCTTCAAACGAGGCGATACGATCATTGTAAAATTCTGTTCAATTGACCGCTCCCATTTTGAATTCTGGAGAACTGAAGAATCGCAGGTTTCATCGAATGGGAATCCTTTTGGTTCTCCACAGCCTGTGCATTCAAATATTTCAGGCGGGCTTGGTGTTTGGGGTGGATATTCAATAACTTATGATACAATTATTGCGCAATGATTTGGATTTAACAGAATAATTGTGGATTTTTTACGGAGAAAATAGAATTTTTCGATTAATAAGAATAGTATATTGCATTCTAGATACTATGCATAAATCAATGAGACCACATACAAAAGAAACTTTACATACACTCACTCCTGAGCATGCGCTTGAGATCTTGAAGGATGGAAACGAGCGTTTTGTGAATAACATCAAAGCTCACCGTGATCTCCTTGAACAAGTCAACGTAACATCATCAGGGCAATTTCCTTTTGCAGCAATTTTGAGTTGTATCGATTCGCGTACATCCGCTGAACTTATTTTCGATCAAGGTTTGGGAGATGTATTCAGTATTCGCATCGCAGGAAATATTTTGAATGAAGACATTCTTGGAAGTATGGAATTTGCTTGCAAGATCGCCGGTTCTAAACTTATAGTAGTTCTTGGTCATACTAAATGCGGCGCAATTGAATATGCTTGCAATGATATAGAGCTTGGAAATATTACGAATCTCTTAAATAAAATCAAGCCTGCTATTGCACTTGAAACTGAAACTAAGGCGGAGAGAAACGGTAACAACAGACTTTTCATGAATAATGTGACAACAAATAATGTCACTCTTACCGTAAAGAAAATAAAAGAACAAAGTCCATTACTAGCTGAGATGGAAAAATCAGGCGAGATCAAGATCATTGGCGGACTTTATGATTTGGATACGGGGTTGGTTACTTTCTTCGAGTAAAAACAAGCGTATTTTGAAACACAAGAACAGAAGTTCACAAAAGACCACGGAAATTTTTGTATATTTTTTGTGAATCTGTGTTCTTCGTGTTTTAAAAGAAATCTAAATTCTGTGGTCTGATTGTGTGCTTGTGCTCTTGTGTTTTCACTAATAGTCCCCACCAATCTTCCGCGAATTCAGTAATTCATTTTTCTCAAATTGCGGTAATCGAGAAGGAATTTCGTTCAATGAAATTGTATCATTCATTGTTTCCAAAAAAGATTTAAGTTGAAATTTTTCAGTTGGTGTTAGATTCAATGGTTCTTCCGAAAGCGTCTGATTTGAAACTTCATAGCCGAGTCCTCTTCCACCACCTCTATCATAAAAGTCAATTACTTCATCGAGTGTTTTGAAAACACCATTATGCATATATGGCGCTGTCAATGCAACATTTCTAAGTCCGGGAGTTTTAAATGAATTCTTAAAGATGTCGACCGGAATAATTCCATAGCGTCCAATGTCGTCATCTAATGTTCTCGGCTTTGTATTTTTTGCTGAAGGCACACCAATGATCTCCCATTCTGTTTCTACATATACAGGTGGCACAAGACTATTAAACAAAGGAAGAAAATGACAAGAGCCACAAGCACCTTTACCCATGAAAATATTAAATCCTTCGATCTCATCATTGCTCATTAACATTTCACGACCACTAATTGACTTATCGAAATTAGTATTCATGCCGATCAATGTTCGCTCGTATTCAGCAATTGAAATTAGAATCGAACGACTAGAGATTACAGTATCTTCAGTTCCGGCGTAGGCAGACTTAAATAATTTACGATACTCTTCAGAGTGCACAAGTTTATCAGCTACTGATGAGAAGTCATTGTGCATTTCAAGTGGATTACTCATTACTCGCCCTGCTTGATCTTCGAATGAGAATGCTCTTCCATCGTGAAATAATTTTCTTTGCAGAACAGAGTTAATAATTGTAGGTGCATTTCTCGTTAAGAATTTTCCGGGTTCAAACGACTGACTCAATGGAAGTCCATCGGTGAACGCTTTCCCCGGCTGATGACAAGATGCGCACGCTCTTAAATTGTTTGCAGATAATGCAGGATCGAAAAATAGGATTCTGCCCAGGTTTGCAACCTCTACTTGATTTGCATTCGACTTTCCCGGAACAAAGAAATATGTATTGAAAGAATGTGGATCAAAGATCGATCGATTTTGATAATTGATAGCTGTTGTGAAATACAA
>JANOBV010000032.1:0-2096 GCA_031411835.1 Bacteroidota bacterium | reverse complement strand
TGGAAATTTAAATGAGTACACAGATGCTGAAGTTGGCGGATGGGGTGCGCCACCAAATGGCGGAAACGTATCTAATGTGTGGCTGTATCCATACTTTGCTAGTACATTCCCGAATGGAATTGTATTAGGAGGATTCGGACGCACACTATCATATGGCTGCGCTCAAGCAATTACCAATTATCTACCGGCAGGTGGAACTGCAGGTCAATTACCTAATGCTAATTACATCAATCCGAAAGGATCGAGCAATCCAACCTATGCAACTATTCCTTGTGGCGCTGTTGGTCCTCAGTACAGCAATATACTTGCATCTAAAACACTTGCTTTAACTCTCAACATTGGATTCGACAGAGCATTGACAAATTTCTCACCAAACTTTACAGTAACGTATGGCGATCTAGTTTACACAGCAGCTCCATTTAATGGATGGACCATTAATCAAATTCTTGCAGAAGCAAACAGATTACTTGGACAAGGATTAATAAATGGACAAACTTCTACATACTACACGACGGTAACAAATGCTATTTCAAATATTATCGCAGGAACAAGTGGAACTTGCCCGGCTAATGTTGCTGCTCGTACAAGTTCGATAGTTGAGCCTGAAAACTATTTTAACAGGATTAACGTCTTTCCAAATCCTGCTGCCGGAAATGCAACTATTTCTCTAAATGCATTTGAAGAAACATCTGTAACTATTGATGTTTATGACATGAATGGATCTCTTGTTGCTTCAATTGTGAATGGCGATAAAATTTTAGCAGGCGAAAGTACGTTTGAGATCAAATGCGAAAACTGGACGAAAGGAGTTTACTTTGTAAGATGTACTGTTAATGACATAACTGAAGTAAAACGACTTGTGTTGGTTAAAAATTAATCATTGGTCAAACATTCAATAAATAAAAAAGGGGGACAATCGTTCCCCTTTTTTTATTTATTGAATGAGCCAATATTGTATATTAATCTATGCCTCTTAGTTTTTTGTGAATGAACTTTGCAAAACTACGTCTCCACAATTCACTTTGAAAAAATATCTTCCAACAGAAAGTGATGTAACATTTAATTCAATATTGTTACCGGGATCTGAAACGATTTCACTTTTTACCAAACTACCTGAAACATCATAAATTGACACGAGCGTTGTATCATGTAATTTTTACAACTTCACCAAATGAATTCCAATCCGAAATCAAATCAATTGAAGTAGTTGACCTCAATTCAAATTCACCATTCGGAATAGAAACCGCTGCACCGGAAAATGCAAGATCATCTATCTCCAAGAAACTTCCGACAGTTACACCACCGTTTCCAAGCAAGTTGCTACACGTTGCAGCAATGATTACAGAATCCGGCGTAACAGATGAAGTCAAAGAATACGAAAACGGAACAAAAGTATTTTGAATTCCGGTTCCTGTGATTTGAATATGATTTAGTCCTACGATTGAACCTTTTTTCTTAAACATTAAGTAGTAATATTTTTTTCATTTTATGGATTTATGGAGTTTAATCAAATTGTCATACTTACACGAAGTGTAAAAGTCTATTTCCTCCAAAAGGTGAAAAGAAGTTCTCTGTTATAAATCACACAAATTCCAATGACAAACCATCTAATTTTAAACATAATTGATGGCAGAAAAGATATTTAAATGATTCTACAGGGCAAAAAAATAAATATAGATGCAAGAAACTAATTAATATTTATCAGATAAAAATAATAGAGCACTTTACGAAATATTATTTGACTACAAATTGTGATAGATTGATGGCGAATTAGACCACTTTACATCGTTATTCATTTTTCGAAGAATCCCTAACATTGACTCACTATGCTCTTTAATCTTTACCAAGTATAATTCAATTTGTTCGCTTGAATTTTTATCTTCAGAATTTAATGCTTCAATAGCAAGATCAGAAAAGCCAATGAGCAAACTGATCGGATTAACAAACTCATCAGTTAGTTCATATGAAAGACTTTGCAATTGCTTTACACGTTTAGCATTCAACACTTCTTCTATATTCTTCTTCTCCAAAATTTCATTCCTCATCTTTTCATATTCCGTAACATTTCTTGCTGTTGCAAAAATAAGATTCGTGCT
>JANOBV010000031.1:0-15053 GCA_031411835.1 Bacteroidota bacterium | reverse complement strand
TAGCAATTGAAGAAATTAAAAAGAAAACCGAAAACAATACAAAAAACATTGAGCTTGTTTTTCACTTTCTTGATGAACTATTAGAAAAGAAAGAAATACAACAACCAAGAATACAAATTGGCTTCAAAATCCCAAAAAATAGAAAGAAATGAATAAGGCGGATATTAAAAACCAGGTAAATTTAAACTTTTATAAATCTTGATGCAACCAATTGGAATATCAAGTTAACTCAACAAAAGAATATTTCAATAATAACTTCTCAAATTAAACTAAATCATATCTTAGTCTATAAGTTCATACAAGGTCAATAAATTCATTTTCACAATTTCTTATTCAACACAATGAAAAACAACCTAACCCTAAAATTAATCGCAGTGTATTTTCTTTGCTTTCATTCAGCAAATGCTCAATGGCAAGTATTAAATGGTCCATATGGAGTAGAGACAACTTCATCTGTATTTTTAGACTCGCTATGTTTTTCAGGAACAATTAATGGTTTGGCAGTTAGCAATGACAGTGGGGCGAATTGGTCTTATCTTAATACCGGAATAAACGGAACGCAATCAAAACTGGAATTCAATGATGGTAAATTAATTTATGATCGATTTTTTAATACTACAGGTGGAATAATTTCACTCGATAGCGGTCGCACATGGAATACGATGACATCTCTCGGCGCATTTCCTCCTGTTAAATATGCAATAGAAGCAGGGACTATTTACGCTTGGTGTGAATATGGCTTCCTCTTCTACTCTATTGACAATGGAGTTTCATGGAATGCAATGTATCAGCCTCCATCTACCAATAATACTAATTGCATTACGGCTGACAATAACAGACTTTATGTTTCAAAAAGTTCTTTCGGTACAGGAATAGGCAATATGTACTTCACTGATGATCTTGGCGCAACTTGGGATTCATTGCCTACTTCAGGAATGGCTTCAGGCAGTAGAGAGGTTTACCAATTAATCGCAAATGGGAATCAACTTTATGTTGTTGATCATTTCGAAATTTATAAATCAACTGACGGCGGAATAAGCTGGAGTCTATTTACGAATGGTCTGCCTTCGAATCACTCGACGCGGATCTTTATTTGCAATGACAAGATCTATGCTTCTCTTGATAATGGTGGAGGATTATTTCAAAGCGACACTTCTAGTGCTATATTTATAAGCATAAATATGGGAATGCCTCTTGAAAATCCTATTTCGCACATGACCCAAAAGAATAACAAGCTGTATGCTTCGAGTGCGGCTGGATTGTTCAGTACAGACATTAGTTCGATCAATTGGGAGTTATCACAAAATGGAATTCCATTTTATAGTTGCAATTCAATAGAAGCAATCGATTCAACAATTTTCGTCGGAACGTATAAAGGATTTCATGTTTCCTATAACAATGGCGACAACTTTACTTCTATTCCACTTGGAGAAACAACATCTAATTTTTATTTGGAAGGCAGTGATGTATATGCTTGCGGTGCTAGAGGACTTGCAAGTTCTGATAGTGGTCAAACATGGACAAGTATCAATTTCCCATATGGCTACTACAATCAAAACCTGACTGACTTCTGTAAATCAGGCAACAATTATCTTGGACTAAATCAAGATGGATTGGTTAAATACTCAGCAAATTCCGGCAACACTTGGACAACCTTAACGATCACACCAAGTACATCAGTTATTTGCATGACTTCAAAAGGTTCAGAAATTTTTCTCGGTACATCGAATGGAATTTACAGAAGTACAAATAACGGATCGTCATGGACAGTATACCAATCATCACTAACAGTATTAAAACTAAAATTAGTAAACAATGTCCTATACGCAATGACTAGTTCGGCACTTTACTATTCTTCGAATGGCAGCACATGGCAAAATACTAACTATCCGGGCTCAAGTCCAATTTCATTTACGGTAAAGAACAATGTGATTGTTGTTTCTCCAGGTTTGTTTTATACAAATAATTTCGGAGCAAATTGGTATTCAATTTCTGCTCCTACTGTACCCTTTCAAACCGGTCCGAGAGCGCTTTGCTTAACCAACGATTATCTCTTTGCAGGATTTTACAATGATACAATTTATCGTTTACCCTCCAATTTGATTACTGCAACGAGTGAAATTATTTCGCAAGAATCATTGTTTACAATTTCACCCAATCCTGTTTCGAGTGAATTAAATATTTCATTCAAAAATATTATTTCAAATAGTCAATCGATGGAAATTTATATTTCGGATTATCTAGGGAGAGTTTTGTTAACGAAATTTCTTTTGGGCACGAATGAAAATAGAGTTAGCATCAATACGCAAGTATTTTCTAGTGGAGTTTATTATGTTTCTGTTTTGATTGGAGGGAAGAGAGTTGTTGGAAGGTTTGTGAAAGAATGATTGGAGTTTTAGCGGATTAAAAATCCGCAACTCTGCTGCGAAGGATTGCAAATCCTTCGCAGCAGAGTTGCACGAAAGCGAAGAATCACAAATACTTCGCAGCGCATTAGTGGGAATTCTGTAAACTATTCAAGTAATTGCATAACATGCGATTGATTCTCTATGGCTAATTTTGTCATATAAACTCAACGTAATATCATGTCACTTTTAAACATCGCAATAGTACTTATCATTGTTGGAGTACTTCTTTGGTTAGTCAATACCTACATTCCAATGGATGGAAAAATAAAGAAGATTCTAAACATTGTTGTTGTCGTGTTTGTTGTTATATGGCTCTTGAGAATACTTGGGGTTTTTAATTCTTCTACAAACATCCATTTATAAATGGCTTATAAAAAAACAAAATGAATACTAAAAAAAACTTCGGAACATTTTTATCTGTAATCGGAATGATTGCACTTATGTTCACAGCACTTATAATGATCAGTTCAACAGGAGGTCAATATGATTATAAAAATCTAATGTATTATGGGATTCCAGGATTCCTACTCTTCTTTTCCGGCATGGGCGTTACAAGTTCAAGTAAAGGGGAAGCATGAAAACAATAATGGGGATCTTCAATCATTTGAAAAATTTATTTGAGAACTTCAGATAACATCTTGTAATATATAACAAACCCTGGATCATGACAGAATATGTAGAGTGGTGGGCTATTTTAGCTATTGCAGTAATTATAGTTGGAGTATATTATAAACTACGCAAAAAAAAATAATATTCACCGGTGTGTGAATTATACAAATCATTTAAAGTATTTTGCAACAGCATTATCCTACTTGTTTTTGAAATTTGTGATTGTTCTTATAACAGTCACATTTAAATAAAACAATAATAATGGAAAGTAAATTTATACACACTATTTTTAGATTGACTTTTCTAATTTCAATTTTGTTTTCAAGTAATCAGTCAAATGCACAAACAACTTTAATCAGCACTTCATCTAATTGGAAATATTCCGATAGCGGATCCAATCTCGGAACAAGTTGGAAATCGACAACTTTTGCTGATGCAGAATGGAAATCAGGAAATTCAGAATTAGGATATGGAGATTCACCGACAACAGCAATTTTGTCAGGTAAAATTGGATATTATTTTCGAAAAACAATAAGCATTTCTTCTGTTACTGCTTTTTCTAATTTCACAATGAAAATAAGAAGAGATGATGGCATCGTTGTTTACGTAAATAATGTAGAAGTCTACAGAAACAATATGCCAACGGGAACGATACTTTATAATACGCCCGCCTCTTCCACTTGCTCAGACGATGGCTCAACGATTTTCAATGTAATATTGCCAATATCACTTTTTTCAATAGGAAATAATGTAATCGCTACTGAAGTACACAATCGTTCCACTGCATCAGGCGATATCACCTTTGAACTTCAACTAATCGGAAATCCGGCACCAATAAGTACCTGCGGAATACCGGATGCAAATTTATTTGGCACAAGAAACATTACTTCATCAAGCATTGAAACATTCTGGACAGCAGTTACAGGAGCAACATCATATAATATAGCATATAGAGTTAGAAATTCCGGGCTCGCTTATTCTTCAGCGTTCAACACTAGTTCAACTTATTATGTTTTAACAGGACTTCTGCCTTCAACAAATTATGAATTTATTGCACAAGCAGTTTGTTCCGGTGGTGCAACTAGCGCATTTTCTTCAAGTGGATGGTTCACTACACTTTCAGGTCCTTCCTCAACTACAACATTGGTAAGGGGACCATATCTTACTCTAGCAACTAGCTCCGCCACTACAATCCAATGGCGAACAAGCACTGCTACTAGCAATGAAGTAAAGTATGGGATCTCAACGACAATGCTAAACAATTCAGCAAGCAATTCCACAATTAGTACAGAACATGTCATTACAATTTCCGGATTAATAGCAAACACAAAATATTATTATTCAATTGGCCAGATCGGATCCGTACTTCAAGGCAATGCAAATAACTTTTTTTATACTGCGCCAACAAATGGAAGCAGTCAGGCTGTTAAGTTTTGGGTGACCGGAGATTTTGGAATGGGCTCAGCGAATCAAATCTCAGTAAGAAATTCTTTTGCAGCGAATACATCCGGTCAAGTAGTAAATGGATGGCTTTGGTTAGGAGACAATGCTTATACCACAGGGACAGATGCGGAATACCAAAGTAAAGTGTTCGCTGTTTACCCTGATCAATTTAAAAATATTCCTGTATTCCCTGCACCCGGCAATCATGACTACGCATCTTCCGGCTACCAAAGTTCAGCTGCACTAGGGACAAACTTTCCTTACTTTAACATTTTTACTTTGCCTCAATCATCTGGAACAGAAAAATATTACTCAACTAATTATGGCAACGTACATTTTATTTCACTCGACAGTTATGGCTCCTATAATAATTCATCGAGCGCAATGTACAATTGGCTAAGAGACGACTTGGCAGCAAATATCCTGCAATGGACAGTTGTTTATTTTCATCACCCACCTTACTCAAAAGGAAGTCACGACTCCGATGTAAGCTCAGAACTTGTTTCCATGAGACAAAATATTATTCCTTTATTAGAATTAAATGGAGTTGATCTAGTAATGAGTGGTCATAGCCATAGTTACGAAAGAAGTTACTTCATAAAAAACCATACAGGCGTTGAAAACACTTTTATTTCATCATTATACCCAACAGGAAATGAAATTCAATCAGGTGGTGGTCCATATTCGAAATCAACTAGAAAAGGAAATGGTACAGTATACGTAGTTTGCGGAACAGGCGGACAAGCGGGTAATTCAACCTCTAGCGGCTATCCTCACAATGCCATGTTCAAATCAATACTCTCTGTAAGCGGAAGTTTGGTTTTGGATGTCAACGGAAATACCTTATCGTGCAAATTTTTGTCAGCGTCAGGATCGATCGATGATCAATTCACCATTTCTAAACCGTCAACAGCAAGATTTAGTGATGAAGATGATTCAGAAAATATTTCCGTCGACAAAAACGAAATGAATATTTATCCGAATCCGACCAGTGGCGATATTCATATTTCATTCGATGACAAAACTGACATGGAGTTAAAAGTCTCCATTTTGAGTTCAACAGGAAAAATTCTATTCCGCAAAATGTATTCGAAGGTTGATGAAGAAAATATTCTGATCGAAAAAAATGAGATGAATCTGATGCCGGGTATTTATTTTGTGAATGTTGCCGGAGATCGATTTAATAATTCAAGAAAGTTAGTAATTAATTGAACGTTGGTTGGGGTGTAGTCTGCAGACTATACTCAAGCTAACAACCAATAGTTAAAACTAGAATTATACAATTAATACACTTAATTATATAATGTAGCAATTGAAATATAGAATGAACTTTACTAATAATTAATTCTCACAATTTAATCGAAAACAAAATGACAAACGATCAAAAAGACTTAACGTCTCCAACAAAAACAGATGCCAACCAAAATAAAGATGGACAGAACAATACTGCAAATCATAAGAAAGAAGATGGCACAATGAAACCGACAGAAGCTACAGAAAAAAATAAGCCTGTTATGAATGAAGATGAAAAAGAAAGAAAAGATTCCGACCATCCTCACAAAACTTCTGAACCTATTGCTGAAAAAGAACAAAAAAGCAGTAAGTAAAAAGTCTATTTATTGTTCGCAATTGAATTTATTAATACTGAATTTTTCCAATATTATTTTGATTCACATTTGACCCTGGAGACTCCGAAAACGGAGATTTCTAGGGTTTTTCATTTTGCGTAAAAATAAGATAATTTTGAAAAATCTTGGTAAACGGCAGATGTATGGTAATGAACGTCTACGAAAAAGCTCCAAAAGGCCCGAAAATGCTCATTAATTGAAGAATTATTTAAACTAAAAATGCAAATTTTTATTTTAAATAAAATTAAATTCTGTTTTGCATCCGCTTATAAAATTCTTATTTTTATTTCCTACACTACACATATTTCACACCCATGAAAACACAATTAAATTTCAAATGGGCCATGCTATTTATGGCCGCTTTTTTCTTTAGTACTTTTAACAGTTCTAATGAATTAAAAGCACAAGTTGGAAACGCTTTAAACTTTGACGGAACGAACGACTATGTCGAGATCAGTCCTCTTATTCCGTACACCGGTAACTTTACGTTTGAATGCTGGATCAAAACAACTGATGCAGCTTCAACATTTTTCGGGATGGGAAATCCTGTCGTTAATGGCTATGTTCACTTTGGCTTACAAACAGGTAAATTACGTTTAGCAATTGGTAATGGTACTACTATTGACCAACTAAATGGAGCCTCGATTATTAACGACAATACTTGGCATCACGTTGCTGTGGTGAAATCAGGGAGCTCTGTGTCTTTTTATTTAGATGGAGTTGCCAATGGAACAGGTTCAACAAGTTTAATACCTGCAACAATTACAAGAACAACAATTGGCGCAGGTTTCTTCAATAATATTCTTCAGAATTACGGAGATCAGACACTCGATGAATTGCGGATTTGGAATGTTGCTCGAACGCAATCACAAATACAAAACAATAAAAATTGTGAGCTAAATGTACAGTCAGGTCTTGCTGCTGCTTATCATTTCAACAACGGTGTAGCAGATGGAAATAATGTTGGATTTAATATCCTTGCAGACGCTAGTGGCAATAACCAAACAGGAACATTAACAAATTTTGCTTTAACCGGAACTTCATCAAATTGGACCACTTCGGTTTCACCTGCTTCATCAGAACAATATCGCTCTGTAGCTAGTGGCGATTGGGGCAATATATCAACATGGGAATTTTTTAATGGATGTTCATGGCAGCCTGCTTTAATGACACCAAATTATACACACAGTTCAATCGTTATTCGCAGTCCTCACGTTGTCACAATAAATGGTGGCGGGACAATTACTGAAGATCAACTAACAGTTGATACCGGTGCAACTCTAGTAGTTCAAACCGGATTAGTTGTTGCTGATGGCGTTCTATCAGATCTAAATGTATTGGGAAAAGTGATAGTTGATGGTGGAACAATTTACGGTCAAGGTGAAGTTAAAATCTTCCCTTCCGGTGAGTTGAAAATGGGGAACAATACTCTTAGCATCGGTTCACTCTATGTTCAAGTTACAAATAACGGAACTATCACTTTCGAAAATTCTGATGCGTCTTGTTGTTCCGATCTTGTTTATCCAAGCATTGGAAATATAACCAATAACAGTGTGATCAATTTTAAATTTCATAATGGAATCAATCAAGTAGATATCGGAACAGGTGAATTGACAAATAATCCAAGTGGAATTATCAATCATACTTTTGATGCCGGTGGTTCATCTGTGCGTAACACCAATTTAGGATTAAACTACTTTGTAAATAACGGGACAGTAAACAACATCTACGGAACTTTATTGTTTTTAACTCAAATTGGCACTGCACATAATGGGGCTTTCATTTGTCCGGACAATAATGGCTTGTTTACATTTGGAACTGCTGCTAACACTACTTTTACAGCAAGTTCGAGTATACTATCTAGCAATCAGGTTTATTTCCTTTCAGGGTATCATGAAATAAACGGAGCACTTACAACAAACAATCTGGTAGTTAATACCGGCGCAATTATTACCGGCACACCTTATACTTATCAAGGAGCAAATCTGAATAATCAGGGTACGATCATTTTCGATAACCTTACTTTGAGTTCAGCAATTCCGCAAAATATTTATGGTACAGGAACGATCACTAGGCTGACAATCGACAATCCGAATGACGTATTCTTATTCGGTGACCAACGTATATCTCAAAATTTAAATTTGACAAATGGTCTTCTACATACAACAATAGCAAATAAAATTATCGTTGACATAAATGCAAATTTAGTTGCATCACTTTCAAGTTGGGTAAGTGGAAATATGCAGCAAAATTTCAACGGTTCCGGAATTAAAAACTTTTTCATCGGCGATAATCTTCACAGAAGTCCAATTTCATTAAACGTGAACGTACTTACTCCAGGAGGAATTATTGCACACACAACAGCCGGTGACCTTGCGGATATTGGAAGTTCGACTCTTAACCCTACTAAAACTAACAACCGTACATGGACACTAGAAAGCGCAGGTATTAGCATCTCAGATTACAATGCAACAATTTCATGGGACGGAACAGAAGTTGACGCAGGTGCAATTTCTGATAATTTCATTGCAGGACTTTACGATGGTTCAGTTTGGACCTACCCTACTTCAACTGTCGATGGTAGCACAATTTACTTGTCTGGTATGACAACATTTGGAGATTTCCAAATTGGAGAATCTAGTCTATGTTCAACGCCACCGGTATTTACGATCTGCCCTCCAGACAGAACAGTATGTCAAGACGCAGCTTCCGGTGCTTGCAGTGTAGAATTTGTACCTGCTGCTATTCAAGCAACCGTACCTATTGATTATATAGATAGGATCAAAACATATACAAACGTTTCAATCAATGGTGGCGGAAATAATGAAGTAGTGACTGCTGGATCTAATGTGACTTTGAGTTACAATCTTTCTGTCTTCTTTGATTATGGTACCGGTTATTGTCCGGGTTGCATTGTTCAATCATATATTGGAATTGGCGGAACCAGTCAAACTGTAGCGTGTGAACAATACATTAGTAACGGATCTACTTTTTCTCAATCAGTCAGCTTTACTGCTCCAACTGCTCCCGGTATTTATTACTTAACTCAACAAGGAACACTCGATTACTTTTGTCAGCCGCGTAATTTTAATAATAAATCCGCGAATGCAATCGGTTCCATTATAGTTGGCCCAACCTATCCTACGGTTAGCAGCGCTTGCTCAGCAGTTACGATCACCAATGATGCACCGTCTTGTTTTCCAATAGGGACTACTGTGTTAACTTGGACTGCAACTGATGCAAATAACAACACCGCAACCTGCACACAGAACATAACTGTTCTTGCAGGCACACCATACTACAGAGATTATGATGGTGACGGATTTGGTAATCCGGCAAATGTAGAATATACATGTTCATTTATTCCTGAAGGCTACAATTCAGATAGTACAGATTGTAATGATTCACTTAGAACATATGCTGATCTTGACGGTGATGGCATTGGATCAAATGTTTTAATTCCATGCGGAAGTGTAACTACATATACAGATTGCAACGACAACGATACAACACAAAATTCATCGTTTACATATTATGCAGACTATGATGGTGATGGATATGGTAATTATTATGCATCAACAACTAGTTGTTCAAGTACGCCCCCTAGCGGATATGTAAATAACAGCTACGACTGCAATGACTATCAATTACAATATAACGATAATGATGGTGACGGATTCGGCTCAGGACCTGCAGTAGGATGTGGCTTGGCACTTAATAATGACGATTGTGATGATAGCAACTTCAATATCAATCCAAATGCAGTTGAAACCCTAAATGGTGTGGATGATGATTGTGATGGATTAATTGATGAAGGCTTCACTTGCAATTTATCATTAACGACTTCAGAAGGTGACACTTTAATTGTATGTCTCGAAAGCGGTATGACAAGTGGAAGTGTAACATTAGTGCCAACCAACGGAACAGCTCCATACACTTACGCTGGAAGTGCTACTACTAATCTTACTTCAGGTAACTACAATTATGTTGTTACAGATGCTGCCGGATGTACTGCTTCAGCAACACTCGACGTATTTGTTACAAATTGTATCATTCCATATTATGAGCCACCAACAAACGATACGATCAGTAATTTGATCGGATCAGAATTAACACAGCTTTATAATTTCCCTGATTCACTTGTTGACACAACTGCAACAAATAACATCTTCTTAATTAATGACACTCTAGGAACAGTTCTAATAGAAGTCATTTCAAATATCGGACAATACAATACATTGTATGCTCTTTTGCAAACAAGCCCTTATGGCATGACTGACATCATTGATAATGGTGACACTACATTGATCATTACCGGAATGTTCCCAATTGCAAATTTACCTAAACTTGATTCATTACCGGTGTTGATCAATTATGTTAGACCGTACTATGCACCTATTGGCGGAAGTTTCGCAGCAACCGGTTTAACTACTTCGCAAGGTGATTCGGCAATGGTTTCTTCTATGGGAAAAAGAGCTTGGAAAGTTTCCGGAGACGGAGTAAAAATTGGAGTTATGTCTGACAGTTACAATACAAAATTTGGTAGCCCTACTCCTGCTGAACGTGACGTTCAAAATGGCGATTTGCCAGGTACAGCAAATCCTAACTATGTTAAGAATGTTATTGTATCAGAAGAATATCCTTATGGAGTTGGATTAGACGAAGGTCGTGCAATGATGCAGATCGTTCATGACGTTGCTCCGAATGCAGAATTAATGTTCCGTTCAGGTTTCATCAGTGCAGGAAATTTCGCTGACGGTATTAAAACACTTCGTGATTCAGGATGTAAAGTAATCGTAGATGATATTACATACATCACAGAACCATTCTTCCGTGACGGAGTAATTGCACAAGCAGTAGAAGATGTTTCTTCGACTGGAGTAAGCTACTTCACTTCAGCAGGAAACTTCGGAATAAAATCATATGAAGGAATCTTCGATTCAATAGCAGCGCCGGCAGGTTATGCAGGTGCCGCGCATAATTTTGGTGGAGGCGATTATTTCCAAAGTATTACATTAACAAAAGGAACATACACAATTGCCCTACAATGGGACGATGATTTCTACTCTATCGGTGAACAAGTCGGTGCTCAAAATGACTTAGACATTTATTTAGTCGACCAATTTGGCGTTCGTCTATTTGGCTTCAACAGAAATAATATTGATGGTGATCCACTAGAGATTCTTCCTTTTATTGTTAAAGCAACGGCGAATGCAAATATTATTATCACACGTAAATCAGGTACAGGTAACGTTCGATTCAAATATGTGATCTTCCGCGGCGAAGGTATTATCAACGAATACAATCAAGGAACATCAACAGTAATTGGACAAGCAAATGCTGAAAGTGCTATGTCAGTTGGTGCTGCTCTATATTTGAACACTCCGGCTTACGGTGTTAATCCACCTACAGTAGCATCCTTCTCTTCAAGAGGTGGATTGGCTATTAATGGTGTCGATAGAAACAAACCTGATTTCGTTGCTCCAAATGGTGTAAATACTACTGTGAATTTTGGCGGTGTTAACATCGATGGTGATCTATTCCCTAACTTCTTTGGAACTTCTGCTTCTGCTCCGCATGCTGCAGGTGTAGCTGCACTTTTGATCGAAGCAAAAGAAAAATACTATGCAGGTGAAACTTTCAATGGTTCACAAATGAAATCATTGTTACAATCAACTGCTATCAATATGGGTGCGCCGGGTTATGATGTTGCAACAGGAGCCGGATTTATTCAGGCAGATGCTGCATTACAAACACTTGCAAATCCTTTCCCTGTTGTTGAAGAATATCATTTACAAGATTCTTCATTCACTCCGGGAATTCATCCAATCACACTTGTGATCGACGGACAATATTTCGCAAGCGACGCATCGGTAATTTTTCAATATGATACTCTGCCGGCAGTTGTAACAAATGGAAATAGTTTAACGGTAGATGTACCTGAATTCCTTGGAAATCCACCGTTGACAGTTTACAATCCTCCTATTTCTCCAAGCGGATTAGATGGAGGTGTAAGCGATTCAATTTACTTATTGAGCACCATTCCTCAGAATGTAAAAATCACAATCAACAGTGTGACTAAAAAATTCGGTGAAGCAATTCCTGCTTATACATATTCTATAACTATCAATGATATTCCACTTGCATTAACAGGCCAAACAGAAACTAGTCTTGGTTTGACTGACATCACTTTCAGTTCGAATGCAAATTCAATGTCTGACATAGGCTTGTATTACAGAAGAGGAACATCGGCTGTAACTGACCTAAGTAATCCATTGTCGTTAACATTATCAGAAACCTTCAACTATCAATTTGTTGACGGTATTCTTACAATTGACAGAATGCCACTTATGGTAACACCTCAAGATGTAACGCTTGTTTATGGCGATGCTATCAATGGAAAAAATATTCAATTCAATTATGCTTACGACGCTACCAATATCGCCCCTGCAGATCAGGCTACTTTCCTTGATTCACTTGAAACCGAACATCAATCCACTATGTCAAGTTCAATTGTATTTGTAGATGGTAAACAAGGAGTAAACGGTATTACATTAACTGCTGCAGATTTCGCTAACATGAGTTTCCTTGTCAGCGGTAAAGCCGGAGTAAACGGAAAACAAGGAGTGAACGGAAAACAAGGAGTGAATAGTATCGTGTACGATACAACCTATTTTATTCCTGTTAATCCTGCAACGATCTTCGATTATCATATAGACTCTTTAAATGCTGTGCTATATAATGGCAAGCAAGGTGTGAATGGTAAAGCAGGTGTGAATGGTAAAGGTGCTGTGAATGGTAAAGCCGGTGTGAATGGCATTCCAACTGTAAATGGAAAGCAAGGTGTGAATGGTAAACAAGGTGTGAACAGTAGCACATTCAATGATGCATCAAATGAATTTGCAGTGTTGATTGTTGACTCACTCGACGTATATGCAGATCCAACGGATTCTATTACCGGCTACAGTTCAATGAACATGATCACAGGGTACACTGTAGGAACATGGGTTCTAGCTCCGGGAGTGTTGATGTCAGAAAACTTCGACATCTCATATAGCCTTGGAAGTATAACGATCGTTCCTGAAACACTTACAGTAAAAGCGAATGATGCTACAGCAAGCTGCAATGGTATTCAACCAACTTATACATTCACAAATTCTATCTATCAATATGAAGACGCAGATAGTAATGTAATTGCAAGTGGTCCAACATTTACAATTCTTGACAACTCAAATAATAATGTTGGAAGCGGGAATTTAGCAAGTGGCTTATATCAAATTGTACCAAGTAATGTTGTACAAAAAGATTCTCCTGCGAATTACATTATTTCGTATGACAACGGAATTTTGACTGTTGGTCAAGAACTGGTTGCAAGTTCAACTTCAGGAACAATTTTATGTAATAAGGATGTAACAACTATCGTTGTTTCAGCAACAGGAGGAACACCGCCATATACTGGTACAGGTTCATTCACTGAAGGGGCTGGAACTTATAGCTACTTGGTCACAGATGCTAATGGTTGTTCAGCATCAACAACTATCACTGTAACTGAACCAACAGAAGTTGTGGCATCTGCAATTGCAGCGCCAATCCTTTGTAATGGTCAATATGCAAATGTAACTGTAACTGCAACGGGTGGAACAGCGCCTTATTCAGGAACAGGAAACTATAGTGTACTTGCAGGTTCATTCAACGTGTCTGTAACAGATGTAAATGGTTGCTTTGCTACTACGTCAATTACAATCACTGAACCTACAGCATTAAGTGCAACTTCTTCTGCTACTGCAATTTTATGCAATGGCGGTTTGTCAACTGTTACTGTAACTGCCACAGGAGGAACTGCACCATATTCCGGTACAGGTACATTCTCTAAAATTGCAGGTAAACATACTTTCATTATAACTGATGCAAATGGTTGTTCAGTGACTACTACAATTACAATTACTCAACCATCAGCATTAGTTTCTTCCGCAAGTACATCTCTAATTATGTGCAATGGCGGAATGTCTACTGTTAGTGTTACAGCTTCAGGAGGAACCGCTCCATATACCGGAACAGGATTGTTTACAAGAGCAGCAGGAACATATACTTTCACTGTTCTTGATGCAAACGGATGTTCTACAACTAGCACAATTACAATCAGTCAACCATTAGCATTAGCAGCAAGCTCTTCTTCTACTGCGATCAATTGTAATGGCGGTTCAACCAACATCATTATTTCTGCAACAGGAGGAACATTGCCTTATACCGGCACTGGTTCATATACTAGAACTTCAGGATCGTACACTTTCACTGTTACCGATGCAAATGGTTGCACCTCTTCTACTGCAGTTACTTTAGCTAACCCGCCTGCAATAATTGCAACTATTGCAGTTACTAATGCTCGATGTGGACTCAACAATGGTTCTGCAACAGTATCAGTTACAAATGGTACAGCGCCTTTTAGTTATCTTTGGACACCTAGTGGCCAAACTAGCGCTACAGCTTCTTCAATTGGTGCCGGAACATATGTTGTCACTGTCACTGATTCAAAAGGCTGTACAAAATCAGCATCCACAACAATATCAAATTCTGCAAGCACGGTAACATGTACTACAACTCAAATCAATACAACTTATTGGCATGCTTACAATGGCTCTGCAACTGCAACAGGATCCGGTGGAACTGCACCATATACGTATTCATGGAACACTTCACCTGTACAAACTTCAGCTACAGCAACAGGACTTAATGCAAGACTTTCAGGTTACACTGTAACTGTAACTGATGTTATTGGTTGTACTGCTACACGAACAGTTTATATTACAGAACCTGCGTATGTTTGTGGAAATTTAAATGAGTACACAGATGCTGAAGTTGGCGGATGGGGTGCGCCACCAAATGGCGGAAACGTATCTAATGTGTGGCTGTATCCATACTTTGCTAGTACATTCCCGAATGGAATTGTATTAGGAGGATTCGGACG
>JANOBV010000030.1:0-2211 GCA_031411835.1 Bacteroidota bacterium | reverse complement strand
AACCTATAATTAATCTATTATGAAAAAAGAACAATTACTCAATTTGAAACGATTAGCATTAATGATAATGCTATTTGTTCTCGGCGGACAAGTTTCGTCGAAAGCGCAGTGTACTGCGAATTTTACTGTTACGTATGATTCAACAGGAACAGTACTTGAATTTTTCCCGACGTGGACTTCGAGTGCAAACGTTGTGAATATGACTTGGAGTTTTGGCGATGGTACTTCAGCATCTAATCAACAACCGACACATAGTTACAATTACAATGGATATGCAGTTGTTTGTTTTACAATTAACTTCACTGATAGTTGTCAGACGTCGCATTGTGATACTGTGTTAACACGTCAAGGTGGAGCGCAACAGTGTGTGGCATCTTTTTCATCATCAGTAGCACCTTCCGGAATTTCATTTACGAATAATAGTTATTCGACTGATTCAATTGTTTCATATGACTGGGACTTTGGTGATGGCACAACTGACAACAGTCCAAATCCTTTCCATGCTTATACTTCAAATGGTACTTACACCGTATGCTTGACGATCACTTCAGTAAGTGGTTGTTCAAATCAGTCTTGTTCAACAGTTATAGTTCAGAATGGTGGAACAGTATGTTATGCTGATTTCAGCAGTTCACCAATACTTGGAACTGTCAATGTAAATTTTACAGACATTTCAACAGCAGATAGTGGATCTGTAATCGTTTCATACAGCTGGGATTTTGGTGATTCCATAGGGACTTCTCCACTTCAAAATCCAACTTATACTTATGGAGCACCAGGAATATACACAGCTTGTCTGAGCATTCAAACTTCTTCAGGTTGTACAAGTACGCATTGTGAAAATGTTAATGTAGGTGGAGCAAATAGTTGTACTGCCAATTGGTCTTCATCGTTTAATCCTGCGACGAATGCAATTGATTTCAATGATAATTCTGCGACCAACGATTCTATTATTCGTTGGGAATGGGATTTTGGTGATGGTTCTAATTCTCTTCAACAAAATCCAAATCACAATTATACTTCAACAGGTTCTTATTATGTTTGTTTAACTATAACAACTGCATCAGGATGCAGCGATACATATTGTTCAAATGTTTATTATTCAGGCCCGCAAAATTGCAGTGCAGCATTCACAGGAAATATTTCTTCTTCAAATGCAGGTGCTTTCTATTGCAATAATGGCAATACAACTGCGCAATACTTCTGGAGCTTTGGCGATGGTACCTATGCAAATGGAGTAGGTTTGTCGAGTGTTAATCACCAATTTTCCGGAACGGGAACATATATAGTTTGTGTGGCAATTCAAGATTCTTCTTGTGCAGATTCTACTTGTAATACATTTACAGCAGGTCAAAGTTCAGCTTGTGCAGCCTTGTATACATTTAGTGTTGATTCAACAGGAACAGCATACACATTAACTAATCAATCGACTGCTGCAACAAATTACTTCTGGAGTTTTGGTGATGGAACATCAAGTACAGATCTAAATCCGGTTCATACTTATAATCAAGCTGGACCACACACAGTATGTTTAACGTTGATTGATTCACTAACTGGATGCACAGATACTTATTGTAATTCAATTTCTGCTGCCAATGCATGTGATCCCGTATTTTTTGCTTTACCTGATTCATCCAATCCGGCAGGAACTCCAATGAGCTTTACAGTAATTGCTCCATGTGGAACACCGATTTCAATCATCATTGATTACGGAGATGGAAGTTCACCACAAACGGTAAATGGTACAAGCATATATGTGTACACAAATCCGGGAACGTATAATGTATGTGTTTGTATAATTGATGCATTAGGTGATACAACATGTGTATGTGACACTATCGTTGCCTATAGATTATCAAACGGAATTGCTGACGTTGAATTATCAAACATTCAAATGACTGCATATCCGAATCCTTTCTCTACATCATTGAATACTGAATTCACTCTTGAGCAAAATGCAGTTGTTTCGATTCAACTTGTAGGCTTAGCAGGTAATGTTATTACTAGCACCAAAGAAGTAAAATTAAGTGCAGGAACATACCGTGAGGCAATCAGAACTGATGATCTTACTTCAGGATTCTATATTCTGAAATTGAATGTAAATGGAATGCAGGTTTCTAAAAAAGTGACCCTTCAAAAATAATTCGTTGTTTTTCCCTAATCCGAGCCCGCAGCTTTTATAGTTGCGGGCTTTTTTTTGAGTTCAAAGTT
>JANOBV010000029.1:0-34174 GCA_031411835.1 Bacteroidota bacterium | reverse complement strand
TTGCTGCATTGAATTATCTTTTCCCTGATAAAAATCGCTATGCATACATGATGGAAAATCTGAATGAAGATTGGACCTATTCAGGGAATCGTCGTTATGCAACCTATACGAATATCGATCCAGGTGAATATACTTTCCGGGTAAAAGCATGTAACAACGATGGCGTTTGGAATGATACAGGAATTGCAATCCAGATCACGATCACTCCTCCCATCTGGAAAACAAAATGGTTCACAGCGCTTTTTGCACTTACCGTTACCGGACTTATTTTCGTTTACATCCGTTTCCGTACTAATTCACTCGTGAAGCAAAATGTATTACTGGAAGACAAAGTAAATCTGCGTACATCTGAATTGCAGGAAAAAAATGTGGAGCTTACAATGACGATGGAGAATTTGAAATCGACACAAACTCAACTTATCCAGTCGGAAAAAATGGCTTCTCTTGGACAGCTCACTGCGGGAATTGCGCATGAGATACAAAACCCATTGAACTTCGTCAATAATTTCTCTGAGCTTTCTGTTGAATTGATCAATGAAATAGAAGAAGGAGTGACGCCGGAGGAACAAAAAGATTTAACAGACGACTTAAAACAAAATCTGGAGAAAATACATTTCCATGGAAAGCGTGCTGACAGTATTGTAAAAGGAATGCTTCAACATAGTCGTTCTTCTGTTGCAGAAAAACAACCGACTGATATTAACAAAATGGTTGAAGAGTTTTTCAATCTTGCTTACCATGGTATGCGTGCACAAGATCCCGGATTCAATTGTACGATGGAAAAAAATCTCGCGAAAGACCTTCCTCAGATCAAGGTCATTTCACAAGACATAAGTCGTGTGATCTTGAATATTTTCAACAACTCCTTCTATGCAGTTGCCGAAAGAAGCAGAATGGATGGCAAAGATTATCAGCCAAAAGTTTCCATCACAACTTCTTTTGTAAATGAAAAAATTGGAATCAATATCCGTGATAATGGAAAAGGAATTCCCGATGAAATAAAAGACAAGATCTTCAATCCATTTTTTACGACCAAACCAACCGGTAAAGGAACAGGACTTGGATTATCGATCAGCTATGATATAATTGTAAAAGGACATAATGGAACATTAAGTGTAAATTCGAAGACAGGAGAATTTACAGAGTTCTCAATAACTTTACCTGCCTGATTAAATACATTTTTAGAAAAGAAATTATGATTAAAATACTTATTGTCGACGACGAACAGGATGTAGAAATGTTGTTCACTCAACGTTTCAGAAAAGAAGTGAAGAGCAACGAAGTGATGATCAACTTTGCTTTCAATGGTGAAGATGCATTAAGTTACTTACGAACGCTTAACCCATTTGATGTTGTTCTCGTATTAAGTGATATCAATATGCCCGGCATGACAGGACTTGAATTGTTAAAAGCAATTAAGAAAGACTTTCCTACTTTGAAAGTGATGATGGTCACAGCTTATGGCGATGACAATAATTACAAGAATGCAATGGAATTTGGTGCTGATGATTTCGTGACAAAGCCTGTAGATTTCAATATTCTCAAAGAAAAAATTTTAACTTTAGCTGTCAAATAATAACTCTAAACTAAATGGAAAGACCTGCCAAAATACTTGTGGTAGACGACGAGCCGGATCTGGAGTTGTTGATCAAACAGCGTTTCCGCCATCGCATAAAAAATAACGAAGTAACCTTTGAATTTGCTGCGAATGGAAAAATTGCGCTTGAGAAATTAGGCGAAACAGGAAATGATTTTGATATGATCCTAACCGACATTAACATGCCGGAAATGGATGGCCTCACGCTTTTAAATAATATTAAAGAACGATTCCGTCATTACAAAGCAGTTGTTGTAAGTGCTTATGGCGATATGGAAAATATCCGCATTGCTATGAATCGCGGTGCATTTGATTTTATTACTAAGCCGATTGACTTTACTGATCTTGATACTACAATCAATAAGACTGTAGAAGAAATGCGATATATCCGTGCAGGACAAGAAGCACAAGAAAAATTGGTCGATACGATTCGCGATAAAGAAAAAGCTCAGCAAAGTGAAAAATTCAAGCAGCAGTTTCTTGCGAATATGAGTCACGAAATTCGTACGCCAATGAATTCTATTATTGGATTAACGAATTTATTGGTGAAAACAAACTTGGACGATCATCAGCATAAATATCTTAATGTTATAAAAAAATCGTCTGAGAATCTATTGGTCATCATCAACGACATCTTAGATCTTTCTAAGATCGAAGTCGGCAAAATGGATTTCGAAAATATTCCATTCTCAATTGAAGATGCTGTCGAAACTGTTTATCATGCAATGCTCTTCAAGGCAGAGGAAAAGAATCTTTCATTCAAAATCAATATTGGATCAAATGTTCCGTCATTTATCGAAGGTGATCCAACGCGATTGAATCAAATCCTAATCAACCTTGCCGGAAATGCAATTAAGTTTACTTCCAAAGGCGGAGTAACACTCGACATTCATGAGATCAATAGACAGGGCAATATTAGTATGCTGCAGTTTTCAATCATCGATACAGGAATTGGAATTTCGGAAGAAAGCTTGAGTAAGATCTTTGATAGTTTCTCTCAAGCGAGTAGTGATACGACTAGAAAATTTGGAGGAACAGGACTTGGGCTAACTATCTCAAAACAATTGATCGAATTACAAGGCGGAACAATAAATGTAAAATCAGAATTAGGAAAAGGAACTGCATTCATTTTTACCATTCCTTATTCTATTGGCGAAAAAAATACCGGCAAAGAAAAATCGAATCACGGAGATGTAAATGGAGTAGAACTGAAAGGTATTCGCATATTACTTGTAGAAGACAATCCTTTTAATCAGATGGTAGCAACTGATACTTTGAATGATTTGATTCCGGATCTTGTAATTGACATTGCAGAGAATGGATTAATTGCTGTTCAAATGATGACTGACTCCAATTACGATGTCGTACTCATGGACATTCAAATGCCGGAGATGGATGGCTTTGAAGCAACAAAAAAGATCCGTGAAATGAATAATGAAAAAAGTAAAACACCAATCATGGCCATGACAGCCAATGTTACGCCGGAAGAAGTGAACAAATGTTTCGAGTCGGGCATGGATGCATATATTTCAAAGCCATTTGAAACACAAGACCTTTTGAATAAATTAGAAAAACTTACAATACTTAAAACAAATAACTGATATTTACCCAGACAAAAAAACTATTATGGAACGCACAACTGACATGACATTTTTGAAATCCTTCACGGGAGGAAATCCGGACAAGATGAAAAAATATATTTCTATGTTTTTATCATATTGCCCCGGTCAAATTCAAACGATGAAAGATCAACTTGAGTCACAAAATTATGATGGACTTCGCGGAACTGCACATGCATTAAAGCCACAAATTACTTACATGGGAATTAAAGCAGGTGAAGATCTGATCAAAGGAATTGAAAACCTTGCAGGCACAAAATCGAATGTTGAAAAGCTACCTGAAATGCTTGGGAATTTCCAGACAATCTGTACTTCTGCAATGGAAGAATTGAAGCAAGAAATCGCTTAATTCAAAAATAAAGTAGTAAACCCACAAAAAACAGAAAAATCGAAGAATAATTGAGTAATTCAATGCGAATAACTTCCCTTTAAAGGCGATTTTGTATGAATTCTTCAATTAAATTTTTCTATTTTTGAGCACCCAACACACCATATGAAAACAGTAAAAAATATATTTATTGTCGATGATGATCCGATGCAAGCAATGATGCTTCAGGATTATTTGAGTAAATATTCAACGTTCACGCTAACTGTATATAACAGCGGCGAAGAATGTATCAGAAATCTTAACAAATCGCCGGACATCGTTTTCCTTGATTACAATTTCGACAAAGCAGGAAAAAATGCAATGGATGGAATTGACATCCTAAAAGAAATTAAGAAAGCGAAGCCTTTGACAGAAGTAGTCATGATCAGTGGTCAAGACAGAATTGAAGTTGCGGTAAACACGATCAAGTACGGCGCATTCGATTATATCGTAAAGAGTGAAAGTGCTTTTCACCGTTCGGAGAATGTCATTTTCAACATCATCAAACGAATGAAGCTTCAAGGTGAAGCAAAGTTGTATAAAAAACTAACGATGCTTTTTGGAATTTGCCTTCTTGCATTCATCTTGTTAGTTGTTATACTTTACAAATTAGGCTATATCGCCAAAAGTCCGGGTTGGATGTGATTAAAAAATATGGATTAAAAAAGGGACAAAAAAAATTGAATATGTTCCTTATTGCAATAATCCTGGGACCGTCGCCTGAAGGCGACGGCAATGAAGATGGGTATTTTCTTTTTTTGAAATTGGTATTTAGCAATATTGAATTAGGAGCTTTTCAAAATTGCCTGACGGAATAACAATCATTAAACTGAAACTTTTATTGACACTTTTCAAGAACACCCTGCAAAAATTTTACTTATCTTCACATTAGCCCACTTGAAGCGGCTTTCAAGCTATGCCTCACTTTCCGAATCACATTAAATCAAAATTGCCACAAGTTGGCACAACAATTTTTTCAGTAATGTCTGCTCTTGCAAATGAGCACAAGGCCATCAATCTCTCACAGGGATTTCCCAACTTCGAAGTTTCTGAAGAACTTATTTCCTTGATGAATCATTACATGAAAAAAGGAATGAATCAATATGCGCCAATGCAGGGAATCATTTCTTTGCGCGAACGGATTGCAGAAAAAGTTCAGGACTTGTATGGCGCAAATTATAATCCGGAGACAGAGATCAATATTACGAGTGGTGGAACACAAGCAATTTATACTGCCATCACAGCAATGATCCGTGAAGGCGATGAAGTTGTTATTTTCGAACCTGCATATGATTGCTATGCACCGGCTATTCAGTTAGCAGGTGGAATTCCTGTATATATTCAACTCACTGCACCCGATTACACAATCGACTGGACAAAAGTAAAGAAGCTGATCAATCAGAAGACGAAGATGATCATCATCAACACTCCTCATAATCCGGCAGGAACAATTATGACTGCTGCAGATATGAAAGAGCTAGAGAAAATTACTTCTGATTCAGAGATCACTATCATAAGTGACGAAGTGTATGAACATATTTTGTTCGATGGTTTGAGACATGAAAGCGTAATGCGTTATCCGAAATTAGCTGAACGCAGTTTCGTTGTTTTCTCATTTGGTAAAACATATCATACTACAGGATGGAAAATGGGCTATTGTTTAGCACCTGAAAATCTGATGACAGAATTTCGTCGCGTGCATCAATTTGTTGTTTTTTCTTCTACAACATTTATTCAATATGCCTTGGCTGATTTCATGAAGAATAAAAACTATTTGGAGCTACCTGCATTTTATCAGGAGAAACGAGATTACTTTTTAAAACTTATTGCCGGTTCTAAATTCAAATTCATTCCTGCGAAAGGTTCTTACTTTCAATCGTTAGATTACAGTGAAATTACAAAAGAAAAAGATTTTGATTTTGCTGTTCGCCTAACTAAAGAGAACGGTGTTGCATCAGTTCCTGTTTCTGCATTTTATCACAAGAAAAATGATTGCAAAATGCTTCGTTTCTGTTTTGCGAAAACGAATGAAACACTGGAACAAGCTGCAGAAAAACTTTGTTCGATAAAAGTAGATCGTTCAATCGGAAAGATCACAACAATTTAACTTGACATATTTTTCATTATGAAGATCACTATTATACAAACAAATTTAGTCTGGGAAAAGAAGGATGAGAATCTTTTGTTATTGCAAGAAAAAATCGCCACCATCACTGACGATACAGATCTGATCATTTTACCTGAAATGTTCTCCACCGGGTTTACTATGAATGCGAATTCAATGGCTGAGTCAATGTCAGGAAAAACAATTCAGTGGATGCAAAAAATTGCTATTGAAAAAAATTGTGCAATCACAGGAAGTGTTATTATCGAAGAAAACGGAAAGTATTTTAATCGCCTCATATGGGTAACACCGGAAGGAAATAAAACGTACGACAAACGACATCTTTTTTCCTATGCAAAAGAAGACGAAACTTATACTGCGGGAAATAATAAATTAATAGTTGAATATAAAGGTTGCAAGATCTGTTTGCTTGTTTGCTACGACTTACGGTTTCCCGTTTGGAGTCGTCGCACAAAAAAGGAAGACTACGACCTCCTACTCTACGTTGCCAACTGGCCTGAACGAAGAATCACTGCATGGAAAACACTTTTACCTGCACGTGCAGTTGAAAATCAATCGTACGTAGTTGGAGTAAATAGAATCGGTAACGATGGTAATGATGTTTACCATTCAGGTGACAGCGCTGTGTATGGTTATACCGGTGAAGTACTTTCAAAAACACAAGCGCATGTTGAAGCTATTGAAACTATAGATTTAAATCTTGAAGAACTGCGAGAACATCGGGAGCATTTTGCGTTTGGGCAGGACGCTGATGGTTTTTTGATAAAAAATTAATTACGGTTTCGAAATACAATTTAAAAAAGTGTTTAAAATGTTTAAGAGGTTTAAGGTGTGGTGCACACTTTAAACCCCTTAAACAATTTAAACACTTTAAACCACCATCCCTGCTCGGCGATGTTGAGAGGCTTTACTGCCACTAATTCAATTACCTAACCCTTCAAGCATCATTCCATCCTCACTAACTTTGATTGATGAAATCATCACTAATTCAGTGGCGGAAAGAAGCTAAATGGCAAAACTAAGTTCAGAGCGCAAAACTAATTTCCACTTAACATTTCGAGCGGGGATTGAAAGTTAATCTTAGATAAATATTTTCAATTTAACATTTGTAAATGAAAAAATTATTTACTTTGGTATTATTAAATCTTTCCAATTAAATCTATATGACAATTCACATTTCTCTATCATCCGTTTCTTTGTTCGCTAGAAAAGCAATTGTCTTTTTTTTTCTTGCGCTTAACTCTTTTTCTGCTTCGTCGTAGAATTTGGTGCCGAATCCGAGTTTTGAGGAAATGGATACTTGTCCAAATGACTTAAGTTATCTCGAGAAAGCTGTTGGCTGGAGAAGCATTTTAAATACTCCAGACTTATTTAACAAATGTTCTCAGGGGAGAGTTTCAATTCCAACAAATCAATTTGGCTATCAAGAATTAAAGCCGAATAGTGGTTTTAGCTATGCAGGTTTAGCAAGTGGTATTGGATCAAGTGGTTTATATAACGAAATCATAGGAATTAAACTGAGTGAAACATTAATTTCAGGCCAAAGATATTTTTTATCGTTTGACTTTTCATCGGGTTTCAATGTTAATGGTCAAGTAAATTGTCAATGTTTTGTAAATAAACTGGGTGTAAAATTTCTAACTCATTTCGAAGACACAAATAATATTTCTCAAACAATAATTAATAATACTGCAACTTTATTTTCAGATTCAGTATTAAGCGACACCTCAAACTGGTTGACATTTTCAGGAAACTTTATAGCTGACTCTTCATATTCTTATTTATTAATTGGCAATTTTTTCACACAAGATTCTATGACTTTTAATTGTCTTGATATATCTTCTTCCATTTCTTATACATATTTAGATAATGTTTGTCTATCACAGAATTTAAAAGATTGCAATGGTGCAATTGCTGAAACTAAACTGTGCTCTTTAAACTTGTCCCCAAATCCAAGTTTAGGTAAATTTTCAATTCAAGGTATAGAGATAAACTTCGATAATAGTATTGCTAAAGTTTATAATTCAATTGGAGAACTGATTATAAAACAAAACATGAAAGAAAGTGAAAATACTTTCGATTTTAGCAATTTAAAAAGTGGACTTTATTTAATTGTATTAAATGAATGTATTCTTAAAATAATTTTATACTAAACAAAAAAACTATGAAAACAAATTCTCAAATCCGAAAATTAATTTTATGTGTCTTAGTCGGTTTAATAAATTATTCTTGTTTTGCACAATGGAGAATTGGTATAAATGGATTGGGTGATATGTGGGGAGAAACAGACCCTGCCAACAAAATTGACGCAATCGGTATTGGCGATTATTTTGGCAATGCTACTCAACCTGCCGCAGCCCTTGATATTACTATACCCTATCTATTCAATCAAGGTTCAATGCTCATCAACCAAGGCGAAGCGATTCGCTCCTCTGCTGCATCTGATTTTAATCACACTTGGAAGATGTATACATTTCCTGAAACTGAAAAATTTCGGGTGGAAAATCCAAGTAGTACTCCTGATATCAATCTGAGTGTCATGCAAGAAAAGGGGATACTGCGCTTAAATACAACTGATGGGCTCTATGGTTTAGAAGAGCGAATGCGATTTACTTATGGTCTTGGTGGACCTTCAGGGAATATAGGCACTACGAAAGCAGCTATCAGTTACGGTTCAGGTTTTCTTCCAATAGACCAACCTCAAGCTATTTTGAATCTTGGACATCGTTCAAATTTAGGATCTTTAGGTGCACGTAAATGGATGGACGTCGGTACTTTTATGGTAGATGCAGGAGATCAAATGTATGTTGGGATTAAAGATGATCGCGGAACAGGAGGTGCTGATCGCGGTACAGCAGTTATAAATTGGGGCGATAATCCAACGTCGGGTTATGGTCCCGATATGTTGAAATTTATTTTCACAAGTGGTTTGTCAACAGGCTCTGCAAGTGACGCAGAAAAAGAAGACGGCTTAGAAGTTGCAAGGATGACTGCTTATGGGAATATGGGGATTGGAAATGTCTGGAACTTGACTAATATTTTACCCAAAAGGAGATTGGATATTTGGGATAATGCCGGGAGTCCGACTTCCAACCCATCTCATACGAATGGCCCTCAATTAAGATTAACTGAAACTCCAAGCACAACATTAACAGGTGGTAAATGGACAGATCTAGAAACAACAGGATTGGGGGATTTTTATATTCATCCTTTTGATGGAAGTACGAATCGGAGAGTCGGAATAAATACGAACATACCTGGAAACACTCTTGACATAAAAAGTAATGCAGGTACAGCAAATCCGGGATCAAGTGGCTTACGGTTTACTTATTTGAATACAACTTCAATTCCTCTTGTTACTAATCCATTTGGTAGCACAACTCCTGCTGTATTGAGTGTAGATAATCAAGGCAATGTTGTGTTAGTGAAAGATGAAACCGTTACTCCAAGCAGCGGAGTAAATGTTTGTGGATCTGGGATTCCAAATAATTATTTATTACGAATGGATGTCACAGGAACAAATACAGTATGCAAAAGTCAAGTTTATGACGACTTTGCAAATAGCAAAGTTGGAATTGATGATGCAACTCCTTCATACAAGCTTGATGTTGCGGGTAACTTTGGAATCAATGGTCCTATGTTTTACAATGGAATTAGAATGCTCGCTACAGAAGGTGCTGGCGTTCCTAGTTATGGATCTAATCTTTATTTGGGAACAAATGCAGGAAATACTACAACTGCAAATATTGCTTACGGAAATACGGCTATAGGTGTTGAAGCCTTAACAAATCTAGGATCAGGCTCCTCTCTAAATTCTGCAGTAGGTTTTGTTTCGTTGAAAGCAGTAACGACTGGAAACTCAAACAATGCATTTGGAAGTGAATCAGGAAGTAGGACAACTAGTGGCAGTAAAAATATTTTTATTGGGATCAAATCCGGTATTAATAATCAGACCGGCAATGACAATGTGGTAATTGGAACAAATGCAGCTTCTGACCAAGGAAGTGGAACAGGTAATATTGGGAACGAAAATGTTATTGTAGGAACGACATCTGGTGGAGAATTTACTGCTAATGCTAACGGGAATGTCGCAGTCGGACAAGCAGCAGGATATTTTCACAGGAATGGGAATGGCAATATTTTATAGGAAGAAATGCAAATGAAGACCAGTACCAGAATACAAATACATTTCAGAATTTAGTTCTGATTGGTGAAAACTCATTAGGTCAATTAGTAGGTTCAGCTACAACACTAACTAATGCAGCAGCAATTGGGAAAGATGCGACTGTAAATTGCGATAATTGTATTGTATTAGGCGATGATGTAAATACAAGAACTTTGATGGGATATAATGATATTCCAACTCTATCTGGCGGAGCAATTGGGAATTACAGACTTTATGTAAATCCGATCGGAAGTGGGCGATCCGCATTTTTTAATGGTGATTGCTATAATACTGGACTATATCTTCCTTCAGATGCAAATTTAAAAACTAACATTCGTCCAATGCAATCTGCTGATCAGATTTTGGCATCATTGAATCCAAAAACTTATTATTTTGATTCTACAGGACGAAATGCCCGTTTGAATCTTCCATCAGGAATTCAATATGGTCTACTTTCAACAGATGTAGAAAGTGTTTTGCCAAATCTAGTTGCCGAACAAGAAGCTCCTGCAACATACGACAGTCTTGGGAATCAACTTGAGCCTAGCTTTACTTTCAAATCAGTAAACTATGTTGGACTTATTCCGATTCTACTTCAAAAAATAAAAGATCAACAACAGGCAATTGACTCTTTAACAGCTAACACAAGTAGTAGACTTAATCAATTAGAATCTGCAATCAGTGCTTGTTGTAATGCAGTGACCGAGAGAACATCAACAAATAAAATCGATGTTGAATTGAGTTCTGAAAATACAATTATTCTAAATCAGAACGACCCAAACCCTTTCGCAGAACAAACAAGAATTTCGTTTAATGTTCCAGCTGATGTAATTGAAGCAAAAATTATTTTCTTCGATAACTCAGGACATGTTTTGCAAACCGTAAAAATAAACGAACGTGGTGTCGGACAAATCAATGTTTATGGTGAAAAATTAAGTAGCGGGATTTATAGCTACTCATTAATTGCTGACGGAAAAGTAATTGATTCGAAAAAGATGGTTTGTGTTAAGTAAATTACTCACTCTTTAAAATAAAATTGATTCAAATTGTTTAAGGGGTTTAAGGTGTTCGAAACACTTTAAACCCCTTAAACAATTTAAACCCTTTAAACCAATTTAAACTAATACTTCCTATCCCCCACAATCGCCACCGAAGTACTACCTTCAAGCACAATCGCTGTACAACTTTGTTTGTTGAGGACAGCTTGAAAACTGCTTTCATTTTCGAAACGACCGATGTAGGTATCGCAGGAGTTGTAGATATTGCCGTCGTTATCGATTCTCAAAGTTTGTGATTTATCCGCTTCGAATTCGATGATCATATTGTTGTCGCCGTCGGTTTTTACTTTGCCTAGAAAAACGGTTGTACTGTTTGAAATAGTTCCTACTGAATCTACATTTGTATAGATATTCGTGAAATTATAATTACCGACGTATTTGTTACGATAGTCGAATGGGCTTTTTTCGCAGGCAACAAACGAAGCAGCAAGTACCAACAGAAATAATATTTGTCTTTTCATTTTCAATATCTTTCTCCTTTTCCTCCCTTTTTTCCTCTATGAACTCTGTGGTAAAAATTTAACACAGAGTTCATAGAGGAAAAAAGGGAGTAAAGGGAGAGGTTTTTACATTTGGGTGGCCACTTGTCTGATAATGTTTATCCACTCTTCTTTTGCTCTACTTGTTCCAAGTCGAACGATGACCATATTCTTTGCCGGGAGAACATAGATGTATTGCCCAAGATGTCCGATCGCTGCAAAGTCTTTTTCTTTTACACCTATCCACCATTGGCGATTGTAAAAATCAGCTCCGCCTTTTTCATTGTTTGGCGCAATGCATTTTTTCACCCAATCATTCGGAACAATCGTTTGTCCGTTCCAATTTCCGCCATTCAAATATAATCGACCAAACTTTGCAAAGTCACGCGCGCGTGCATTGATACAACAAAATGCTTTTTCCAATCCGTTGTTCTTTTTGTCGATACTCCAGCTTGCATCATATTCCATTTGCAGTGGACGCCAAATTTTTTCGTCAAGATATTCTGTTAACGATTTGCCGGTTGCTCTTTCCAAGATCAATCCAAGCAATTCAGTATTTACGCTCTTGTAATCGAAACCTTCCATCGGACCTTTTTCCGTTTTCAACTTCGCCAAACTTTTGCGCAATGTTTTTCCATAGTAAAAAGATGCAGCTCCACTGAATGGCGAACTATATCCTTCAGAAAACTTCACACCGGATGCCATATGCAACAAATGATGAATCGTTACATTGTTCCAATTGTATTTGTCTTTTAACTCCGGTAAATAATTTACAATTGGATCGTCTTCGCTTTTAATTTTTCCTTCGCCGATCGCAATTCCGATCATTGCTGATACATACGATTTCGCTACAGAAAAAGAAGCAACAACTGAAGACGTATCATAATCGTCCTGATATTTTTCATAGATCAAACTATCATTTCGAATAATCAAAAATGCAACCGTTGGAGATTTTTCAATAAATGTTTTGAAATCTGTTGTAACTCCGGCATAATCTTTAATCTTGGCCTTACTATCAACAACAGAATTGTTTTGTGCGTCAACAAATCGAAACGGTTCAGAAGTGCCATGCAAAGGACGCGATGGGAAGATCTTGTGATCAGTAATGTTTGAAAAATTGTACCAGAAATAGCGACCGATCTTACAGCTGCCAAACAAAAGAACGATTGCAATAAGCATTAATCCAAATACACTTTTTTTCATAGACATTTATAATTTAGGTTTTTTGAAGTTGAGATCCCATTTCACATCTACATCCCAATTCGCACGAACGGTTATTAGTTCAGGATAAAATTCTGTTTTCTCTGGCTGCATGTGCTGAAGTAAATTTCCTGTATCCCACTTCTTATTATTATTTTCATCGTGCACAATTTTTATCTTGTATTGCATTGGATCGAGAAATGTATATCCTATTGAAGTGTCACTCGTCACATAATTCTCTCTAAATAAATTATCATTATTATCCAGAAGCTGCACGATTAGACTTTCTTTAACCGAATTTAATTTTAAGAGCATCGTACCGTAAAATGTTTCCGATTTAACGGTCCATTGAAATTTTAGTGAATCATTCTTCAACCCATAAATATCTTCAACTGATCCCTGCGGAATAAAAAGTTCGTATGAAAATTTATCAGACCATTTTGCAACTACATCAAACGATGACTTCGAGCTGTCTGAGAAAACAATTTTAAAATCTTTCTCTTCGAGAGAATCTTTTCTCAATGTAATTCCTTTCGCATCTATTGTGGTTAAAGGATGATTGCTATTTATTCGATATGGCAAATGAAAATGGTGGCTTGAATTTCTATCTTGCGCCGAAAATGCTAATTCAAACAAACTCCGTGAAGCTGCTTTATTTGTCTTCTTAAACAATCGCACATCAATCGTATCAATTTTTTTTCCATTGAAATAAGTAAAGCTTAATGAATCCAATTCTGCATTTCTATACATAATTGTTAGAGTATCTTTCTGAGGAGAAAACTCTTGTGAATAGACATCCATCTTCTGCAAGTCTGTTAGAAAATTCAACTTCACTGTATCTGCAGCAGCAGAAAACACAAGCAAAACCTTACCTGGCGAAATCGAAACAGATTTATTCAAATGTAATGGCAATGGCTCTTTGAATAAACGAATGAAAACACTATCAGCTCCGGATGAAATTCGTTGATCAGTAAATCCAATACTTTCTTCGCCTTTCGTATAAAGGTAATTCTTGTCTTTATCTTCCATTGCAATCAACTTGTAATCGCCGGGAGCAATGTTGTTGATCGTAAATTCACCGGCATCGTTTGTCTTTGCAAAGTACATTGGGCGTTTATTGTACGGCAATGAATCATCATTCTCTTTATAGATCATTGCTAAAATCCCTGCTGCTTTCTTTTGATCAAAAGCTGCTTCAATACGACCTCTTATCTTTAGTGAGTCGACAACATTTCCTGTGGAAAAAACAAATTGATAATTCTCTATGGAATTTCCTTCATTGTTATCGGCAATTGCATTCCCAAAATTCATAGTGTAGGTTGTATTCTCTTCTAACGTGTCTAGAAAATGAATCTCCAAAGACTTCTTTCTAATTTTAGTTTCAGGTGTGTACTTTAGTAATGGCGAAACAACCAATTGCGTACTGATGTCTTTCAACTGAATGTATTCATCAAAAAACAAAACAATGTCATGTGTTTTTACATTCACAGAAAAATTCTCCGGAACAGTATGCAATACTTTTGGGGGCAGAACATCTTTGTCGCCGCCGGTAGGATTCACGCGGATTGCACAAGAGCTGAACAATAAAACAATAATATAAAGAAGCGCGAATTTTTTCATATAAATGCTGCGATCATTTCACAAACTTCTTCCAAATATTTACGATCTGTTTCATCGAAATGAGAAACAAATTCGCTATCGACATCTAAAACTGCTACTACCTTTTTTTCTTTGATCACAGGAATTACAATTTCAGAACGCGAAAGCGAACTACATGCAATATGTCCCGGAAATAAATCTACATCAGGTACAATGATCGTTTGTGCTTTGTCCCATGATGAACCGCACACGCCTTTCCCTCTTTGAATTCTTGTGCAAGCAACGGGACCTTGAAATGGGCCCAATACTAATTCCTCAGCATTGTTCTGAGATTTTACAAAATAGATTCCGATCCAAAAAAAAGCGAATGTCTCTTTTAGCCCGGCAATTACATTTGAAATATTTGCAATCACATCCGGTTCTCCTTCAATGAGAGCCTTCAATTGCGGAATAAGTGAAGCATATTGCTCCGCTTTACTCTGATGTGTGTCGATGTGAATATTTTCGGCCATAAAATGACTGCAAAGATGGAAATTTTCGCCGAAACACAGTCGATATTACTAGAATTATCGCCTCACATCTACCGTGATTTTTTGAAAAAAACAACAATTTCGCAAGCCATTTCAGGCACAAGCAATTGAAGCAATCGACAACTTCGTTCCGGGAATCTCCAAAAGCGCCTCCGCACATGAAATCAGAGTTGAACCGGTCGTGATCACATCATCGATCAAAAGAATATTTTTATCAGCCGGCGCCAATTCTTTGTTAATGCTAAATACATTATCCATGTTCATGTAGCGTTCAAAACGGTGCTTACGAGTTTGCGTTTCTGTCTCTCTATTTCTATAGATCATTTGCGGCTCGAAGACTGCATTCATACTTTTTGCAAATCCTTCAGCAATGAAATCGCTTTGGTTATAGCCGCGCAGTTTCAATTTTTTCTCGTGCAAAGGTACAGGTACTACAATGTCAGGTTTCGGAAATGGAGAATCTTTCATATCAGCTCCCATCAATTGCCCAATATACATTCCTACATCTTTCCTGTCTTTGTATTTCAATTTGTGAATGAGTCGCTGCACTTTTTCGCCTTTGCTAAAGTAGTAGTAACTTGTGGCCGCTTCAATAGGAACCTTTCCCCAGAAATGTTTTGCAACAGGATTGATTGATTGTAAATGGAAGTGCGTTCGAGGCAAATAATACTTGCAGAATGTACACAAACATTCTTCGCCCATCAGTAATGGACGGTCGCAAGCTGCGCATAGAGTCGGATAAAAGATCCAGAGTAAATCGTCTGACATTTTTTTGATTCTGTTTTTCATTTTTGCTTTCAAAATTCGAAAAGAAAAACGAGAATCGTTACCGCATAAATGCGGGGAAATGATGATAAAATAATTTGAGATTTTTATTCGCTTTTTTTATTCTTACTAAAACTGATACTGTGAGTTTCTATTCATTAGGGCCACCGATATGTCGTCCCTAACGGGACTAAGGGTTTACGTTTCACTGTGGGGTTACCAATAAGTCGTCCCTATGGGACTTGTGGTTACAGCTTAACAATGGTTGCTATGGGAAAATTATCGTGTTAGTAAGTTGAACGCTTAAGTATACATTCAGAGGACCTCATTGTATGATTTACTTTTTCTTGCCTTCGTAAACTGAAATGATGTAATCAATTCCATCCAATTTAACTTCGCGATCAGACTTTTGTAAATTGAATTCGGTTTCTAAAATCTTAATAAATGGTGATGCGAATTTTCGATTGGGTTCACTAAGGAGCAAAACGCCATTGGGTTTTAAAATATGTTTCAGTGATTTTTTTAGTGGTTCGAATGAGCGACTTTCATAGGCAACATCGGATGCGAGAATGACATCTGCTTTTTCAACTTTGCTTACATCGCGCCAATCAAGTAGTTGACCGTTGAACTTACTCGACAAATTTTTCTTCCAATTGTTTTCTGAGAAATCTAATGCTTCTTGAAGGTAATCGGTCATGGTCACATTTGCACCATTCATTGCAGCAACAATTCCAGGCATTCCTAGTCCACAACCAATTTCAAGTACATTTTTTTCATTTACCAACTTTGGATTATCGTCAATGTATTTTGAAAGCCCAATTGCTGACGGCCAAAGATCTGCCCAGTATGGCATTTGTTCATCCAACACTGCTTTATCAGCAGGAGATTTCGATAAAAGTTGGTTAAATAATTTGTCAATATCTTTGATCCTAGAAACTTTGACCAAATGACTGGTCAATTGCAGGTTAAACTCTTCTGCAAACTCTTCATAATTTAAATCCGACATTAATCTCTATTTAGAATGCGTGACAATAATTTTCCTCACTTCATTCTTTTCTGAAGAACGGATGTGCAAATAATAAACGCCGGCAGATAATTTTGAAGTATTGAATACAGAATAACCATCAACGAGTTTTTGCGATGTTATCGTTCTTGACTCAGCATCATAAATCACGCATTCTACATTTTTTAATTTCGCATTTGCACGAACTACAAATTGATCATTTGCCGGATTCGGATAAATTTTAATTTCAGAGTCAGTAATAACTTCAATCGTTGAATTGATGATATCTTGATAATAAATCTGAACTCCGCCGCTAAACAATCCAAGAACAAAGTCCTCTTTGCCATCTCCATTCAAATCACCACCTGAAATGGAAGTAAGTGGACCATAACGGCTACCTAAATATTTTGATACTACTGTATCAAGCAATGTAAAATTACCGGCTAAATTACCATCAATATTGCCATACAGATAAATGTCGCCATTCATTGCCGTTACCAATAATTTTGTATCGTTATTCTGACGGAAAATATCTGTTGTAGAGTATGAATCAGATGTCGGGGGTACATTCAAAGAGAATCCACCAAACTGACTTACAGTTGGAGTTGTTGCAAAGAATGGAACAGTTGTCGATCCCAAATTCTCGAAGTAATTAAGCGAACCATTTTTTTCACCTAATAACAAATCAAGTTTCCCATCTTTATTGATGTCAAAAATCTGAACTGACGAACTATTGCCGATATCGATGGACATAAAAAATGCATTTATAAAAACGAATGTACCTGCATCATTTCTATAGTAGATCATTCGTCCGCCATCTTCACCCAAGAGAAGATCTGAATCACCATCGGCATCCAAATCAGCAAAGTCGGGCGATAATTTACCTTGATAATTTTGCGCAATTAGATTTAAATAATCATCTGTCACAAATTCGAATGAAGGTACAGTCGCAGTACCGGTATTTCTATAGAGGGATAACCCGCATGAATAAGTTGCCGGAGTAATTGTTTTCTTCTTATTCGCAATAACAAGATCAAGCAATCCGTCGTTATCGTAATCGTAGAAAGTTGGCGAAGCAGCTTCACCAACATCGATCATTTGATCCGTTAAAAAATCATTTCTGACGAATGAAAAATTTGGGATGCTATCTGTTCCAATATTTTGATAATAATAAGTCCCTCTATTGTTTTCGTATTCATAATTTGAAACAATGAGGTCGCGGATCTGATCGTTGTCAACATCTACATAAGAGTGCATAGAAAACGATTGAATATCGACAGGAACATTATACGAGGGAAAAGCTGTGTCTTGCGCTGTCATTACATCAACTCCTGACGATGGATTATTTATTGCCAATAAACTATTGCGAGTCTGCGAATCTCCTATGAGTGCATCTTTATCGCCATCACCATCGATATCGATCGTGTAAATGTTTGCATACGTATCATCCATTGGTGCAGCAACTGACATATCATATTGATCCAACGGATTTACAAAACAATTGATATTAAAAAATCCAATTACGACATTGCTGTAAGAACCTGATCGCAAAGCAAATTTCCCCCAGGAATATGTTTCTAAGGTATAATCATTTAAAGAATCACAAACACCATAGTGTTCCAACGACATGTTTTTGTAATACGCAAAAGCACCAACACACTGAAATTGTTGTCCGATAATATCCATATCACCATCACCATCGATATCATTGAAATTCGGCATCAATAAACCACTTGCAAAAATATTTGCCGGTCCACCTGCTCCACCATTCACGAGCATAGTCGAATCGACCAATGTAAAGTGCAATCCTCCAACAGGCGAATCATTTATATATTGTGAAATACTATTGTTACGAAATCCAACAGTAAATAAATCCGGCTTCTCATCACAATTGTAATCATATAAAAAAGCCCAACCTGTCATAGCCGGAAACATATTCTCGTATTCAGGAGCATATATCCAACAATTTGTACCCGAACTTCCGTTATTTAAATATGTTGTTACGCGGTTATCGCTCCGATCAAATGAAAAAAGATCTTGAAGACCGTCACCATTCAAATCAATATTTGAAAATAATGGATAGTTCAAACCTCCCGCCCAAGGAATAGAAAGTGTACTTCCATTTACAACAGGAATATCGGTTGTTCGATTAAAATACATTTGAGCTTGCAAAACATATGTAAAACACATGAATGTTAGCAATAAAAAAATTCTCTTTTTCATATAGTAAAAGTAGACGTTTTTTTACTATGTAAAACCGGCACTTTAACTAATAACTAATAACTTATAGTGAATAGTGAATAGTGATAGCTATCGGATTGAAGAATCAGCTTCATGCCTGGAAGTGGAAAACTTTAAATTAGATGTAATATCTTATATGTTCTTTCGATGAAAGCCCCATTAGGGACGAAATATCGGTGGCACAAGAGATTTTCAATTCTTATGCTGCGAAATAAACATCGCATAATCAAGCTTACTAAGAAGAGTTGGAATTTGTGTTGAGTGCTCTGACAATGACTCTATATTAAAATCAAGTGCATCTCTGAAATTCACGAGCAGATCTGCATGTACATGAAACAATGATTCCGGCTTGTGATTGATGTCCATATACTGACGAACAACTTGAGTGATCATTTCCTTTAACTCAGGTTCTGACACTTTATGTTCCTTCAATTTATCGTTAATATCAAATTCGCCTTGACCGCTTAATATTCTTTCAAATGAATCTAGTTGCAATTCGCAAACTCTTTTCATTAGCAGTTCTTCCTGTTGAGTAAGATTTAGTTGTACCATGTATATCTTTCGACCTGACGCAAAGATATAATCACATTTCTATTCTGCAAGTGGTTTTTTCTTCTTAACAAATCGAATTATTAACCAAGAGTAGGGAAAAACTTTTTGAAAAAAAGTGCGAAGATTATTCTTTTACTACTATGGATGTTCCTTCACCTTGAGCAGTTTTCACTCTCAAAAGGTATGTTCCCGAAGTTAATTCATCACCAAATTTTACATCCAAAAAAAGATTTTTCTTGTGAATTAATTGTCTGCCCGAAATGTCGTAAACATAAATTTCAAAAGCAGAATTCATTTTCACGACAAGATTTGAAGTAAATGGATTTGGATAAGCGCTAAAAGAAATAGGATCATTCTCAGCAATTCCGCTACATGCATCTATAGTTATAAAGGTCGTATCTCTATTTGCACAAGTGAACGAATTAGTTGCAATCAAAATAAATCTGAATGTACCTAATCCTCTTCCTGTACTATCTACTGTAATCGAAGCCGTATTTGCTCCATTTGACCAAGCATACGTCGAAAATGTTCCGCCATTTAAAACAACTGATGCATCAGAACAAATTGTTGCATCAGGACCGAGATTAACAACAGGAATTGGATTCACTACAATATTTTGTGTTGCTGTATTCGAGCAATTATTTGCATCATGATAAGTGTAAACAAGACTATGTGTTCCGGCTCCTGCAATTCCAGTGTAAAAAGTTGTTCCGCCTACTCCTGTTCCTGAATACGTTCCACCTGCAGGACTCCCTTGATTCAATGCAACGGGACCTGTATTTTGACATACAGTTGGCAGAGTAGAAAACGTAACAGTCGGCAAACCACGAACACGAATTGCTGATGTATCTGATGCACTACAACCATTTGAATTTGTATAATTATAGGTGATGATAAAAGTACCAACACCGGCTGTCGAAGGCGTAAATTGATTTCCACTTACTGCTGTTCCGGTATAAGTTCCTCCCGAAGGTGTTCCTCCGCTCAATTGATATGCCGGAGTATTCAAACATGTTGCAGGTTGAGTTGAATAAGTAACTGTCGGCAAGGAATGGACTACAAGCGTTCCGGTTGCTGTATCTGAACAACCTTGAGCTGAATAAATATAAGTTATAGTATGACTTCCTACTCCTGCATTTGCCGGATTAAAAATATCATTTGCATTTACACCTGTTCCAGAATAATCGCCTCCGCTAGGAGAACCACCTGTTAATCCAAATGAAGGTTCATCAATACATACATCAGCTAAAGTACTCAATGTAACATTCGGTGAATTTTTAATTTGAATTGTTCTCGAAGCTGTATCGACACATCCATGAATATCACTATACGTATATGAAATATTATTTACTCCCGGACCGGGAATTGTTGGATCTAAAATTCCTGAAGAAACTCCATTACCGAAGTATGTTCCACCTACAGGATTTCCGCCTGATAAAACAAGTACTCCTTCGTTTATACAAATAGATTGGAACGAACTAAGAGTTACAAGTGGAAGTTGATTTACAATTACAGTAACTATTTTTGAATCCTGACATCCCCCAGCATCCGTTCCGGTTACTGTGTATGTGGTTGTTGAAGCAGGAATAGCAGTCACGATTGGATCTGTTGTACTCGACAACCCGGTTCCGGGCGACCAAACATAGGTCAATGCACCACTTGCTTGAAGTTGCACACTATCGCCAACACAAATATCTCCTGAAGAAGAAAGTACAGTCATTGAAATTCCGGGAGCAATGTCGCTCGATTCAGGATAGCCTGAAATTAGATAATTAGAATTTGAGCCATTTCCATTGAACTCAAAACTGGCGAAGTAATATTCTGTTCCTCCATCAAGTCCACTGATCGTAGTACTTGTACCACTACCATTATAAACAACAAAATTTCCATTTCCTAAATTTGTTCCCGTTCCATAGATTGAACCACCTGTGTAATTTGTTCCATCGTTAGGAAAAGCAGAAACCGGAACTCCTGCATTTGCAATGATAAGTCGTCGACTTCCATCGCCGGGAATGCAACTCAAATCAATTTCATTGCATGAACCTGCAGAAGCAGAAATGCTTATCGTCGGGAAATTAGGTTCTGATGCTGAACAAACCTTTAGATTAAGTAAAAATATTGCCGAAAAAAAACTAATTCGGAGAGCTGAGAAGAAATTCGTTTTCATTGGTGTACTCTTTAATTTTTTTAATGGCCGATTGGGCAGGGTATAATTTGTATTAAACAGCATTTTCAAAACCAATGTTACCAAACCTAGAATATTAGTTTCAAGCTGCTTCTGTTCTATGTGTTCAAGATAAAAAAAAGTGAGCGTATGACAAAAAATAATTGAACTTACTTGGTTAATTTCATCGACAAAAAGCAAAACGAGACAGTTTTTCTTCGATAAAAGCAGTTTTCACTTATAATACAAATGTCTAATCCCGACGGATCACTAGTTTTCTGTTATAGACTTCTTTGTTAATTTCAAGACTTAAAGTGTAAATACCGGAAGGTAGATCAGGCGATAAACGTAACTGAGCTTCTGTATTATTTTCAGAAGAAAAAACTATTTGTCCGACAGCATTAGTAATTCTGATGTTGTAACCTTCGTTACTAAATTCTTTTACGGCAACAACAAAACTTCCTTCTGCAGGATTTGGATAAACAAGAAACAGCTCATCCTTTCTTAGTGAACGCAAAGCAATAATATTTGAACAGGAAAATTTTCCATCGAAATCTGTTTGCTTCAGTCGATAATAATTAATTCCTTCAGGCGCCCATACATCCAAGAAATCATAAGACAAATCTTGCGTACTATTGCCTGCTCCTTTAATTTGCGTAATTGCTTTAAAGTCGAAACCGTTATTGCTTCTTTCCAGATTGAAGAAATCATTATTTGTTTCTGAAGCTGTTACCCATTTCAAAAGATTTCCTTTTGAAGTATAATCGCCCGTGAATGATAACAATTCAATTGGCAATGGAGTAATAATCTTTGTGTACCAAATTGGTGATGTCCAAGCCTTCTGACCATCCGCTTGCGTGATTTCTGCATAATAGTAGTACGTTCCTGAAGCAAAAGTGTGTGTGTAGGTTAATGACGATGCGGCAACAGTTGTCAATATAGTTGGTGCAGCATTACTTCCCGGCACACCATAGTAAATTCGAATCTGAGTAATGGATTCTGAATTTCCGTCTGTCGCAGAAACATTTATTGTTGGATTTACTGTTTGAGTCACAATACTACCAAGTGGAAACATTCCATTGATGTTATAAGACACACTCAGATTGTAATCTTCTGTTGCATAAAAACGCATGTTCAACATTGCTTGCATAACATTTCCAACACTCAATGAGGGTGCAAGCACTGCTGTTCTTGCTTGGCTCGATTTCCCCATTGTATTAGAATTGTGATTATCCAAATCCATCGTTGGTCCGAGGTGATAACCTTTTCCTAAAAGCGAATTCCAATAGGTAAGGTTTGTACTTGTAGCAGGATCACTATAAGTTGCATTTGTGGAATTATAAGGGCCATTCTTCAAAGCAACACCTACAATTGCATTATCGTAACCGGCATTATATGCAGAACCTAAAAGATTTCCATAGTCTGTATTATTTGGATGGCATAACGTTGCAAATGCTCCGGATGTATTATTGATGATATTGAAGACCCCATTATAATCCCCTTTTGCTGTAAAGACATTGTAGTTTCCGGAATTCCATCCTAACAATTGATTCACACCATAAATACCAACGTGACCTCCGGTTGAAATAGTTCCCCATTCCATTCCATACAATGCAGCAAATCCCGGATTAGCACTTGTAAATGTTGAAGCTTCAGAAAGTCCACTTGCATAAAGCGCAGGAGTCATGATCGGTCCTTCATTGTGGTTGTGATCACTGATTCCCATAAAGTCAAAAAAGCTTGCTGTATTCCCGATTGTATAACAGCAATCCGGACTTCCCGCGCCATTGCAAACATTATCCATATCACCATCAGAATAATCAGAATGAGAATGGAGATTGCCGAAGTAAGTAGTATACGCAACAACTGAATTTGTAGTTGAAGATGTGTTTGTAGTAGTGATCAAATAATTGGTATTGCAACCAGTGCCATTCATTTCATAAACTGCAAAATAATAAGAAGTTCCCGGCATCAAACCAAGTACGGTCACTGTATTTCCAGTTCCGGAATAAACGATATAATCTCCGGGAGCTGTTGTACTTCCTAATCCATAGGTGGCATTCGAAGTGTAAGCTATTCCATCAACAGGTGCCGATGTTACAGGACTTGCACCGCGACAAATCACAATACAATATGCACCATTGCCGCGAGTCCACGATAAATTCATACTGTTCGACATCGTTGAAACAACTGAAAAACCACTTGGAGAAACAGTAGGCTGAGCAGCTAATACGCAACCAATAGTTGTAGTATTTCCAGTTGCCGGTCCGGAAAGAAAATTTGCAGTGCAACCACTACCATTATATTCATAAATCGAAAAATAATAAGTTGTTGTTGCACTCAATCCTGTGATCGTAATCGTATTTGCACTTCCACTGTAGACGACATATTCACCTGCAGAAATTTGCGTTCCACTTCCGAAGACTGTATTTGCACTATACACAGATCCATCAACAGGAACTGCTGTTACTGCGCTTCCGCTTCTTGCAATGATGATACACTCTGCTCCATTTCCTCTAGTCCAATTCAATGTAACTGAACTCGCACCAATTGATGTGAAATTTAATGCTGATGATTGTATTGTAGGCTCAACATCAATTATACAAGCAGTCGGTATCCTAATATTATCGAAGTATCCATAGTCTGTTCCGCCTGTTGCATGATTCCATAGGCATCCTAAATAAAGAAGATCTTGCGATGTGTATAGTGAACTACTCGCTGTTCCAATGTTATTGTAGGTCGCTATTGCAGGATCAACAAAACTTGTAGTAACTGTTCCAAGATATAATGTCCAAACATTTCCTACCGGATTATAGGTGACTTTTATGGTAAGATATTCTGACCCGAAATCGTTAGCAGGATTTATTACAGCGGAAAGTCCGAGGTTAGACACAATACCACTAGCAAAACTTACCAGTCGAACATTATCACCAGAGCCAGTATTTCCTAAGACAACTGCATAACCACTTGCGGTAAGAAAATTATTTGTTGTTGCCCCTAATACAAATGCGATCCCATAATTACCTGCATCGAATCCCGAAGGATCTGCACGTGTTTGTCGCATATTAAATGCCCATGTCAACAAACCGGTATTTGAAGAAAGTACAGTATTGTACATTGCAGATACATCGTAGGAAACAAAATCTTTTCCTGTAGTAGTGCTGCCCATTAATAACGTATTTGAACTAATAGAAGCAGATCCGGGCGCCGCTGTTTCAGTTTCTGCCCAACTTAATCCAACGGTGTTATTGTTTGAACGATTGAAATCATCTAATAAAACGGACTGCGCTAAACTTCTTGAAGATATAAAAAGCAATGCCACTGATGCAATTAAGCAAACTAAAGTTTTAATTTTTTTTACCTCTAAAATCCGCATTTATTATACTAAGTAATTGAGAACTAACAAATATACGTAGATGCTGTTTAAAAGATGCTGTTTAAAAGATGAAAATTGGTCAAAATATTGTAAAATGGCTATTTAGTGGGGTGGATTTGTAATAAAATAGGTAAAGCCGGAATTTCTCACCATTTGTTGGACCTCCACAAGCCAAAAAGAAGCTATAAATCCTCGTTTTTTTGCATCTTGTGACAATCAACTTTTTGGATTGAGACAACAATGATCGACGCAAATTCTTCTGTTATTCAAAAATCGTACTCCCTGTTGGAGGTGATGAATAGCGTGCAATCAGTTATAAAGAAGAATTATGAAACCCGAAAATTTTGGGTAAAATGCGAATTGGTAAAACTCAATTTACATCAATCAAGCGGACATTGTTATTTGGAAATTGCCGACCGTAATGAATCAACAATGGTCGCACAATGTAAAGGAATTATTTGGGCTGATTCATATCTCGCTATCCAACAAAAATTTCGTTCCACAATAAATTCGGAATTGATTTCGGGAATGAAAGTCCTTTTTCAATGTACTGTCACTTTCCATGCAGTTCACGGATTTTCTCTAATTGTTACGGACGTCGAGCCTGCTTTCACACTTGGCGAAATGGCGAAAATGAAAAACGATTCAATCCTGAAATTGAAAAGTGAAAAGGTTTTCGAATTGAACAAACAAAAAAAGTTGCCACTTCTTCCTAAGAGAATTGCAGTCATTTCTGTTGAAACGAGCAGAGGGTATCAGGATTTCATAATTACTTTAAATAATTATCATAAAAATTATGCAATTGAATTATCTTTATTTGAAGCGACATTACAAGGCGACAATGCGGTAACAACAATTGTAAGGGCTCTACAAAAAATTGCATCACGAATTTCAGATTTTGATGTTGTTGCTATAATACGTGGTGGTGCAGGTGATACAGGGCTTGCTTGTTACGATGAGTTTACTCTTGCAAAAGAAGTTGCATGCTTTCCAATTCCAATTGTTACCGGTATTGGACATGCCACCAATGAAACAGTAACTGAAATGGTAGCTTTTAAGAATTGTATAACACCAACTGCTGCAGCCGATTTCTTTCTAGAGAAGTTCTATACTCAGGACATTCTGGTCAACCAACTTTCAGAAAAATTACTTTCATCGGTTTCAATGACAATTCATGACTTCAAAGAATTATTCTATGAAACAGTGAATGAATTTCAATCTTTATGTATTTCTGCAATGGAAAAAAATCATTCGCAGATAAATAATACGACTGAACTACTCGTTAAGTTCAGCAGAAGAAATATGATCGATGAAAAATTGTATCTGCAAAATAATATAAATGTTATAAAAAATATTCCCGGACGACAGTTGATCTCGCAGCAAAAAAATCTGCTTGAAATTTTATCCAAACAATTACATGGGAATGCAAGTAGTGTAATTCAGCTAAAACAAAACAGACTTAGTGATTCCGGAAAATCGATGCGCAATATTGTTCATCAATTTAATAGTCATCGCCAAAATTTGAGCTTACTAGAATCAAAGATCAATCTCCTTGATCCGATCAATACATTAGCTAGAGGCTATTCTATTACTCGGAAAAATGGCAAAGCAATTATTTCTGCAGATGAAATTACAAAAGGTGAAATCGTAGAAACAATTTTAGCTGAAGGTAAATTTACTAGTATAATCAATGAAATTATAAAAAAATAATAAATGAAATACGAAGAAGCATTTAATGAATTACAAGCAATTGTGAGTGAAATTGAAAATGGAAGTATAAGTGTCGATGAACTTAGCGAAAAAGTGAAACGCGCTTCTGTTTTGATTCAGCTTTGCAGAAAAAAACTTGAAGGGACAGAGAAAGAAGTCAATGAATTATTAAAAAGTATAGAAAAGTCGTCGTCGTGAAAAAAATAGTATCCATTGTCATTCTTTCATTTCTCATTTTTACATCGAAGTCATCGAATGCTCAATGGACGTATATCAATTCCATTGAGTCGTCGCTCGATAAAACTTTTGGCAACTACGAGGTCTGGCTAAAAAACAATGGATACATGCCAACTTCAAAGTTCAACAGTATTGTCGAACAAAAAGCGGCAACAATGGGCTCGATATACGATCTGCATCTTTCTGCCAAAGTTTACGATTCTAAATCTCAGCCAACTAAGATCTATTGTTTCGTAGATGAGAAACAGATCCTTAAAAACATTGATGTCTTTTTGATCAATCCTAAGCCCGGCGAATTTGAAAATGTCCAATTAGTACTTTTAAAGTCAGGTTTCTTATTGATCAGTGAAAGTAAAAACATTGCTGATAAAACTACCCGAACATACTTTCAAAAGAAAAAGATTCGATTAAATTTGTCCGTGCCGGATGACAGAAGTTATCTAACTATTTCTGCCGGAACTTTAAATAATTATGAATAAAAATACCTGGTTTATATTATCATTTATATTGTTGTTTGTTCTTTTCGGAACAGATAACAATCATTTGTCCGCCCAATCTAATTATGGCAACTTAGTAACTTCAAAGAATTACAAAAAAGAAATAGACCTTGACACAATTTATAGATACAAAATAGGTGACGACCCTAAATGGGCTGACGAAAATTTTGATGATAGCACATGGCGTTTAATCATAGCGGATTCAACAAAAAAAGACACATTACTTGAGAAGCACGAAGGCATAGTTTGGTTCAGAGGAAAATTTAAAGTTGATTCATTACTGATTCAAAATCCTTTTACAATTGAAATCATTCCACATGGTGCATGTGAAGTTTATTTCGACGGCAAGCTGATGAAGAAAATCGGTGTCGTTGCTCAGAAAAAGGCTGATTACAGATCAGGGTATTCATTAAGAACAACTATGGTCCCGCTTTCATTAAATAACAAAGCTGAACATGTGATTGCTATTCGACTTACTAAGTTCCATGAAGAACAAAGGACAGGCATTGTTTTTAATGCCGACTTCCATGAAAGATCGTTTGGCTCCAGCCTATATGACTCGGACTTAGCAATTGCTAGAGAATCCGATTTCCATCAATATGCTATCATGTTGATATTTTCAACAATTTTTGGAGTACTGGGCTTATTTCATCTTGTCTTATTCATTTACTATCATAAAAATCGAGCGAACCTTTATTATAGTTTATTCTCATTTATGTTGTTCAGTATTTTCTTCGGACTCTATACCTTATTGTCCGGTCGCGATATGGAATCGACTACGAAAATCATTATGCTTGAGACGCTGGCCATATACTCTGTTCCATTGTTTTTCTTAAGTATTTTGTATGAGATCTTCTATAAAAAGCTTTTGAAATTATTCTGGGTTCTGGCTGCATTGATCGTGACCTCATTGATATGTTTCTTTGTATTGAATGAAAAAAGACCGGGGATGATTTCAATTATTCTCTTTTTCATACTTGCAATTGTTGAAACAATACGAGTTTTCATCAAGGCAATTGTAAATAAAAAAGATGGTGCGCGGATTTTTCTTTTCGGACTTTTCTTTCCCGCAATTGGTCTTATTATACTTGCTCTGCTTTCGTCCTTTTTAGAAAGTACAGGATTCACAAAATCCAGCGCTTTGATTGATGACAATATGGGAGCATTTTTCGGCTACTCGTTTTTGTTGAGTGTATCGTTGTCGATGACGATATATCTTGCACGTGATTTTGCAAGAATGAATAAAAAACTACAGTCACAGATCAATGAGATTCGACAACTTTTCGACAAGACCGTTGAACAAGATACTGAACGAAAGAAAATTTTAGAGAACCAGAATGAGAAACTAGAGCAGATGGTTGTGGTTCGTACCGACGAAGTCCTTCGTCAGAAATCTGAAATCGAATTAAAGAATCGCGACATACTTGACAACCTTCAATATGCGAAGAGAATTCAAGAAGCAATTCTTCCGGAAATAAAATTGATCTATAGTACACTGCAAGATTCATTCATCATCTATTTACCAAAAGATATTGTAAGCGGGGACTTTTATTCTTTCGCACAAAAAAATGATCGCGTGATCATTGCTGCTTCCGATTGTACCGGACATGGAGTAACAGGAGCATTTATGAGTATGATTGGAACATCATTGTTAAATCAGATCATCAATGAGAATAGTGTCACACAACCTGCACAGATCCTGACTGATTTGAATACAGGAATAGTTGAAGCTTTGAAACAAACTGAAGGTGAGAATGAAGTACACGACGGAATGGATATTGCGCTTTGTTCAATTGACTTAGCCACCTCCAAACTTATATATGCCGGTGCAAATCGTCCGCTTTGGATTTTCAAGAAAGGGGAAATGTCATTGGTAAAGCCTACGAAATCTGCAATTGGCGGTTATCAATCATCGAGAACGGAAGAATTCACCCAACATGAAATTCAATTGTCGAAAGGAGATACTATATATCTTTTCACAGATGGCTATGCCGATCAATTTGGCGGTCCTGAAGGAAAGAAAATGCTAAGCAAACGTTTCCGTGAAATGCTAAAAGAGATTCAACATTTGCCAATGAATGAGCAAGAGAAATTTTTGCTGAAAGCTTTTAATGACTGGAAAGGGAATGTTGGCCAGGTGGATGATGTATTGGTTATTGGTGTTCGCCTTTAAGTAGCCTGGTGATCTTTTCCTTAAAACTTAAACATACACTTACACTCAAACAAAAAAAAATCTCCCGCAGATTACGCAGAATAACCGCAGAATTATTCTTAATCTTTCATTTAATGAGTCCCTTGTTGTATTTTTTTAGTGCAAGTTCAAGTGTAGGTTTAAGTTTAGAGTAAAAAAAATTACTGACCATCCGCTGCCTTGTCGCCCATCATCTTATTCATCCCCATCATCTGCTTCATTGTCTTTTGCATTCCATCTACAGAACCATCTAGGAAGATCATATTTCCCTTTCCATTTTCTGCAAAATTTTTCACTGATTCCATCCACATACTAAATAGAATTACAGATGTATCGAGATTTGCTTGTTGCATTTCACGAGCAGCTTCTGTCATACCTTTTGCTACTTCCTGACGGAACAATGCAACACCTTGTCCACGCAATTGAGCGGCTTCTCTTTCTGCGCCGGCTGAGATCTTAATTGCATTACCCTCAGCTTCGGCAGCTTTTGTTTTTGTGATCAAAAGTGCTTGGCCTTCATTTTCTGCTGCAGCCTTTAAGTTATTTGAAGCCACAACTTGACTCATTGATTTCATGATTACCTCGTCGAATGTGATGTCATTCAATTGGAGATCTTGTAAATGATAACCCCATTCTTCTAATCCAATATCGATCTGTTCTTTTACGTGTTCTGTGATGTCTTTTCGTAGACCCAAAACATCTGCTTGTTTTTTAGTTGCCACGAATCCACGAATTGAACCTTCGATTGTACGAATTAATGCCTGCATGAAATTTCTTTCATCGACAAATTTGAAAGCAACGCTCATGATGTTCTTTTCATCCGTATTAATAACAGAATAAAGCAACATCGCTTTGAAATAAACATTTGCTTGATCAATAGTGATCGCCTGAAATTCTAATTCGACAGAACGATTTTGAACAGAGATCTTTTTGAATACTGCTTCTATTAAAGGAATTTTAAAATTCAATCCGGGATGCATCACACGTCTATATTTTCCAAAGACAGTTATAACAGCAACCGTTCCTTGCTGAACAGTTACAAAACACAGAAACAAAAACGCAATGGCTATGATTACGATGATCAAAGTAGGACTCATGATTTGTGTGGTTTAATGATTTTGGGGCAATGTAAGTTTTTTCTCAAGTAGATTTAATTTAGTGGAAAAATTTTAACACAGAGTACACAGAAAAAAATGGAAAAACACACGAAAAAATGATGGCGACTATTTCCATAAAGAAAATCATGGCGTAACGCACACGACCCCAGCGGGGTCAAATATCGGTAGAATATGCAATCGATTTTTTCGAACCGACCCCGAAGGGGTCGAATGTGAATTGCGCATGGCAATTTAAATTATCATCACGGAAATGATGTTGGATTTGCGTCGGAATAATCGATCCCCAATATCAAATATTCGCGTATGAAATATTATACATAATTATATTCGACCCCTCCGGGGTCGCGCGTGTTTCGTTGCGATTCTTTTCTACCAATATTTGACCCCTCTGGGGTCATGCGTGTTATGATGCACCAATGTTTGGCCCCTTTGGGACTTTGCTTGTTGCGTTAAACATTATTAGAATACTCCAGGATGTTCGTTGTAAATACTAAAACACCTGCCATTAATAATTTACGGTTTTTCAATCCCCTTGCGGTTCGCCAATTTTGATTTCTGACTTTTGATTTTTAGACTCCCACTTGCTTCAAAAGATTTTACTTAATTTGCATGCTATGCTAATTCAGCGCATCCTTTTATTTTTTGCTTGCCTTCTCAGCGTTAAAAGCGTTTCACATTTTGTCGACCGCGGCAAGATCATGACGCCGGAAATTACTATTCCATATTTTTCCGGAGCAGCATTGCATAATTCATCTAACCAATGGGTATTTAACATTAATGAGGTTGATTCGATTAAAAAGCTTTCTTCAATACCTGATCCTGCGTTAAGAAGAAATACTTTGGACAATTTTCGGTTTTCCAATGTTCCCGATTCAACTCACATTTATCAATTAAATCAACCCGGATTAGTTTATGCAATTATACTTGCGAAAAAGATTTTCTTTTGGCAAGGCGATATTGGTGCTTTGAAAGCATTGCAGTTATTTATTCATACACTTTTCTGCTTCCTAATTCTTCTCAGCTTCACTTCTAGAAAAAAGCAGCTACTTTTTTTTCTTTTGTATTTTATTAATCCGGCAATTATTTATCTCACGATTTTTCCATTCTATTATTATTGGCAAGTTATAGGCTCGTATATTCTGGTTCTAGTACTATTAAATTCAAGCTGCCAAAATTTTCTCACCATTCTTCTTACTTCACTCCTACTTGCTTGCATCTATCATATCCGAATTTCGACACTTCCATTAAGTCTTTTCATCCTTCTTTTTGGTTTCTATAAAGTTCCTTTAATGAGACGATCAATCGCCTTGCTGGTTTTTGTTTTTAGCGTTTACTTTATGGAACCGTCTTATTTAGCAAAGCATCCCGGACATGTTATGTATAGTTCGCTCGGCGCTTATCCGGGATCAAATGTGAAAGGATTTGCGGATAATATTTCGTTTGAAAATTATTCTGCTGCAACAGGAAATAATTATTCCTACAAAAGCACTCCATCAATGTACGATGCAGAAGTGATCATGGGTGAAGCAAAATGGGGAATGATAGAATTTGTTTCATTTGCAAAAAGTCATCCGTTTATTATTATGAGAAATGCCGGATTAAATATTCTGGAATCATTTTCATTTGGATATATGACTGCATCATTAACGCTTACTTATTTTTCTGCTTTAATCGGATTAGGATTTTTAATACTACTTCTTGTTAGGAAAAAATATTCACATGTAATTATAATCCTAATTTCTTCGTGTTCGTATATTCTGTATTTGGCTCCGGTACCGATTTATCTGTATGGGACTTATTTGATTTTGGTTTTCGCATTTATTGAGTTAATTCCTGAGAGGAAAACGTTGAGCTGAATTTCAAACACAAGAACACTAGTTCACAAAAGGCCACGGAATTAAGCTTTCATTTAAAACACGAAGAACACAGATTCACAAAAAATACACGAAAATTTCCGTGGTCTTTTGTGTTCTTGTGTTCTTGTGTTTAAAAAATTACTTAACGACGCTCAGTCTCTCAACCCGCATTCCCTTATCAGTAATCACCTGAACAAAGTAAATTCCTGATTCAAATTGTCTCAGATCTACAGTATAACTTCTATTATTTTCCTGAGTCAAAATTAGATTCGAGATCATTGCACCATGCGAATCGAATAATCTGATTTGCGCTTTATTTAAATCGATCATGCCGCTTTTAATTGTAAGTTGATCTGTTGCAGGATTTGGATAGAACGACAATACATCTTTCGATAATTGTCCATTCACTCCTACTGCAATTCCAACTACAATGGTATCAGTGATAGTACAACCATTCGCGCCGGCAACTGTTACCCAATATGTATCAGCAGCAGTTACAAAAATTGTATCTGTTGTTTCTCCTGTCGACCATAAATAACTTGTGTAACCTTGGCCCGGACTTAATGGAATTGTAAATGGAAGTTCAGCAGCTGTATCAGCACCCAGACTTGCAGTTACGCCCGGAATTAAATGTACATCAATTGCATAACGCGGACTTGCACATGCTCCCACTCCACATGAAATAAAGCTTGTTGCCAACATTGGATTTTGCGTTCCTTTTGATGAAACATCACATGTCCAGTCTGCTGCAGAATTATTATCTGCATTACCAATTCTATTTGGTGTTTCACCGGGATTTGCACAAGTAGAAGGTGTTCCTTCGCCAGTCCATTGTGAACCAACAGTAATGTCCACTCCGTTTACATTGATCAACAATGCTTGAAGTGTTACACTATCCCATTGCAAGGCTACGAAGTCAACTATGTTTCCGATTGGATCAACAATCATAACCCAGCCCGGGAAACCAGGCTCTAAAAGTAAATTTGATCCCCAGTAATTATCAGAAGCATCATCTGTTCTGTATTTAATTTCACCGGGTGCAAAGAAGTCTAGGTCCCATGAAATAGCATTTACAAGATTAATATCGGTATAATCATCGCTCACTATAACTTTATATCCTGTTGCATCAAACCCAATTCCGGAAACATTTTGTAATTCTATATAATCACCTAAACCGTTTCCTTCTACTTCAACGATTCTCAAACAACCGGCACTTCCACTACCATGTCGCGCTTCAACATAAAATGTAGTATCACTACTTACCGTTGGTGAAAACACTGGGCCTGAATACAGCAGATCAGTACTGGTTGCATCGGCATACCACATCAATACATCGCCTGAATCCGGTGTGGCTGTAAGTGCTAAATTATTATCGCATTGATCTTGCGGAGTAACAACCACCGGAGAATTTGGATGATCTATATATGTATACGATCCGCGAATGGTGTCATTAAAGTGATACTGATCTGCTGCTAGATCTAGATAAATTGTCAGATTCAAAACCCCGCCACTATATGTATTAATCGTTTGAGCAAAATAAAATGTATCTGTTGCATTAGAAGGTAAAGTATTGATTGTAGTTTCTGTTATCACTTGATTTCCACCCGGGAAAACCACATCAGCAACAATATCAAACGGAGTCTGACTACTTAGTCCCAAATTTTTAATTACAATTCCAATCACTGTTGCAGAATCACCGCAACCTCCTGATGGAGAAATTAGATC
>JANOBV010000028.1:0-9656 GCA_031411835.1 Bacteroidota bacterium | reverse complement strand
GAAAGTCGAACCGGAAAAGTGAATTCGTTTTTCAATGCAATCTCTACAATCTCAAGTGAATGTGGCCTAAAAAACAAAGGACCTAGCAAGATAAATCTCACTAAGTCCTGTTTGGTAGCGGGGACCGGACTCGAACCGATGACCTTTGGGTTATGAGCCCAACGAGCTACCAACTGCTCCACCCCGCACTATATCTTCAAATAGCATGATTTTTATAAACATTTAAAAATCAATAAATAAGCTATTTTTTTCTCTTATTTGGACTGCAAAGATATAATTCGTTCTTTTACTAAACTAATAAGTAACGAAATAAATATTAAATGGGGCATAAAGCAGGATTTGTGGGGATTATTGGAAAACCCAATGTCGGTAAGTCGACGTTAATGAACAGTCTGATCGGTGAACAATTATCTATCGTTTCACATAAAGTACAAACGACCAGACATCGCATAAAAGGAATATTGAATGGTGATGATTATCAGATCATCTTTTCAGATACTCCCGGAATTTTAGAACCGCATTATCTGTTACAGGAGAAAATGATGGAATTCGTCAATGCATCACTTGAAGATGCTGATGCAGTTCTTTTCATTACTGATAACAGTGAAGCATACATGGAAGATGACATTGTCGCTCGCTTGTCGGCAATCAAAGTTCCTGTTGTGATCGTTATCAATAAAATGGATCTGTCTTCTACGGAAGAGATCAACAAACTTGTTCATGGCTGGAAGAAAAAAGTAAATCCACTTGCTATCATTCCGGTTTCGGCTACACTTAAATTCAATGTAGAAAAGATCACAGAGATGCTTTTGACTTTAATGCCGGAAGCTCCTGCTTATTTTCCAAAAGATCAATTGAGTGATTCGAATGAACGATTTTTCATCAGTGAAATTATTCGTGAAAAGATCTTCATGCATTATCAGCAGGAGATTCCATACTCTACGCAAGTAGAAGTAGAAGCATTCAAAGACGAAGGTAAGATCGCTCGTATTTCTGCTGTAATATTTGTTGAACGTGATTCGCAAAAAGGAATTATAATAGGAAGCAAAGGCGAAGGGATAAAACGTATTGGTACAGAAGCTCGGCGCGACATTGAAAAGTCATTGGGAAAGCAAGTCTTCCTCGAACTTTTTGTGAAAGTCGAAAAAGAATGGCGCAAGAACGAAAATAAATTGCGTAGATTCGGATATTCAAATTAAGATTTATCCGTATGAAAATTCTTAAGCGTATTTTTTGGTTCGCTTTACTTGCAACTATCTCACTTGTTGCTTTGGTCATCGTATTTCTATTTTTTCAAAAGCCAAAATATTCGGGAACGGTTCGTATGCCGGATCTCGATTCTACGATCACAACTTATTTTGATCCGTATGGCATTCCGCACATTTATGCAAAGAATGAAGAAGATGCTTTCCGTGCATTGGGTTATATTCATGGACAAGAACGACTTTTTCAAATTGAACTAATTCGTCGTGTTAGTGCAGGAAGACTATCTGAAGTATTCGGAAGTAAAACATTGGAAGTCGATAAGTTTTTCAGAATGTTAGGCATTGCTCAACATGCAGAAAAATCAGCCGATGTTTTTTTGAGTAGCCCGGATTCGCAAATGAAAAAAGACGTGCTTGCTTATCTCTTTGGATTGAATCAATACATTCTCAAAGGAAGAAAGCGAATGGAATTTATGATGCTCAATATTCCTAGAGACCCTTACACTGTGAAAGATCTTTTTCTTGTAGTTGACTATATGTCATTCAATTTTCAAATGGGATTTAAAACGGATCCTGTATTGACAAGAATTCAAAAAACATTAGGCGATAATTATCTTTCCGATATTTTAAAATCACATCAAGATTCTTCATCAATACAAATTGATTCATTGGCACTTCCTGAATTTGAAAATAAGTTGAGTACAATTTCTGAATTGGAAGAAATTCTTCCTGTTAAAATTTGGAGTGGAAGTAACTCTTGGGCTCTATCAGGCAATCGTTCAGTTTCCGGAAAAGCATTGCTAGAGAACGATACTCACATTGGCATTCAGCAACCTGCTGTTTGGTATGAAGCGTATTTGGAATCTCCCGGATTTAGATTCTATGGAAATTTTCTTGCAGGATTTCCTTTTGCACCAATTGGACATACAATGGATCATGGCTGGGGATTAACAATGCTTGAGAATGACGACCTTGACTTCTTTGTGGAAAAAACAAATCCAAGTGATTCAACTCTTGTGCTAGCAAATAATCACTGGGAAAAAATTACGACCAGAAAAGAAAGTATCAAAATAAAAGACAGCATTACTGTTGAGATCGTTTGTCGAGCAACTCATCATGGTCCAATTTGCAGCGATGTAATGCCTGAATTTAAAACAATGACATCATTGCCTGTATCTGCCTGTTGGACATTTTTGAATTTCAATAATAATTTAATGGAAGCAACTTGGCGTCTCGCTCATTCGAAGAACATGGGCGAATTCAGAGAAGCTGTGTCAATGATTGCAGCGCCGGGATTGAATATAGTTTATGCCGATGCAGAAAATAATATTGCTTGGTACACTGCAGCTAAGTTTGCAATTCGTCCTAGTGGAGTGAATGCAACTTTATTGCAAGATGGAACAGGCCCAAATGACTGGCAAGGATATTATGATTTCGAAAGAAATCCAAAGCAGGAAAATCCGGAATTAGGATTTGTTTTATCTGCTAATAATGATCCGCAAATAGATACGACAGATATTTTTCCCGGCTATTATGTTCCAACTGATCGATATGTAAGATTGCGAAATCTTCTCTTTACAAAAAGCAAATTCAATCGAGAAGATTTAGAAAGAATAGCCATTGATGTTAAAAATCCTTTAGCTTCTGAAATATCAAAATTATTGATTTCGAAAGTAAGTGGAGTAAGCATTCTTAAATCACAGATCCATGAACGAGCAGCGGTAATGCTCCAGAACTGGGATGGTGATCACAAAATTACTGATAACGGACCGGTAGTATATTATAAATTTATCTATCATGTTTTTGCTGAAGCAATGATGGATGAATTAGGTGATAAGGATTTTGATGTTTTTCTAAAGACACATGCACAAAAAAGGATGATGATGAATTTCATCAAAAATGATTCATCGGCTTGGTGGGATAATAAAAATACAGTTGTTAAAGAATCAGAATCAAATATTATTGAAACTGCATTCGATAAAACAGTGAATGAGTTAATTGTCCAGCTTGGGCCAAATCCGGATCGATGGACATGGGGAAAAGTTCATACGATCGAGTATGAACATCCTTTAGGAAAACAAAAGCCATTGGATAGAATTTTCAATATTGGACCATTTCCTGAAATGGGCGGAATGGAAACTGTAAACAACCAAAGTTTTGATTTGAATGGAAGTGGAATCTATAAAGTGAATTTAGGGCCTGCACTTCGAAGAGTGGTCGATTTTGCTGAACCTGAAAAAGGTTACAGCATCAATCCAAGTGGACAGTCAGGGAATTTTATTAGCAAGCATTATAGTAATCAAGTCAAATTATATATTAGTGGAAAGTATAGAAAAGAACTGATGAATTTCGAAGAAATAAAAAAGGTCTGTAAAGATGTTCTGTATTTTCAACCTTTAGATTGATTTTGCCTATCAGAATTGCTCTCTGAAAATTCATTTTTGTTTACCTAAATTTGTATCAAAAAAAATACGCTAACTTAAACTCATGAGATCTTATATAAAATTAATCAGTCTTAGTATTTTACTAACATGCTTCATTGCAGATTCTTTTGCGCAGAAGTCCTTTGTAATTTCCGGGAAAATACCGCCAAGTACTAATCAGTCGATAAACTTTCAGGTTGATAAAAATCACATGCGAAGAAAGATGGTTGTATATAATTCTGCTTTACAAAATAATGCATTCAACTTCAAAGTTGATCTTGATCGTGATTACGTTGTAGAATTATTGAGTCCGGGATTTCGTTTTCCAATCTATGCAAAGCCGGGCGATAGTCTTGTATTGGATTATAGTGAATCGCCATCGCCAATCATAAGTTTGAATGGTAAAGGCGCTATAGAGAATACATTTCTTCAAGCGTTCTTTACTAAATTTCAAAACGACTTTAATGATTCTGTATCCGAAAAATTGGCACTAAATACAACGATAGATGCTTTTGAAACAAAATTATTTACACAAAAGAAGATGTTGTCAGATTATTTTAAAGCAGATCTATCTTATGCTGTTTTCAATGAGGATTTCAAATCTTTTATTTCAAGTACAATTACATTCAATTATTGGAAACAATTGTTTTCTTACCCGATTGTAAATGCGAATAGTAGTCAACAGATCATGAAAGTAACTCCGATACCTGATTTGATGCTAACTGATTTTTCAAAATTAAAATATAACAATGAGAAGGCATTGATCACAGATAGTTACTTGTCATTTTTAAAGTATTACATCACTTATGAAACCTCGAAGGCGAATGGTTTTAATAAATTCACCGATCTCTCTATTTCAGCGGATAGAAAATCTGCTGTTGCAAAAGAAAAGTTATCCGGCGAAGTGTTGACTTATTGGTTGACAAAATATGTCACAGATGAATGTGAGCGAATCAGTCCATTCATGACAAATAAAATATTCGAATCGATAAAAGAATTCGACAAAGATAAATCCTATCAGCAAATTGTGCTCGAAGTGTGTGGTGCAAAGATGAAAGAGAGTGGCAAGTCCGTTGATCCTTCAAAGCAAACAACGAAAGCAAGTGAAAGCAGTTCAGATCCATTAGACTTAACTACAATTGACGGCAAGCCATTTTCCTTAAGTTCATTAAAAGGTAAAGTAGTCTATATTGATTTCTGGGCAAGCTGGTGCGGTCCATGTCGTGGAATGATGCCATTCTCAAAGCAACTTCATGATGGTTTATCGGAGAAAGAAAAGAAGAACATCGTATTCTTATATATCTCAATCGACGCAAATCAAGATGCTTGGAAAAAAGGAATTACAGACATGAGTATGAAAGGTATTCAAGTAATCTCTCCGGGAAACTGGAACTCTAAAGTGTGTGCATATTATCAAATCAATAGTATTCCACGGTACATGATCATGGGTAAATCGGGCGACATTGTAGACTTCAATGCAAAACGACCGAATGATCCGGTGCTGATTGATCAATTGCGGGAGCTTCAAAATAAATAGAATTTTGATTCAATTGCAGCTACCTTAAAAACCTGGAAGGAACTTTTCGGTTTTTAAGGAACTAAGTCTGCTACAATAAAATCACATTGCGATTTTAATCAGAAGTAGGGATTAAAAATGGCGATCTGCAAATGAGTTGCTATGATGTAAAAGCTTGCAATCTGTTGTTTTTCATTCTTCATTGTTATTGTAAGAAATCTCCAATTTACGCACGAACCTTCAAAGGTTCATAATGTATTATAGGGTTCAAGTACAATTTTGAATCTTATGTGTAATCGAATTATCTGCTTTTTTTTAATGTTATTCCTAACAAAAGTTGGGAAGGCGCAAACCAATCCGATTGCGCAACAAGTTCCGATGTCGCAGGATTTTGGGAATAAATGGTTTTTGCAAGCGGGGATTCCTGCGGGATTTGCAGTATGGAAAGTTGCAGGCGCACCAAGCACATCGCTTTTGGCAGCAGCCAATAGTAATCCGAATGGTGATGAAACCGGAGTTGATTCTGCAACAGTTGTAAAAAGTACTGGAAAAGCGTATGGTTATTCTGCACTTGGTACAGGTGGAGTAAATGTAAACAACGGACAATTATATATTCAAACAAGTTCGTCTGCGAATGGAACGGATCAACTTGTATTGGCAATTAATACAACAGGCTTTGCAAATATTCGTGCATCGTATGAAATTGAAATGATCAATCCACAGGTGAAAAAAACGGGAGTGGTTTTTCAGTATCGATTAGGTACAAGCGGAAGTTGGACAGTTATTGATTCGACTTACATTCATAATAGTACTGATAGATCACAAAATCAAATCGACTATTATGTAAATCTTCCACTCGGAGCAAATGCAAATAATTTAAGTGTAGTTCAATTACGTTGGGCAATTTCTCGCGATGTAAATCCGTCCGGAGCAGGTTCATGTGGACTTGCAATTGATAATATAGTCGTAATAGGTGATCCTGTTGTGACTCCTCAATATTTTCGTTCAGCGAGTTCCGGAAATTGGAATTCAGTGTCTACTTGGCTTTCATCGCCTGATGGAATTACATGGAGTGCGGCAACTGCTGCACCTTCTGCAGGTGATCTAAGTATTGTTATTTCAAATGGAACTACAGTAAATACAACGGGCATTAGCAATTTGATTATAGATGAAGTAACAATTGAATCAGGTGCTACTCTTTGGAATGCATGGGGAACTGCATTAGCGATTGCTGATGGTTCTTCAGCAGTCGATCTTCAAGTGAATGGAACTTTTCAAGATTCAAGTAATGTCTCTGTTGTTTGGGTGAATACTGCTCGATGGCAATTAGGTGCTTTTGGAAATTATATTAAATCATACAATACCAACAGCACCAACTGGCAATTAAAATATTATAATGGAATTGCAAACATTCCTGCAACATCGAATTGGTACTGCAGAAAAGCTTCAGGTTCTACCGTCGAGCCGAGCATTTCAACAACCAATGGTGGTCCGCCTTATCCTCAAGCTACGTATGGTAATTTATATATTGAAAATAATTCCGGCAGTTGGAATTCAGCAATGCTCTGTAAATTTTCCGGATCGAATAATTGTCCACTCATAAAAGGTAACTTTTATGTCGGCGGAACAGGAAGCGGAACCGTTAGTTTCTGGTGTTCGAATAATTATACTTCTCCTGTGAAAGTCAATGGAAATATAATTATTGCAAACGGGAGTACATTGAGAAATGAAGGAACGGGATTTGAAGTTCTTGGTAATTTAGAAACGAATGGAATATTGACCTATGGTAGTTCGACATCGAATTTAATTTTTAGTGGACTTGATCTGCAAACTATTTCGGGTACAGGAACTATTTCTGCTTGGAAAATGGAAGTGAATAAACCGGCAAATGAAATTTTGATTTCGCGAAATGTTAATATATATGGCTCGCTGAAATTAGTAGCCGGGATTTTAAATACAGATGCATCATCAACAATCATTATTCAGGATAATGCAACTTCCACAAATTATAGTGATGCAAGTTTCATTCGCGGGCCACTTAAAAAAATTGGTAACGATGCATTTGTTTTTCCTGTAGGAAAAGGACCGCTCTTGCGAACGATTGCAATGGATGTTGGAACAGCATCTGTCACTGATGTTTTTACTGCTGAATATATTTATCAAAATCCACAGACTGTTTATGGAAATTTACTCGATCCGTCTTTAGATCATATTAGTTCATGCGAATATTGGACACTTGTGCAATCTGTTGGTAGTTCATCAAAGAAAGTCACGTTGAGTTGGGGAAGTAATAGTTGCGGTGTAACAAACAGTGCTGATCTTCGAGTAGCCAGGTATAACAATACACTTTGGTACAATGAAGGAGCATCAGCAATTTCAGGAACATTGTCTTCAGGAATTGTTACAAGTAATACGACAACAGGTTTTTGGCCGTTTACATTGGCTTCAACAACTTCAATGAATCCTTTGCCGATTGAATTGATTTCTTTTTCAGCCGAACCGAAAGATGAAGATGTAATTACTGAATGGGTGACTGCAAGCGAGATCAATAATGATTATTTTACGGTTGAAAGAAGTATCAATGGAGTAAATTTTGTTCCGTTAGATAATATTAATGGTGCCGGTAATTCGACTCATGTTTTGAATTATAAATTCATAGATGAAAATCCATTGGCCGGGATTTCTTATTACCGATTGAAGCAAACCGATTACGATGGTAAATTTACGTATAGCCACAAAGTGGCGGTTAAGATTCGCAAGTCCGGAATTCGGATATTATCTGTGAGACCAGATAAAAGTCAATCGTTGGTTGAAGTCAAGCTAAGTATTCCATCCAATTCAGAAGTGAAATTATTTTTTCAAGACTTGAATGGAAAAGTTACCTATACAACTTCTGTCAAAGGTGGTGATCAATATGTTTTTCTGCCAATAACTATTAGCATGTCAAGTGGAATTTATTTCATTCGTCTTTCAGATGGAACAGAAACTGTTTCGGATAAATTTTATTATTGAAGTCACGAAGGTTTTTTTGCCACGAATGCACGAATAGTAAAAATTTATCCAAATTTAGGATCTTTCCTATTCGTGCATTCGTGGCAATTATTTTTGCAAGAATATTTTGGCGCGAAAAAAAATCATTTGAAATTTAGGATCTTTCCTGTTCGTGCATTCGTGGCAATTATTTTAGCTCAAAAAAAATCCCGGCTAAATTAAGCCGGGATTTATAATTTAATATCGATTGAAAATTAAAACGCTAATTCAGGTTCTGCCTTTTTAGAAGTCGCTTTTTTCGGAGCAACTTTTTTTGCAGTTCCTGCTTTGAAAGCAGTTTGAATTTTTGTTACATAATCCAATTCTTCCCAAGGGAACAATTTAACGGAGATACGTTTTTCGTTTTTCTTGCCTTTGTTGAAGATCTTAACTTTAGTTTCAGGTTTACGACCCATGTGTCCGTAAGCTGCTGTCTCAAGATAAATAGGAGTACGAAGGTTGAAACGTTTCTCAATTGCATACGGACGCATGTCGAAGATCTGTTCAACTTTACGAGAGATCTCGCCATCGTTCAAATCAACTTTCGCTGTACCATATGTGTTGATGTATAATCCAACAGGTTGAGCAACACCAATTGCATAAGCAACTTGTACCAGAACTTCGTCGCAGATTCCTGCAGCAACTAGATTCTTTGCAATGTGACGAGTAGCATAAGCAGCTGAACGATCTACTTTCGAAGGATCTTTTCCTGAGAATGCTCCACCACCGTGAGCACCTTTTCCACCATACGTATCAACGATGATCTTACGACCTGTTAATCCTGTATCGCCATGTGGTCCACCGATAACAAATTTACCTGTTGGGTTCACATGATATTTAATTTTTTCGTTGAACAAAGCCTGAACACGTTTAGGCAATTTTTTCATTACACGAGGAACAAGAATATTGATGACGTCGTCTTTGATCTTTTTCAACATGACAGCATCTTTTTCGAAGTCGTCGTGTTGAGTAGAGATAACGATCGTATCAATACGCATTGGTTTGTGATCATCACCATATTCAATCGTCACTTGCGATTTTGCATCGGGACGCAGGTAAGTCATTTGTTTTGATTCGCGACGAAGAAGAGCAAGTTCTTTCAATAACAAATGTGCTAGCTCTAAAGGAAGCGGCATATAGTTATCCGTTTCGCGACAAGCGTAACCGAACATCATTCCTTGATCGCCGGCTCCTTGTTTCCAAGGATCTGTTTTTTCAACACCACGATTGATGTCGGCAGACTGTTCATGGATAGCAGATAAGATACCGCATGAATCAGCTTCGAACATGTACTCGCTGCGAGTGTAACCGATCTTACGGATTACTTCGCGCGCAATTTCCTGCACATCGAGGTAAGCCGAAGATTTTACTTCGCCGCCAAGTACAACCTGGCCTGTAGTTACTAACGTCTCGCACGCAACTTTAGAAGTTGAATCATAAGCGAGGAAATGATCGATTAGCGCATCAGAGATTTGATCCGCG
>JANOBV010000027.1:0-9411 GCA_031411835.1 Bacteroidota bacterium | reverse complement strand
GATCGCTTCTTATGTAGGCGAGAATGCAGAATTCGAAAGACAAATGCTGTCGGGCGAATTAGAAGTTGATTTAATTCCACAAGGAACACTTGCAACGAGATGTCTTGCATCAGGATATGGAATGCCTGCAATATTTACTGCGGCAGGAGTTGGAACAGAAGTAGCGATCGGAAAAGAAGTTCGCAATTTCAACGGCAAAGATTATCTGATGGAAATGGCTTTCGATGCAGAGTTTGCATTAGTGAAAGCATGGAAAGGTGATACGCATGGCAATCTTATTTTTCATGAAACAGCAAGAAATTTTAATCCACTAATGGCAATGGCCGGAAAGATTACTGTTGCAGAAGTAGAAGAACTTGTTCCTGCAGGAGAATTGGATCCAAATATGATTCATACTCCGGGAATTTATGTTCACCGAATTTTCAAAGGAGAAAATTATGAGAAGCGTATTGAGCAACGTACAGTAAGAAAGAGAAATTAATTCTTAGAATTATTTTATACGCATAAATGAGCGAACCAATTTCTATTTCTGAAAGAAAACCAATTTCCATTAGTATGATCTCTATGCTAATGGTTTTTATTTTTTGGTGGGTATACTTTTTTCATTTTCATTCATGGAAAGAAGAATACATAAAGTATGACGCAATTTCTTACTATGCATATTTACCTGCGCAGTTCATTCATCACGATATTACCTTAGAGTTTACGGAAACCAATCCCGAAGTTTATCAAAATCAATATTGGCCGGCAACTACAGACTCAGGTAAATTGGTTATTAAAACGACCATGGGTTTGTGTTATTTGTATGCACCATTTTTCTTTACCGCAAATGTAATTGCACCAATGATGGGTTATGAAGCTGATGGATTCTCGCAGCCCTACCAAACAGCAATGATGATCAGTGCGTTTTTCTTTTTGGTACTTGGAGTATTCTATCTAAGAAAATTCCTGCATTTTTATTTTGATGACACCACAACAGCATTAACAATTCTCTGCCTTTACTTCAGTACGAATTGGATGTGGTACACAACAGGGCAACCTGTTATGTCGCACGGCTATTTGTTTTCATTGACGGCTGTGCTTTTATACAATATTGTTAAATGGTATAAAGAAGCAACATATTCAAGATCGCTGCTCATTGGATTAATATATGGATTGATTATTCTCATTCGTCCTACAATGATTATCTTTTTAATTCCATTTGTGCTTTATGAATTTAAATCGGGAAACTTTTGGACTGAAAGAATAAAATTATTCTGGGATAGAAGAATACATTTTGTAATTATGATTGTGATTGCTTTCTTCATTGGACTTCCTCAATTATTGTATTGGCATAAGATCACAGGTCATTGGTTATTCTTTTCGTATAACAATGAAAGATTTTATTGGGATAATCCACACATCATTGAAGGATTGATTGGTTTCAGAAAAGGGTGGCTGATCTATTCGCCGATAATGATTCTTTCTATCGTTGGTTTATTCCTGATGAAAGGAAAGGAGAAAGTATTTAAGTCTGCTGCGATCTTTACATTCTTAATTACAATTTATGTTGTATGGTCGTGGTGGGCATGGTGGTATGGTGGATCGTATGGCCAACGACCACTGATCGATTTTTATCCGCTACTCGCACTTCCTCTTGCATCGACACTACACTATCTGAAAATAAATTTCAGCAGAATGAAATATGTTGTGATTGGAGTTGTATTTATTTTTTATGTTGGCGCATTTCAAAATTGGCAGTATATGATTGGCCTTATTCATTATGATTCCAATACAAAAGAATCGTATATGATCAATTTCCTTACGACAACATATCGTCCTGGATGGATAGAGTCGTTGCAAGAACCGGATTACACAGCAGCGAGGAAAGGTCTTTCATCATATGGTAAACCAGGAAAGCAAAGAATAGAGTTTGACTATAAAAAATATGAAAGTGAAGTCTTTCCTATAGAGAAGAATGTGTTTCTAGATAAGGATGATCCATATACTCATCCATTAGATATTCCATTCTTTGATCTTCAAAAAATGAATATTGATTCAATTTATATTTCTGCTAAAATATTTTGCTTGGAAACGATCAACACAGATCAATTCATGGGCGTATTTGCATTTAAGAAAGATACTATTCCAGTTCAAACTGTGGCTTTTGATTTTTGTAAAAAAACATATTTGAAAGAAAAAACATGGACTGATATTCAAATTGCCTTAAATTATAACGATACACTTTTTTCTAATGCTGATCATGTTCGGATCTTTGCGAATGATGTTATTTTAAGAGACGTTTATTTAAAAGACTACGCAGTGTCTTATACGAAAAAATAGTTGTAAGTGTAAGGTAATGAAACCCTAATCCAATTTTGACTTTTGCTCCCGACAGCTATCGGGACTAATTTTTGACTTTTCTCTCACTTCATCCTAAATAACCCATACTTCATCAACGTCATAAAAATTCTTAATCCGTCGATATTGCGGAGTTTTTTTCCTTCACCTAAATTTCTTGGGAAATAACGAACGGGAACTTCTGCGATCCAGTTTCTTTGAAATCGCCCGCATTTCAAAATTAATTCTGCTTCAAATCCAAAACGATTTTCACGGAGATTTAATTTTTCAAAAAGACTTTTGTCGAAAAGTTTATATCCACATGCAACATCAGTAATATGAACATCTATAAATATCGAAGCGATCAATGTAAAAAGTTTGTTAAAGAAATATCTTTTGAATGATGATTGGGGACGAATTACTCCGGGAATATATCTTGAACCATTTATAAAAGGAACATCCAATTCTTTTTTCGCAATCAACATCGAAGGAATGTCTTTCGGTGTAAGTTCGAGATCGGAATCTTGAATCAATAATACGTCGCCTGATGCTTTGCTTACACCGGTTCGTACAGCAGCACCCTTACCTGAATTCTTTTCGTGACGAAACAGTTTAATGAATTGACGATTTGGTGAAAGAGAAATGTATTCTGTTACTCTTTCGAACGACTGATCTTTCGAACAATCATCGACAATAATTATTTCATACCCTTCTAAAAACGAAGGATAATTAACAGATTGCAATTCGTCTAAAACTTTAAGAACAAGATCTTGCTCGTTATAAAGGGGTATGATTATGCTTAATTTCATGAAATGGCGAAACGCGGCGACAAATATATCCAAATTCAAGCCTAATTTTGAAATTTTATGATAATTTTGGACCGAAATCAATCTCTATATGGCACTTGATAAAAACGGCATCGCCAAACGAATAGCACGCGAAGTTAAAGACGGATACTATGTGAATTTGGGTATAGGTATTCCTACACTTGTTGCGAATTATATTCCACAAGGAATGAATGTCGTTTTGCAGTCAGAGAATGGTTTACTTGGAATGGGACCTTTTCCATTTGAAGGCGATGAAGATCCGGATCTAATTAATGCAGGTAAGCAAACAATTACAACAGTTCCCGGTTCTGCTTTTTTTGATTCAGCAATGAGTTTCGGAATGATTCGCGCAGGAAAAGTTGATCTCACTATTTTAGGGGCAATGGAAGTAAGCGAAACAGGTGATATTGCAAATTGGAAAATCCCTGGCAAGATGGTGAAGGGAATGGGTGGTGCAATGGATCTTGTTGCCGCTGCAAGAAATATTATTGTTGCTATGCAACATGTAAATAAAGCCGGTGAATCAAAGCTTCTTCCGCAATGCTCTTTGCCATTAACAGGAATTCGTTGTGTGAAAAGAATTGTAACGGAACTTGCTGTTGTTGATGTATTACCAAACGGTGGATTCAAACTGATTGAACGCGCTCCGGGAATTAGTACGCAAGAAGTTATAAATGCTACTGCAGGAAAATTAATTGTAGAAGGCGAAATTCCTGAAATGGTAATTGACTAAAACATATTCAAAAATTTATTAACTCAATTAAAAATACTTCTATCTGAATTTATTATGAGCGATGCAATCAAAACATTAAGCGTAATTATTCCAGCATACAATGAAGCAAGAACGATTCATCGAATTCTGGAACGTGTTATCGCAGTAGATCTACATGGAATAAAAAAGGAAATTATTATTGTAAACGATTGTTCGAAAGATGATACTTTAAGCACGGTTGAAAATTTTATCGCTACTCATAATTATTCAAACTTACGACTGGTTAGTCACGATGTGAATAAAGGAAAAGGCGCCGCTATTCGAACAGGAATTCAATCTGCAACCGGCGATTGGGTTATTGTTCAAGATGCCGATCTGGAATATGATCCACAGGAATTTAATCTATTGCTAGCTCCAATCTTGGCCGGATTTGCAGATGTAGTGTATGGTTCTCGTTTCATAGGTGGAAATCCGCATAGAATTTTATTTTTCTGGCATTCGATCGGAAATAAATTCCTAACATTTTTATCTAATGCATTTACAAATCTAAATTTAACTGACATGGAAACATGCTATAAAATGTTTTCAGCAGATGTTGTCAAACAGATTAAACTGAAAGAAAATCGTTTTGGTTTCGAACCTGAAGTGACCGCAAAAGTTTCTCGAATTCCGAATGTAAGAATTTATGAAGTTGGTATTTCATACTATGGAAGAACGTATGCAGAAGGAAAAAAAATCGGCTGGAAAGATGGTGTACGAACGCTGTGGTGTATTTTGAAGTATAACACCTGGGCAAAGTAGAAGAGTAAGGTTTGAAAAGAGGTCAAAGGTTATAGGTCAAAGGTCACTTTTGCCTTGAGAAATAGGATTTTTTTTCATTTCACTTCATTTCACTTCATTCTATTTCATTTCATTCCACGTCCTGACAAAACGCCTCAACCAGTTGCATCTCTTCTTTCCCAATAAAGTCATTAACCGTCATCATTTCATAACAACGAATTAAATTCGGCAAAATGTTTTTTTCTCCGGAAGCGAGATCTAGCTCTTCAAGCTTTCTGCAAATATTTTCGTTATTCAAATAGCCAGGAATTTCATCTTCAAAATCTTTTATAAGACTATGATCATTTCTTTCTTGCCATACTGTTGAATTGTGATACATCACCGGCCAATCACATGTCCATGCAATTCTTTGCGCAATAAAACTTCTCCAAATGTCTGTCATGCGGAATGAACAAAACGATGGCAAGTATAAAAGCGGAAATGCTTCTTTGAACCACGTTGTATTCTGACTATTAAAAGGTGACCATGAATTTTTTCCTAATGCAAGTGAATTGTGTTTATCAAAATCGATTGGCAATTTTAATGTCATTCTATAAACAGCATCTACGTCCGGATTTTTATCGGCTAGTCCTTGTTGGATTGGACAAATAATATTTTTTAGTGAAGACTTATGTTCTACTTTCTTCTGCAAATGATGAAGTGGAAATCCTCGGGGCCAAATATTTTCTTTCGAAAAATAGCCATACACATTTACCCAACCTGACTCGTTAAATACTTCAGCGTTCTGTTCGCGTTTGCGTTCATGCCAGAATGTTTCGTATGGAAAATTATCGTCGTCTGTTTCAATAATAACATCATGATCTTTTGCAAGTAAGTAACCGAGGTTCTTTCTTGCATAATGCCTCTTCGGTAAAATCTTCGCTAATTTGAAATTTAGTCTCTCCTGATCATCGATCGATAAAAATTTGCAGTCATCCAATTCAAATTTGTCGGGCGACTTTGTGTCACCGATAACAATGAAATCAATATTGTTTGCTTTTGCACCTTTTGCATGTGCTTTCAAAACTTCGTTAGGGGAAGCTATGGAAGTAATTATCAATGCTTTTTTTAAATTGCTCATCAGATTGATATAGGACGAAATGTTATTCTTCGCCAAAAATAATATAATAATGTTTCAACAGAATTAGTTATTGCTTTTTTTGATACTCGCGGACTAGGTGCTCTGTAATGAATTGGAATTTCTTTGGAAGAATACTTTCTAAGTAAATATCGAATTTCTGTTTGGTAAAAATGTGCTTTTGATTCTAATTCGTAAGTTGTAAATTTTTCTACAATACTTCTTTTAAATCCTTGGTAACCGGAAGTCATATCGTGTAACTTACTTCCAAGTAAAACATTGGAAAGAATTGTACCGGTCTTTGACAGATTTTGTCGTTTAGTCGGCGAATCACCCATTGATCCGCCTTCAATAAATCGGGAACCGTAAACGCAATCATAACCTTCATCAAGAAATTTAATAAATGTGCCTAATGAAGCCGGATCATGAGAAAGTCCGGCATCCATTTCAATTATATAATCTGCATCCGATTTTTTTAGTGCTTCGCGATATCCACATATATATGCATCCACAACATTTTTATTTTCCGGTGCCCAAATTGTATGAAATCGTTTATCGCCTTCTGATAAATGATGACAAAGTTCAAGTGTTTTATCTTTTGAAACAGTATCGACAACAAGAAATACGATGCCATTTTTTAGTGCATCCAATTCCTTTTGGAGTTCAGAGATAAACGGATAAAAATCGTGTTCTTCATTGGCCATTGGTACTACAAGGGCCCATTTTTTAGTCGAATTCATATTAGTAACGAAGGCGGCAAGTTAGAAAAATTCCTTGATGTTTCTATAGCTGAAAAGATGAGATTGCGCCGGGAATTGCTGCCATTAATCGTTTTGTATATTCTGATTTCGGTGAAGCATAGATCTCTTCAGCATTTCCAATTTCTTCTATTCGACCTTCATTCATTACGATCATACGATCGCTCATAAATTTTACAACAGACAGATCATGTGAAATGAAAATGGTTGTGAAATTGAAGTCGCGTTTCAAGTCGTTTATCAAATTTAAAACTTGCGCTTGAATGGAAACATCTAAAGCAGAAACGGATTCATCACAAATAATGAATTCAGGTTGCATTGCTAAAGCTCTGGCAATACAAATTCGTTGACGTTGGCCACCACTGAATTCATGCGGTAAACGATTGAAATGCATCTCGTTTAGATTTACTCGCTCTAATAATTCAATCACTTTTTTCTTCCGAATAGTATTGTTTTCATAAAGCCCATGGACTTGCATTGGTTCCATGATGGCATTTCCAATTGTCATACGCGGATTTAATGATGAATATGGGTCTTGAAAAATAATTTGTATGTGTTTACGCATTCGTCGAAGTTTAATTCCTTCGAGGGTAGCAAAATCCTTATTCTTGAAAATAACTTGTCCGGCTGTTGGTTCTATTAATCTTACGATCGATTTTCCCAATGTAGTTTTTCCGCAACCTGATTCTCCTACTATGCCAAGAGTTTCGCCCGGATAAACATTGAAGCTCACGTTATCTACTGCTTTAATATAGTCAGTCGTTTTTGAAAAAATTCCATTGCGAATTGGAAACCATGTACTCAAATTATTTACCTGCAAAATTGGTTCTTGAGAATAAATTCGTTGATGATGTTTAATGAGTTCATCTTTACTGATTTCTAAAGCCACTATTGAATCTTCTACTGTTTTTTCAATAGCAGAAAAAGTCCCATCATTATTCTCTTTCATAAAATCACTTACCGTCGGGAGGCGAACTAATTTTTTAGTCAACGAGGGCCGACAAGCCAATAGAGCTTTAGTATATGGATGTTTCGGATTGGAAAAAATTTGTTCTGTTGTTCCGGTTTCAACAACATTGCCTTTGTACATTACGACAATACGGTCTGCGATTTCAGAAACAACACCAAGATCGTGAGTAATGAAGATCATTCCCATTTTTTTGTCTTCCTGCAATTGTTGCAACAGATCAAGAATTGTTGCTTGCACAGTTACATCGAGCGCAGTTGTTGGTTCATCAGCAATGAGAATAGATGGATCGCAACTTATTGCCATTGCAATCATCACTCGCTGTTTTTGCCCACCGGAAATCTGATGTGGATATGCATCAAAAAGTTTTTCAACACGAGGTAATTTTACTTTTTCGAAAAGTTTAAGAGTTCGCTCACGCGCTTCTTGCTTCGATATTTTTTTATGGAGGATCAAAGCTTCAGCAACTTGTTTACCGCATGAGATCACCGGATTCAGTGATGCCATCGGTTCTTGAAAGATCATTGCAATATCGTTGCCTCTGTATTTTCGCATTTCTTCCTCCTGAAGTGAAAGGAGATTGGTTGCTTGATTTTCCTGCGAATAAAAACTTATTTCTCCGGCTGTAATATTCCCTGCTTTGGAAAGTAGTCGAATGATAGAAAGAGCAGTAACCGATTTCCCTGAGCCGGATTCTCCAACAATTCCAATTGTCTCACCGCTATTCAAGGTAAAACTAACATCATTGATTGCAATAATTTTCCCGGACTCCGTTGTGAAATCTGTCCTAAGATTTTTTATCTCTAATAAAGGCGAACTCATTAATTGTAAAAATAGAAAAGTACAACGAATACTAATTACATTTCTACTTTATTATTCAACAATATTTCTCCCGCAGATTTCGCAGATAAAGGCGCAGATTAAAACGCAGAAATCTGCGAATTTATCTGCGCCTTCATCTGCGGAATCTGCGGGAGAAATATTGTTGAATAATAAAGCCGAAATGTAACTAGTATTCATTGTACTTTTCTATTTTTACAATTAATGAGTTCGCCAATATTAGAAATTAAAAAACTAAGCACAGATTTTACAACTGATGCTAGAATTACTAATGCTATAAGCAGCGTAAGTTTTTCATTAAATCGTGGTGAAACAATTGGTGTTGTCGGTGAATCCGGTTCTGGAAAATCGGTGACTGCGCTTTCAATAATGCGGCTACTTTCGAAAACAGGAAATGTTTTATCGGGAGAAATAAATTTTTCACAGAATGAAAACTCACCAATAAATTTACTTTCTCTTTCTGAAGATGAAATGAGAAAATACAGAGGCAATGAAATCGCAATGATCTTTCAGGAGCCAATGACATCGCTAAATCCGGTGATCTCATGCGGGAAACAAGTTGCTGAGGCTTTGATCCTTCACAAAAAAATATCGAAGCAAGAAGCGCACGAGCAAACCCTTAAACTTTTCGAAAAAGTAAAATTACCTCGTGTTGAAAAACTATTTGATGCATATCCACATCAGATTTCCGGTGGACAAAAACAGCGTGTGATGATTGCAATGGCAATAAGTTGTGATCCATCTATTCTCATTGCTGATGAACCTACAACTGCGCTCGATGTCACTGTGCAAGCAACAATTCTTGATCTGTTTCAACAATTGCAGGAAGATAAAAAAATGGGAATGATCTTCATTACTCACGACCTTGGCGTTGTTTCTGAAATCGCAGATCGCATTGTTGTGATGTACAAAGGCAATGTTGTTGAGACCGGAACTAAAGAACAAATATTTTCCAATCCAAAACATCCATATACTAAAGCTCTATTGGCTTGTCGTCCATCCTTGACTAAAAAATTAGTTCGCCTCCCGACGGTAAGTGATTTTATGAAAGAGAATAATGATGGGACTTTTTCTGCTATTGAAAAAACAGT
>JANOBV010000026.1:0-1848 GCA_031411835.1 Bacteroidota bacterium | reverse complement strand
GAAATTCGAAGCGCCAACAATTCCGGGAACTGACATAAATGTTACACCGGAAAGTGAAGCGCCAATCATTCCATATGCTACCAAGTACCATTTTGACGACTTATTGCCAATGAAATATGATTCATTATCTGCATTTCTACTTGATCTCCATACTACATAAAAAAGCATGGCTGAATAGGCGATTACGCAGAGTAAGATGAGGGTTGGGGACATCCTTTTGAACTAATAACTAATAGTGAATAGTGAATAGTGAATAGTGAATAGTGAATAGTGAATAGTGAATAGTGAATAGTGAATAATGAGCTATTTGGTGATTGCATTGAGATTGCTTTGACTTTCCTCTTTAGCAAATTCGTACTAGATTGCAATTTGAGGAAAGTATGTTCATTTTAGACAGACTGCTTGATTAGTTATTAGCATCGATTGTCTAGCAAAAATACTTGCCAATAAGGCCCGAAGTAAGTAATTTAGCGAGCGAAAGGACAGGTCGTCGTTTCGAAATTATCAACAGCGCATTGAGTACATTTTCATCAAGAATATTGGAAGAAACCGTTTCGGAATTCAGTCGATTGCCGGGAATCGGTAAAAGGACTGCTTTAAGATTGGTTTTGCACCTTCTCAAAGCTTCAAAAGAAGATTCCTCCCGATTAGGAGAGGCATTGGTGAGACTACATAGCGAGGTAAAGTACTGCTCTATTTGTCATAATATCTCTGAAAAAGAAGTCTGTGAAGTATGTTCTGATCCAAAGCGAGACAAGCAATTTCTATGTATTGTTGAAGACATTCGTTACGTAATTGCAATTGAAAATACCCAGCAATTCAAAGGTCACTATCACATTTTAGGAGGAATTATTTCGCCAATGGATGGCATCGGACCCAATGATTTGAACATTCCTTCGTTATTGGAACGAATAAAAAATAGCGCTATTACAGAGATAATCATTGCACTTCCCGCAACGATGGAAGGCGATACAACTTCATTTTTCATCTTTAAAAAGATCAATCAGATCGATCGCGCGGAACTCAAATTTTCAACAATTGCCCGAGGAATTTCAGTCGGCGGTGATCTTGAATTTGCCGATGAAGTCACGCTGGGAAGATCCATTTTGCAAAGAGTGCCTTATGAAAATTCGTTGATGAAATAAAAACTACAAAATCCACTTGTGAAGTTATCAGTTGTCATAGTTAATTATAACGTAAAGTACTTTTTGGAGCAATGCCTGCATTCCTCCTTGAAAGCTGCTCAAAAAGTTGAGACTGAGATCTGGGTCGTCGATAATAATTCTGTCGATGGTAGCGTGGAAATGGTAGCGAAAAAATTTCCTTCCGTCAAACTTATAGCCAACAAAGACAATCGCGGTTTTTCTAAAGCTAACAATCAAGCTATTCGCGAATCAAATGGCGAATATGTTTTGTTGCTGAATCCGGATACTGTTGTTGAAGAAGATACATTTGAAAAGGTAGTTCGATTTATGGACGAGCATCCAGATGCCGGTGGACTTGGCGTAAAGATGATTGATGGTAGCGGGAAATTTTTACCGGAATCAAAACGCGGATTGCCTACATACGATGTTGCATTCTATAAGATCTTCGGACTTTCAAAACTATTTCCTAAATCGAAAACTTTTGGTCGATATCATTTAGGATTCTTAGATGAGAATGAAACGAATCCTGTTGAAATTCTTGCCGGAGCATTTATGTTACTTCGTAAAAGTGTTCTAGAGAAGATTGGTTTGCTTGATGAAGATTTTTTCATGTATGGAGAAGACATCGACCTCTCCTATCGTATCATAAAAGCAGGTTATAAAAATTATTATTTTCCGGAGACAAGAATCATACATTACAAAG
>JANOBV010000025.1:0-20964 GCA_031411835.1 Bacteroidota bacterium | reverse complement strand
CTATTTCTCTAGCAATTGATAATGCTGAGTTGGGGAGAATATCTGTGTTATCGTCAGATAAAAAAGTCGGAATGAGGTAAACAATAGTTGCCATCGCTAGATCTTTACTTCTTGTGTAAGAAAGTTATGGCAAGATTTTTCGAGCATTTCAAATACTTCAACAAAGCCTTCATCACCACCGAACCAAGGATCCGGAACGTCTTTAAAGTCTAATTCAGGAGTGAGATCAAGAAACAATTTCACTTTCTTTTTATCAACTTCGTTTCGAGCAAGCTTAAGTACATTGGTTTTATTCGATTCATCCATTACAAAGATAAAATCAAATTTGTCATAATCAGATTGGACAAATTGTCGCCCTCTCAAATCAGATATATCTACACCAAATATTTTCGCAGTTTTAATTGCTCTTAAATCCGGCGACTCACCAACATGAAAGTTAGCAGTTCCGGCAGAATCAACTTCGATATTCAATTTTAATTCTTTCACTTTCGAACGAAGAATTCCTTCTGCCATTGGGGAGCGGCAAATGTTGCCAAGACATACCATCAGTACTTTAGTCATAAATGTGTTTTTTGATTAAACAACTATTCTGATTTATACATTTACTAGTTGACCTTTATTAATTACGCAAATTGGTTTGCCAATTAGTTCTTGTCCGATGAATGGCGAGTTTTTAGAAAGTGATTTTATGTTTTGAATTTCAACTTTCCATTTTTTATTCGGATCGAAAACAGTAATGTTCGCTTGATTTCCTTCTTCAATTAAAATAGTCTTCTGACCTGCGCAACAGCGCGGATGATTAGTGAATTTAGAGATCAATTCTGCCAGATTCAATTTGTCTTTCGTTGCAGTTCGAGCTACAGCAAATGCAGTATCGATAGAGGAGATGCCGTAATTGGCAAGTTCAAATTCTTTTAATTTGTTTTCTACATCGTCAGGACAATGATCGGAAGTGATACAGTCAATTGTTCCGTCTACTAATCCATCTATTAATGCCAAACGATCTTCCTCTGTTCTCAATGGTGGCTTTACTTTGAAGTTAGTATCAAATCCTGAAAGCACACTATCATTGAAATACAAGTTGATCACTGCAACATCGCAAGTGACTTTTATACCTTTTGCTTTCGCAGCTCTTATCAATGCTACACTTCCCGCGCTTGAGATTGTTGAGAAGTGAATTGGGCAGTTGCAATATTCAGCGATAAATAAATCACGGTTTATGTTCACTTCTTCTGCTAATGCCGGTATTCCTTTTAGTCCAAGTTGAGTGGATGTTGCACCTTCATTCATCTGACCTTTACCCGAAATGTGTTTGTCTTCAGCAAAAGAAAAGATCTTCCCTTTGAAGTTATGCGAATATTGAAGTGCTCTGATCAATAGCCCTGAATCGCTTATCGGTCGTTTATCGTCAGTAAAAACTTTTGTACCTGCAAGTGACATGTCAAACATTTCACTCATGTCTTTTCCATCGCGATTAACAGACAATGCACCGGAAGGAATCACATCAACGATCTCCGACTTGGTTCTCTGAACTACATACTCAATGGCAGCTTTGGAAGCAATTGCAGGTTCCGTTGAAGGCATAAGAAGTAGGCCTGTAAATCCGCCGTTCGCAGCGGCTTTACAACCATTCGATAATCCTTCTTTGAATTCGTGACCGGGATCTCTAAAATTAACATGCAAATCAAACCAACCTGCGCTTATGTATTTTTCTTTTCCTTCAATGACTTCAGCATCTTTATCGCTGATCGTATTTGCATCGGCAATTTTTTCAATCATTCCATTTTGGATGAAAACATCTTTCACTTTCATGTGATGCTTGCTTCCGGGTGATAATACGTTCACATTTTTCAGAATGATTTTCATCGTATTTGTTTTTAAAGTTATTTCCTAAAAAATCGGATCAATAAAATTTCGATTGCCAAAAATACAAGTACGAGAATTATACAGTATTTCCAGAGACGTTTTCCTTCGTTTAATTGAGCAATGCTATGTGAAAGATCTTTACCTTCAGTTTCTATTACATTAATTTTTGAATTACCATATTTAGAACTAATTTCTGTTAATTCATCAGGACTATAAACACTCAGGTCCGATTCTTTTCTGTTAAAATTAAATGATTCAACAGCAATTAGAGAATTCCCAATTTTGAGATCGTAATTTTCCGAATTAACAATTTGATCATGGACAGAAAGTAACGTGGTGTTATTAAAAATTTTACCTTCAGGAATTATGTCAAATTTCTCTTTCGTATTTGTTAAGTGAAAAACATTGTCAGAGGAAATGAGTGTATCGCTGATTGAGAATTCATGATCTTGTCCAATGATCAATGGCTTATTAACTTCTGACGAGCCACGTAATGCAGATCGTAGCATAACTGGAACAAACAAGGCATGTCTTGCAAAGCTACCGTCTTCCGGTTGCAATGAAGAAGCTAGAAGGTAAATGATTCCTTTTCCGGACTGGTTTGAAGTTAAGTAAGCATTTCCGCTCGACAATTTCATTACCATTTCAGAAACGTTTCTACTGTTTTTCTGAATCGGATAATATGAATTGATAACAGGCAAGTCTAGATTTTCAGGTAGGCTTTTTCCTTTTTCAAAAACGCCTGTAAACAAAGGATGTTTGGCTTCGATCTTATCAATTTTCTCCTGCTGAATTACTTTTTGTCCGAATGAACTTATTCCTAATTCCGAGAATAGATTATTGTAATTGCTGATATTTGCTTTCGAAGATGGTATGATAAAAATCGAACCACCTTTTGTAACATATCTTTTCAATTCTTGAATTAGTCCGGAAGAATAGTCGTTCAATTCATTTAGAACAATCAATTGCATAGAAGAAAATGCAGAGTAGTCAATTTGATTTTGATTGCTGTTTTTTAAACTGAAATAACTGTCATTCCCAAAAATTGCATTCAATGCTGGCGAAGGTTGGTCGCCATTTATACAAAGTATTTGCAAATTATTTCTGACATTAAAATTGAAATAGAAATTATCATCGAAAGTAATTGGAAAGTCAGTAATATTCAATTGCGCTCTTTGCCATCCACTTTCGGAAATCGTGAAACTCAATTTTACTTCTGCACTCGATTGTGAATTAAGAGAAATACTGGCAATAGCTTTTTGAGAATTGTTGATCAATAATTTGAGTGGAATATTTTCAACATTATTTGCTCCAATATTTTTTATCTTGACGATAAGCTCATTTGGTGTATTCAACTGGACAAATGGAGTAGAAAGAAAGCATGTGTCGATGAATAGATTGTTCACCGTTGAAGCAGTAATTGGTACAAGCGAGACTTGCATGGCAGTATCAATTTTAGATCTGTCGATGTCGAATGTGCTTTTCTGGAAATCAGAAACAATGTAAGATGTTTTTGAAGTTTTCGTTTTGTTATCAGAGAACAATGCATCTTGCTGACGTTGCATAACCTCAGAAAAAGTATGAACCGATGATGTTGGTTTTATTTCATCAAGTAATCTGAAAAATTCATCACGATTCACAAGTCGTTGATGTCTGCCTTCGAATGATGAAGTAAGCAATTGAAATTCATCAGACGGTTTATAAGCATTTGCAATTTCTCTTGCTTTCTTTTTTGCAGTTTCCAACAAGCTGCCATTTTTTCCAAGTGCATCCATGCTGAAAGTATTGTCGACATAGATACTTACTCGTTTCGTTCCTGATTGGACCTTATTAGTTTTTGCCGGAATGAATGGCTGTGCAAATGCGAATACTAAAAAAGTAAGTGCCAGCAATCGCGAGATCAAAACAAGTAAATGTTTTAGCTTCGAACGAGATTGCGTGTCTTGCTTAATTTCTTTTAAAAACCTGACGTTCGTAAAGTAGATCTTCTTGAACCGTCGAAAATTGAAAAGATGGATGATTATCGGGATCGCTAGGACCGAGAGGGCGAAAAGGAATTCAGGATAGATAAACTGCATGAGTGCTCAAATATATGAAATCAAAATTTCTCAAACACGCCTAAACCGAATAGTGCGAAATCATATTTTACCGGGTCGGCCGGGTCAAATGTTTTTAACTTTCTTGTTAATTCGTCGGCGGCTTTCCAATCGTCTTGAGTTCGGGTAAGTAATCCAAGTTTTCTGGCCACTCGGCCGGAGTGAACGTCGAGCGGACAGGTTAGTACTGAGGAACTTATTGATTTCCAAATGCCAAAGTCAACTCCATATTCGTCTTTTCTGACCATCCATCTTAGAAACATGCTGATTCTCTTTGCCGCTGATCCTTTCAAGGGGTCGGAAAAGTGCTTTAATGTTCGGGGTTGATGTTTGACCATAAAAAATTCCTTTCGCCAATTGGAGATTGCCTGGCTCAACTCAGTTTGATCGTCTTTAGAGTGCTGATTGATCAAAGCCTCTAACGAGCCATACTTCCGATAAATTCTTTGCAATGAAAAAAGAAACACTTTCAAATCTTCTGCATTGAAAGTCCGATGCACAAATTGATCGAAAGTTTTTAAGTCTGCCGATTTGAAATTCAGGATAAATTGATGTGGAGCATAATCCATTTTCCTGAGAATTTCATTTGCATTTTTCAGGATGGTAGTACGTTGACCCCATGCAATGGTAGCTGCTAAGAATGCGGAAATCTCAATATCTTCCTTCGTAGAAAATTGATGGGGAATTGATATCGGATCAGATTGAATGAAATCTTTTCGATTATAGAGATGATATTTTTCCTCTAAGAATTCTTTTAATTGTACGTTATTGAGTTTCTTTTTCAATTAACAACAAGATCCATTCTTCTAATCGTTTGTTTGCGATCAGGACCAACAGAAACAATACTTATGGGAACGTTTAATTCTTTTTCCAGATAAGCAATGTACTGCGACAATTCAACAGGGAAATCTTTTTCATTCACGATACCGGTAAGATCTTTTTGCCAGCCCGGAAGTTCTATATAAACAGGAGTAACGGGATCATTTACGATATCGAATGGCATATAATCTAATTTTACACCATTGATCATATAGTGAGTACAAACTTTGATCGACTTGAATCCGCTGAGTACATCAGATTTCATCATGATAAGATCTGTAACACCATTTATCATAATAGTATATTTCAATGCAGGCAGATCGAGCCACCCACAACGACGAGGACGGCCGGTTGTTGAACCGAATTCATTTCCTGCTTTACGAAGTTCTTCGCCTGTTGTATCTGAAAGTTCAGTTGGAAATGGACCACTCCCAACACGAGTACAATATGCTTTAAAGATTCCGAAAACTTTTCCAATATGTTTTGGAGCAACACCAAGTCCTGTGCAAGCACCGGCAGTGATCGTATTCGAAGAAGTTACAAAAGGGTAGGAGCCGAAATCGATATCCAATAACGAACCTTGAGCACCTTCTGCAAGAATTGTTTCATTATTCTGAATTGATTTGTTGATGACATGCTCGCTATCCACAAAATTCAAAGTACACATAAGTTCTATACCTTCGAAAAATGCTTTCTCTAATTCAGTTAGATCTTGAATAAATTCAGTAGATCCTAAAATTTGAAGATGCTTGTTCTTCAATTTCTCATAGCGACTTAAAAAATCTGAAGATTCAATATCTCCAACACGCAACCCATTTCTTCCTGTCTTATCCATGTAAGTCGGGCCGATTCCTCTTAACGTCGAACCAATTTTCTCTTTGCCTTTCTGAGATTCAGAAGCAGCATCTAAAAGTCGATGCGTTGGGATGATGATATGTGCTTTTCTTGAAATGAAAAGTGTAGCATTTATATCTACATTCATTTTTTTCAAGGCATCAATTTCTTTTTTCAATGTAACAGGATCGATCACGACACCATTACCGACAATATTTTTAATACCTTTTCTGAAGATTCCGGAAGGAATTGTATGAAGAACATGTTTGATACCTTCGAATTCTAAAGTATGACCTGCATTAGGTCCACCTTGAAAACGGGCAACAACATTGTATTCCGGAGTAAGAACATCGACAATTTTGCCTTTACCTTCATCGCCCCATTGGAGGCCTAAGAGTACATCAACTGACATCTGAAATCAGTTTTGAAATTGTTTGATAGCAGCAGGCAGATCATCCGTTATTGTAAAAACGGTATTCAGTTTTGTGATGATCAATAGTTCTTTTATTTTATCGCTGATACAACAAATGGTAGTGTCGCCGCCATTCTTTCGACTCTTTGTAAGAATGTTTACTAGAACATTCAAGCCATTACTGTTAAGGTATTTGAACGACTCCATTGAAATAACAAAGCTATTAATTCCTTTGTTGATCATATCCTGAATTTCGTCAAGTAGAGGCGAAGCTTGATTTTTATCGATCAAGTTTCCGCTCATTTCAACAACGGCATAAGTGCCTTTATTGCTGATAGTGTAATTAAAGTCCATGGCGTGAAATTAATGGTAATAAATTTCTCTGCAAAGAAGAATTTTCGCTTTAAAGCGAGATAATAAACAACTGGTTGTTAGTTCTTTTCACTCTCAAAATAGGATGAAACACACTACTCATGCGGTTTTTCGATGTTTACAAGCTCCTTTTCCCTCGAATTCAAGACATTTGCCAAAAAGGTTGAGCGAGTGGTTTGTAATTTTAAAATTCAGTATTTCTCCCATCATCGATTGAATCTGCTGGATCCTAGGATCACAAAATTCAAATACGTGTTCGCAATCCTGACAGATCAAGTGATCATGTTGACGAAAAGAATACGAACGTTCAAAGCGCGCAGTGTTTTTGCCGAATTGATGTCTAGTCAATAATTGACAATCCAGCAGAAGTTCAATCGTATTATAAATTGTCGCACGACTAATACTATGTCCTTTCGACTTCATGTGTAAGAACAACGATTCAACATCGAAGTGATCGTCGAGATTATATACTTCTTCAAGAATATTATATCGCTCATCCGTTTTCCGATGACTTTTCTTCTCTAGATATTCAGTAAAGATTTTTTTTACTGATACTTGTACGTTAGCGGCTTGTAACATTTCTTTTTTGGTAAGTAATAATTGGTAAGTCGAAAGTAGCAAAGTAAAACTAATTTCCTACGATAGTGAGTTGTATGAAATTAGTAAACTCAGACACATTAAACTCTTTAACCACATTAAACTCGTTAATCACTTTTTTAAAACAGTGAACTTACTGTTTCCCATCAATTCTAGAGACAGTCAAAATCCCATGAATCTCTTTCAGCTTTTGAATTAATTTATCGAGATGATGTGTATCGTGAACGAAGAGCATGATCGTTCCTTCGAAAATTCCATCGTTTGATTCAATGCTAATACTTCGCATGTTAACTTTCAATTCGCTAGAAATAACTTTCGAGATCTTATTTACAACACCAACTTCATCGATTCCTGTCATTCGTACTCCGGCAAGGAATGCAATTTGATGTTGGTTCGTCCATTTCGCTTTTACAATTCTGTATGCATAATTTGACATTAACTGAATTGCATTCGGACAATTGGTACGATGGATTTTAATACCATCGCTGATAGTTATGAAACCGAAAACGTCATCGCCGGGAATAGGACTACAGCATGGAGATAATTTGTAATCGATCTTGTCCAGACTTTCACCAATGACAAGCATGTCGCTCGAACCACGGATATTCTGAACCATTTGTTCCAATGACTTCGGTTCAATACGTTGTGGTGTTTTCGCTTTGATGACACCCTTATCGTCAACAAATTCTCTTAGATCAGAAATATCAATTACACCTTTTGCAATTCGGTAGAATAATTCGAGACTTGTAGGTATTTTATAATAGGCGAGAAGTTCGTTGATGTTTTCACTATTGAAATCGATCTTAAGATGACGAAATTTTCGCATCAGAATTTCTTTTCCATCCTCACCGAATTTTTTCTTTTCTTCTTTGAGCGCCGTTTTGATCTTCGACTTCGCCTTTGCAGTTACCACATAAGAAAGCCAATCTTCTTTAGGAGTTTGTTTATTCGAAGTAAGAATTTCTGCCTGATCGCCACTTCGTAATTTATGTGAAAGCGGAACCAGTTTGTGATTCACTTTTGCACCAATGCATTTACTGCCAAGATCTGTATGTATCTCGAATGCAAAATCTAAAGCAGTTGCACCAGAAGGCAACGTTTTCATATCGCCACCTGGAGTGAATACGAAAATTTCATCGGAGAATAAATTCAGTTTGAAATCGTCGATGAAATCCAAAGCATTTGTCTCCGGACTTTCAAGAAGTTCGCGAATCTTTTCTATCCATTCATCAATTGCAGATTCAGCAGACGACTCTTTGTATTTCCAATGTGCGGCATATCCTTTCTCAGCGATCTCATCCATTCTTCTCGAACGGATCTGAACTTCTACCCATTTTCCATTTGGTCCCATTACAGTTGTATGTAATGATTCGTAACCATTCGCTTTCGGAGTAGAGACCCAATCGCGTAAACGATCAGGGTTCGGGTGGTAGAAATCCGTTATGATGGAATACGCTTTCCAACACATTGGTTTTTCATTTTCCTCGTCAGTATCGATAATAATTCGAATGGCAAAAAGATCATAGATCTCATCGAATGAAACACCTTGACGTTTCATTTTACTCCAAATAGAGTGAATCGATTTCGAACGGCCTTTAATATCGAATTTGAAATCTTGTTTTACTAATTCATTTTTTATCGGTTCAGAAAATTCGTTGATGAAACGATTTCTTTCTTTTCTTGTCTGCTGAACTTTATCGAAAATGTCATTGTAGATCTCAGGCTCAGTGTATTTCATCGAAAGATCTTCCAACTCGGTTTTGATAGAGTAAAGACCTAAGCGATGCGCAAGTGGAGCATAGAGGTAAGCTGTTTCAGAAGCGATCTTCAATTGCTTGTCACGCTTCATGCTATCGAGTGTACGCATGTTGTGCAAACGATCGGCTAGCTTAATTAGAATTACTCTGACATCGTCTGACAATGTCAAAAGCATCTTTCGGAAATTTTCTGCCTGAAGAGAAGTTCCTTTATCGAAAACTCCGGCAATTTTTGTTAAACCATCTACGATTGATGCAGCCTTTTCACCGAAGTTGCTTTTTATATCTTCGAGAGTAAGGTGAGTATCTTCGACTGTATCGTGAAGCAATGCACAAACAATTGCAAGCGGACCCAAACCAATTTCTTCAGCACAAATTTGTGCTACAGCAAGCGGATGTAAAATATATGGCTCACCTGTTTTACGACGCATATCTTTATGAGCTTCCATAGCCATATCGAATGCTTGTCGAATTGTTTTCTTATCACCTTTACCGAGCGATGGCTTCAATGCACGCAACAACGCACGGTAAGCTGTAAGGATCATATCCTTTTCTTCTTCCGCAGTATGAATTGTAGGAGTTTGTTCAGCCATAAACACTTTAACTTTTTAAGCAGTGGTCTCAGCCACTTTTTTCAATGCAAGAATAGAAAAATCTGAACTGTCTTTTCGAATAGTATTTGAAAGCAATCCTAATCCTTTTATTTCCATTTCAACAACATCATTTGGTTGAAGCCATTGAACTTTATAGTTTGCATCATTGAGTAATCCTGTTCCATTCAATTCAAGAAAACAACCTGTTCCAACAGTGCCGGAACCAATCACGTCGCCTGGAAGAATGTCAACACCATAGGCGCAACGTTCAATAATCTCGGCAAATGTCCAATCCATTTCTTTCACATTTCCTTGTGAAACAATTTTACCATTCACAGTGCAAGTCATTGGTAGATCATATGAATTACCTACGTGTCCATTTTTAGCAGAAGTCTTGAAGGGTTCTAATTCATCAGGAGTAACCAACCATGGTCCGATAACAGTAGAGAAATCTTTTCCTTTCGCAGGACCAAGATTTAAAACCATTTCTTCCATTTGCAAAGTCCGTGCACTCATGTCATTCATGATCATAAATCCGGCGATATAAGAATCAGCATCAGCAGCTTTTACATTTCTGCCTTTTTTACCTATGACAATTGAAATTTCAAGTTCGAAATCTAATTTTTGGAAATGATCAGGCATGCAAACAATATCACCGGGACCTTGAATAGCATTATGATTTGTAAAATAGAAAATTGGGTACTGATCGAATTCCGGAATCATTGGAACTTTTCTATTTCTTCTGGCTGCAGCAACGTGTTGGCGAAAAGCATAGCCATCTCTACACGAAGTAGGGTGAGGGACAGGAGCAAGTAGAGCAGTATTGCCATTTACAGCAATAGCGTTAATTGATTTATTTACGATACCGTTGTTAACTTGGTGAGCAATTTTCATTGCATCGTCGCCACCGTTTAAAAACAAAGCCATTGAATCAGGCAAAGATTTTCCAAGTAGTGAAGCATTTTGAGAAAGATTGTAAATAGTATTTTCAATAAACAAGCCTAGATGTTCCTGGTTGTTTATACTGTAACTGACTAATTTCATTCTGTGGTTTTTTAGTAGCGCAAATATACTAAAATATCCGTTTCTATAGTTTGGGAGAAGCTAAAATTCAATCAAAATTGGAACATTAAAATTGAATTCGACCCTCTTATTGAGCCTACACGTCCACTTTAAGTTCTTCCTTTTCGTTCACTTGAAAATTTGTGAACCCGTACGACGATGGGCGGAATGTTGAGCGGAAATTAGCGACACACTTTCAGCTTAGAAACTGGTCGAGCGACATTCCTGCCGGGTAAGTAGGAACATAATTTGTTGAATAGAAAAATCAATTACAATGGTTAGAGTATAAGCAAAGCTAAGATTGAAAAGATAATTTTGAAGTCATCAATTTCTTTAAACAAATAGTTTCATTTTGCATAGCTTGTTTAAATATTAAGAGCGATAAAATTAGACACTTAAGAAATTATGTAACTTCTACACCGGCATTACAATGTCATTTAGTTTAGCCAAATGATGTATTCGTTGTCAATTTATGGAATTATTAGGCCCATTAGGGCCAGCCTCATGGTAACCCCTGGAACATGCATGAGCGCTAAGCCCCTTTAGGGGCGCACTCTTTAAACACACAGCTTTTTTCACAATTGAATATGGGATAAAGTCGCATGCAACCAATATATGCAGGAACTTTTTTCCAGTTGAATTAAAGGACACGTGTGTTGTGTTTAAAGAGTACGCCCCTAAAGGGGCTTGACTTGCTCGCGTTGTCTAGTATTACCAAAAGTACGGCCCTAAAGGGCTTGTCGCTTCTAAATGCATTTACTTATTAAGAATTCTTGTGATCAACTAAATGACATTACCCTTCAGGAATTTCGCTTGGTCAGATACTAGTATGAAAGTGTACCGATAATTTACGCTCAACATTCCGCCTATCTTCGTACGGTTTGCAATTGTATGCAGCTATATTTGATGCAGAAATAATTTTGATTACATTTATAAATCGGTGGAACATTCTGCCGATCGAGGGTCCTTCCCGAAATAAGAATTGAAAATTCAGTTTCAATCGATGTTTCAAAATTACCGTCGGGCATGTATATAGTCCGTTCCGAATTTAATGATGTCGCTAAATTTATTAAACAATAGTTATGTGTAAATTTTCTCACCTTTTTTGTTTGTGTTTTTTTGGACTGACGACGGTAGCACAACCACCATCAATCCAATGGCAGAAAACTTATGGTGGGACACTTGATGATTATTCGAATTCAATAATTTATAATGGATCGAAATATTTGATTGGCGCAACTACTAATTCATTTAACGGAAATGTTAGCGGTCATCATGGAAATATTGGTGAGGATGCTTGGCTACTAGAAGTTAATTCAAATGGAACTTACTTAGTTCAGAAATGTTTTGGTGGAATTTCAGATGAATCTATCTCATTCGCATGTTACACACTGACAGGTGGAAAAATTTTTATTGGTAAAGCGTACTATAATGACGGTGATGTAAATGGTGTTCATGGGACAACAGGTGATGTTTGGATCGTGAATACAGATAGTATGAATAATATACTCTGGCAACATTGCTATGGAGGTTTTGGAACGGAACATTCTATAAAAATTTTAACAACTTCAGACGGCGGATTTGTTTTTGTTTCGCATGCCGAGGGAGATGGTGGAGATATTTCCGGCTGTCCCGGTGGTCAAGATGTATGGGTAGTGAAAATAGATTCATTAGGTGTAATACAATGGCAAAATTGTTTAGGAAGTACACTTGGGGATGAAATAGGCTCAATTATTAAAGTTCGCAGTGGAGGATACTTAGTCTATGGGTATCATTCTGCTTATGATGGAGATGTTACGTGCGCTTTTCCTTCACCATTAGGTACTGTATGGATGGTCAAAATTAGTGATACTGGAAATATTGAATGGGACAAATGCTATCTCGAAGAAAATGGTGTTGACCTTGTTGAAGTAAATAATGGATTTGTTTTCCTTGCGAAAGTTACATCAGGTCATTGTAATGGTTATTCTGATTACGAAGATTTTTGGGTCTATAAAATGGATTCACTTGGAAATGTTTTGTACTCACAATGCCTTGGAGGTAGTTGGTTTGACGCACCCCATGCAATTGCAGCTTGTGTTGATGGAGGTGTAGTTGTCATTGGAACTACGGAGAGTACAGATAATGATGCCATCAACAATCATGGATCAAAAGATGTTTTAGTGGCAAAGTTAGATAGTGTTGGGAATGTTGAATGGACTCAATGCTATGGTGGCTCTCAAGATGATGAAGCATACTCTATCGTTCAAACTTCCGATGGTGGCCTTGTCTTTACCGGATATACAAAATCAAATGATGGTGATATAACTTCAGTTCCACACGGTGGTAAGGATGTGTGGGTAGTAAAATTAGCGCCACCCACCAATGGGATTGGAGAACTTGGTGGGGAATTTTACCAGTTCAATTCAGTAATAAGTTCAAATGTCCTAGAGCTTAACTTTAATTCTAAAGTATATAGTAATTTCCATTTAGCAATGTATGACATGCTTGGGAAAAAAATATTTACGAACGAACTTAAAATAGTAATCGGCGAAAATAAATTTCATTTTCAAGTAAATGCCCCTGGTGGTGTTTATATTATACAGTTCGGAAACGAAACCTTAGCATTAAGCAAGAAAGTTTTATCTTATTAATTATTTATTGCAAAGCGATCGAACTGAACTTGTTTTTTGAGTTCGATGAAGTATATTATTTCGTCAACCCACTCAACATCGCCTATCGACCTGCAGATTGCAATTTTCAAAGTGTCGTTATCTTTCTCGCAGAATATAAAAAACAAAAAAGGCCCCTACCAAGGAGCCCTTTTTGCCTAACCAATATTCCTAACTAAACCATGAAAAATATTTTTTAATTGATAAGTAATTTTTCTCGGACCACTGTTTGTCCGTCCGTTGCATTGATAAAATACACTGCTCCGGTTTTCAAATAAGTCTCATCAATTTGTATCTCTATTGAGCCATTTTCTGTAGCTCTATAAGTCGAAGGTATTGTACGTCCTGTTACATCTTGAACAGTAACGACTGCGTTTTCCAGATTCGTTTCACCACTTAGATGAACGATGCTGTTGCTTGCAGGATTTGGGAAAAGAACAAATGTTCCTTTTGTTTTATTTTGGACAACAGCTACAGGGAAGTATTCAAAGTTGCCATCGAAATCTGTTTGTTTCAAACGGTAGTATGAAATTCCACGAAGCGCTTGTTCGTCGTAGTAAGTATAGTTATGTGTTGTAGTAGAATTTCCTGATCCGTCTACAGTTGTAAGTTCTGTATAGTGGAAATTGTCTGACGATCTCTCAAGAGTGAAATAATCGTTGTTAATTTCAGATTCAGTCGTCCATTTTACTTCAACATTTTTTCCTGCAAATGCAGCTGTGAAAGATGTTAAAGAAACCGGAAGCGCATTTCCACCACCCGGAGGATTTGCAAGCGCAAAGTAGTTGTTGAAGTTTGTGAATAATCCCGATGTGATATTCCCAACCCAGTTTGCAGTAGCGACACCGCCAAAGTTTTGCCATGTAGAAACACCATCATCGTGCGCAACAACAAGCGTGTTTTTATCACCAACAACGTCATCCGTATTGTAATACATCTGAAGACGACCGCTAGTAAAATTACTTACAGCTGAACGGATGAAACGTGTATATCTAACAGCTGAAACGTTTGCAATTGTTGGAGGATAAGAGAAAGGAAGAGCAGTAGCAGGGGAGTTGGTAACTTCCGCGCGATACGTAACTGACGTAGCATTATTGTGAGTCACTTGTAAAACCACAGGGCGATAGGCAGCACCTTTTCCAATCGGATATGTACGAGAAGCAAGAACAGCAGAAGCAACAGTATGAACCATTGGTCCATCAATATAAGAAGTGCTTGAACCAATATTTGCTGACGCAGCTGACCCGCATGTTAAAACATTTGTATTTGTTGTAAATAATTTACCATTCACCATAGAAAGGATATTATTTACATTGGCAGCTTTGTTTAATGTAATATGATTCGCATTGTTAATGCTTAAATTGTAGAATGTTGTAATGTTTGGACCGCCGATTGCTTGAGCACCTGTCGTATTGAATGTTACAGTACTCAATCGTTGTTGGAATGTACCTGCATTGTAGATCGCTTCAACACCATTACAAGTCGCTAGTAATGTCATTGTTTTGCTATCTCCTACAGCTCCTCCAATTGAACGGATGTCGAATGTTTTATTTACATCAATGTATAAACTAAGTAATTTGAAGTTTGCTGTTGAGCCGAATGATGTTGCAAGTGTAACTGCATTTCCAGCACTACCGGTAACTCTGAAATGAGGTAGAGTCACGTTTGCATATGGTCTGAAATTGAAGACAGCTCCTGATGCAGTTGATGCATTTCCAAATTGAAGGATACCGCCATTCGAAGTTACTGAACCATTCGTTCCGGGTACACTAAAGTCAATCGTAAGTGAACCGTTTGTATTTGGTTTTTGGAAAGTAACTGTTCCGGCACTTATAAAGAATGAACTTGTAGCAACATCATTCAAATAAAGTAACTGACGATTTGAGCCTGTACTTCCTGAGTTAAGTGTAATTGTTCCACCTGTCATTCTAAAATCGAAAGGTTCGGTGCTTGATGCAGTCCCATATGTGATTCCACCATAAACAATAAGGTTACCTGATGAAACATCTAGTTTTGGAATCGTTGCGCCATTCTGATCATAACGTAATCCTTGAAGTCCGACAGTAGTTCCTATTTTAACATCACCACCGGTAAGATACATTTCACCTTGTAACACAACGTTATCTGCAGCTGATGCAAACCACATTGTTCCAAGAGGAATTTGATAGATCATGTTCGGACCGATCGTAAATGTAGCAGCAGTAGGGTTAATTAAATAAGTTCCTGTGTTATTGTGAACATAAGTACCATACGTTCCAATAAACGAACGGATCCCTGATTCAAAAGAACTTGCTTGAACATTCAAATTGAATGTCATTGCAGTTGTTTTATTTAAAGTAACAGTATTCAAATCCCATGTTCCGGTTCCTGAAACTGTACTATTAGAGTTTGTATTAAAAGTCAAATTGACAATTTGTCCGGCACCAACATAAAAGTCTACCTGTCCGAAGTTGGTAAAGTTCTTTGCAATATTCAATTGGTGAGTTCTTGCAACAGCTGTGTTGTAATAGAATTTGCCGCCTGTATTGACAGTAACACTACCACTTACATTAACAGTATAATTTGATGTCGATTTGAATTCCAGGATTCCTGAAACACCTTGACCAATATTAATTGATCCGCAATTAACAGCTGCATTAATTAGGACAGTATAACCATCACCAATATTGGCAACATCACCGGCAGAAGGAAATGTACCTGCATTTGTTGCATTACCATATCCAACAGTCGACCAAGTTGTAGCTAAATTCCAATTTCCCCCAGATGTACGAGAGTAATAAGTGGTAGCAAACGTGTTAGCTGAAAAGAACAGCAACAAGGCAAGTACCATTCTCAACTGTAATTTCGATTTTTTCATGTGTTCATTTTTTAATTCACTAGGTGCGGACCTAATACATGGTTTCCGCTTAGCAAGTTAATCGCATTTGAAGGCCTTAAGTTTTTACAATGGCTATGATACCTTACCGATGTAAGAAATGGGATGTTTGGTATTCAATATTTAGTCTGTGCACTTGAATTTTCAAGCTGTGAATTGTTTATTACTGAAAAAAGGGAACTTTTTAACTGCAATTGATCATAAATCATATTTCAAGATGAAAAAAGACAGGTTTGATTTGACAAGAAATAGTTAAATTTGAACTGTAAAAAAACGATTTCATGGCTCAATATCACAAGTTAGGAAGTTTGCCTCCTAAACGACATACACAATTTCGAAAGCCTAACAAAGAACTTTATGCTGAAGAATTAGTTTCTACACATGGTTTTTCTAATGTTTACTCATTAATATATCATTGTTATCCGCCTACTCTGATCAAAGAAATAGGCGAGCCGTATTCAATTGCTCCTGAAATTGCATTTGAAAAATCGCTCAAGCATCAAAGCTTCGAAGGATTTCATGTAAAGCCGACTGATGATTATTTGAAAAGTAGAGTTCCCGTTCTTGTAAATTCTGATGTACATATTACATTGGCATCACCGCAGTCCTCCATGACTGATTATTTTTTCAAGAATGCAGATGCTGATGAAGTGATCTTTATTCATGAAGGTAATGGAACTATAAAAACGATCTATGGGAATCTCGATTTTAAATACGGTGATTACATAGTAGTACCGAGAGGGACAGTTTATCAATTACATTTTGCAGATAAGAATAATCGATTATTTATTGTTGAGTCATTTACAGCAATTGAATTTCCAAAACGCTATAGAAATACCTACGGACAATTAGAAGAACATGCGCCATTCTGCGAACGTGATATTCGCAAGCCTGAAAAATTAGAGACAACTGATCAGAAAGGTGAATTCAAAATACTTATAAAGAAGCAAGGAATTATTTATCCTTATATATACGCATCTCATCCGTTTGATGCAATTGGGTGGGATGGAAATTTGTATCCATACATTTTATCCATTCATGATTTTGAACCGATCACCGGTCGATTACATTTACCACCACCAATTCATCAAACATTCGAAGCACATAATTTCGTGATCTGTTCGTTTGTGCCAAGAATGTACGATTATCATCCATTAAGCATTCCGGCTCCATACAATCATAGCAATATCGATTCAGATGAAGTCCTTTATTACGTTGATGGAGATTTTATGAGTAGAAAATCTGTTACTCGTGGAATGATCACTTTACATCCTGCCGGAATTCCGCATGGCCCTCATCCGGGGACTGTTGAAAAAAGTATCGGACAAAAAGAAACGAAAGAGCTTGCTGTGATGGTTGATACATTCAGACCTCTTTCGATTACGAAGCAAGCTTTGGAGATTATGTCGGAGGATTATTATCGGAGTTGGATGGAATAGAAAAAAATGAAAAATGAAGAATGAAAAATGTAGCCCTTCATTTTTCATTCTTCATTTTTCATTTAGATTTAATATAACGGAAACTTCTCCATCATCGCATTCACTTTCTTCTTAACCCCCGCAACTTTCGTTTCATTGTCGTGGTTCATCAGAACTTCGTCGATTAGTTTAACGATCTTCTCGCAATCTTTTTCTTTAATTCCACGACTAGACATTGCAGGAGTTCCTACACGAATACCTGAAGTGATGAAAGGTGATTTATCATCGAATGGAACCATATTTTTGTTTACAGTAATGTCTGCTTTTACAAGAATGTTCTCTGCTAATTTACCTGTAACATTTTTACTTCTTAGATCGATCAACATAGAGTGATTGTCAGTCCCGTCACTGATGATCTTGTAACCAAGTCCGATGAATGCATTCGCCATTGCTTTGGCATTCTTAACCATTTGAACGCAATATTTGAAATACTCATCAGTAAGAGCTTCTCCAAATGAAACTGCTTTCGCAGCGATCACATGTTCTAATGGTCCGCCTTGTGTTCCCGGGAAAACAGCGGCATCCAATACAGCACTCATCATTTTGATTTCGCCTTTAGGAGTTTTATGTCCCATTGGATTTTCGAAATCTTGTCCCATCATGATCATTCCACCACGAGGGCCGCGCAACGTTTTATGTGTTGTAGTTGTAACGATATGACAATAGGGAAGTGGATCGTTCAATAATCCGCGAGCGATCAATCCTGCGGGGTGAGCGATGTCAGCAAGCAATAAAGCGCCAACTTTATCGGCGATCTTACGCATTCTGATAAAATCCCAATCGCGCGAATAAGAAGATGCTCCTGCAATAATAAGTTTCGGTTTTTCTTTCAATGCTGTTGCTTCCATTGCATCATAATCAACCTGACCGGTTTCTTGACGAACACCATAAAAAGTAGGACGATATAACTTACCTGAGAAGTTAACAGAAGAACCATGGGTCAAGTGACCACCATGCGACAGATCAAATCCAAGTATTGTATCTCCAGGTTGAATGACACCAAGCATTACAGCAGCATTAGCCTGCGCACCGGAATGTGGTTGCACATTCACCCAAGCTGCATTGAATAACGTTTTCGCTCTGTCGATTGCAATTTGTTCAACTTGATCTACGATTTCGCATCCGCCATAGTAACGTTTCCCCGGCAAACCTTCTGCATATTTATTTGTCAGACAAGAACCCATTGCCTGCATTACTTGCTTGCTTACAAAATTTTCAGAAGCGATCAATTCAATTCCGTGTTGTTGACGTTTCTTTTCTTTATTGATGAGACTGAAAATCTCTGTATCTTTTTCCATATTAAGATTTGTTATTTCTGTTATTCGTGTTGTAATATTTAAATATGATATCAACCAAAATCAATCTCTGTGCTGTCACCTAAATTGAGCGATTGGCTAAGTCCTTGAAGTGAAGCATCACTTCCAATTACTGAATGATGCAATACAGCATTCTTCAATTCAGAATATGAACCGATGATTGAATCTTTGAGGATCGTATAATTGACAATTGTATTTTCTCCAATGGAAACATTTGGACCAATGATGCTATTACTGATCTGACATGAGTCGGCAATACTTACCGGTGGAATGATAATAGTATTTTCAAATTTAGATGAATCGACAGGCTTGCAATTTTTCTTAAGTAACATTGCATTTGTCTCGAGTAAATTGTCTTTCACTCCGCAATCATACCAATTCTCAACCGGAAAAGTTTTGAAGATGACACCATTTGTGATCATCAGCATTATAGCATCTGTCAAGTGAAATTCACCTTGAGTTCTATTATTCTCGGAAATCATATGATCTAAAGCTTCGAAAAGTTGCTTCGTTTCTTTGATCTTATAAATTCCAACCAAAGCAAGATTTGATTTTGGAATTGGAGGTTTTTCTATAACATGTCTTATAATTCCTGACTCATCTAATTCAGCGACACCGAAATTCCTTGGATCAAGCACTTTTTTTACTCCTAGTAAAGATCCGCTGGAAGTGATTACCTCTTTGAGATCAATGTCAAAAATAGTATCACCTAAAGCGATGATAACTTCTTCTTTGGAATCGACTAGATCTTTGGTTAACCAAACGGCTTGTCCGGTTCCTTCACGAGGATCCTGAATGACGAAGCTTGTAGTGAGTGAAGGATAATTAGACTTTATATATTCTTCAATCTTATTGCCTAAATACCCAATAACAAATATAAAGTCGTTTACTCCTGCAGAAACCAGCTTGTCAACAATGTGCGACAAGATTGGCTTGCCAGCAACGGGCACTAATGCTTTCGGTTGTGTATGCGTATGTGGTCTTAGTTTACTACCAATCCCTGCAACAGGAATAATTGCTTTCATAACATTAATTGATTTGTGCTGATTCCGGACCGTAAAAGTATTATTTTTGGCGCATAAAATCCTGCTTTTAGCGACTAATTTACTTCACTAATGAACAATAGAATCACTTCACTTTTCGGGATCGAATATCCTATAATTCAGGCTGGTATGATCTGGTGTAGTGGATGGGAACTGGCTTCTGCCGTTAGCAATGCCGGCGGACTAGGATTAATTGGTGCCGGATCGATGTATCCGGATATTTTAAGGAGTCATATTCAAAAGTGCAAACAGGCAACTTCGAAACCTTTTGGAGTGAATGTACCCTTACTTTATCCGAATGTTGAAGAGATCATGGACATCATTATTGAAGAAAAGGTTCCTATCGTTTTCACTTCTGCCGGCAATCCGAAGACTTGGACAGCCAAATTAAAATCGCATGGCATAAAAGTCGTTCATGTGATCGCCAATAAGAAGTTTGCATTGAAATGCGAAGAAGCCGGCGTTGATGCAATTGTTGCTGAAGGGTTCGAAGCGGGCGGACATAATGGTCGCGAAGAAACAACAACACTCGTTCTAATTCCAATAATTCGTGAAGCAACAAAACTACCATTGATCGCAGCAGGCGGCATTGCAACGGGAAGTTCAATGCTTGCTTGTTTTGCATTGGGTGCGGAAGCTGTTCAAATGGGAACACGATTCGTTGCATCTGTTGAATCATCCGGTCATGAAGCTTTCAAATCGAAAGTAGTAAACAGCGAAGAAGGCGAAACGATGTTAATGCTAAAACAACTGACTCCTGTTCGCTTAATGAGAAATAGTTTTTTCAATCAAGTTGCGGAAGCAGAAGCAAAAGGTTCGACTGTTGATGAATTGAAAACAATTCTTGGCCGCGCACGTGCTAAGATGGGAATGTTTGAAGGGGATATGGATGAAGGCGAGTTGGAGATTGGTCAAGTTTCTGCGGCAATTGATAAAATTACTCCTGCGGGGGAAATTGTAAAAGAAGTTTGGAATGAGTTTTTAGATGCTAAGAGAAGAATTTCTGCTCTTTAAAAACTAAACACAAGATCACAAGTTACACAAAAGTTCACGGAATTTAAGAGTCTCATTCCGTGAACTTTTGTGGGCGAGACGTTTCGGGTGGTATGTGTCGATGTGATGGCAGCCTAAAGACTCGATATGCTCGGGCCTGTAGCTGAATAATGGCGAGCAAAAACCTTATTTTAGGTTTG
>JANOBV010000024.1:0-4790 GCA_031411835.1 Bacteroidota bacterium | reverse complement strand
GTAACCTTGGCCATCGGGCGCACTTGGCCATGGCGATACATCTTGAAAATTGAATGACTTAAATACAACACCATCATTTTTTAGAAGTCGAATTTGTTCGCCGGCATTACTAAAATTAAAACCAAGCGACCCAATTACGTTTGCAACAAGCGGATATACTATTTTGAATTGCGCGAGCTCTTCCGCAACAACTAAATATCCGTTTGGTGGAATTACAGTTGAAACGGGAAACGTGAATGTATTATAATCATTTTCATCTTTCAACTGCCATCCCGAAATATCTAAAGGAGAAGTACCATAGTTATGTAATTCGATCCAATCATCTGCTGGAAATGCCGATGAAGAATTGTAATTGAATTCACTTATTGTTAACTGTGGTGTGATTGAGCTTCCGGTAAAATGGGCAGTTACGGCATCCGTATCCGTAAAATTATAAGTGGCAACTTGACTAGGATCATTTCCTCCAATTACAATTGGTGAGCTCCAATGATCGAATGTAAATCCGGGATTTGGAATTGCAGTAATCGTAACCGGATTACCATTGAAGTAAACGCCCGACCAAGGATATGTTTCGGGAGTAATAGTAGAGATCTGAATTCGTCCGGCATTCGAAGGATTAACCTCCAATGTCAACAAAACTTTTCCTTGCAAACCAAATTCATCTCTGATCTGACTTCTTGCAGTATCGGCACGTAGATTAATGAAATTCCGCATTACATTAATATTACTTTGCCATGCAGTCATATTACTTCCCCACTTTGCGAAATGTTGAGGCATATCGTAAGCCATGCTATCCTGGTATTGGTGCATGATAGGGAACATTTCGCTTGGAAGAAATACTGTATTGATAAGATCAGCATAACGATTTATAAAATCTCGTTTAAATTTTGCACTTCGTAAAAACCCATTAAACAAATTTGAAGTATAACACGTTGCAGTAGGATGCAATGCCTTGCTGAGTCTGTTTTGGGTAAAATTTGCATCGTAACCTAATCCAAAGTCAAGATCATAAACTAAGTATCTGAATTTTCCTACAGGAGAAGTTGGTCTCCAAATTTTAATATTGTTAGTCCAATCGCCGATCCAATCGCCATTATTGAAATAGGTTTCAGCCGAAAAATAATCCATTACATTCTTCAAATCCCAAGTCGAATCGATGTATTGATAAAATTGTTGTGTCGAAGAATCTTGTGTGATGGCATAATTATATGTTTGCCAGAAAAAATCTGTTGTTCCTCGCTTTGCCTCTACTACACTTCCATACTCTTTGAAGTAATCGATTTGTTTGTCATTCAATCCATAATTTTGATCCATCCAATGTTGATCATGATTTTCATTGATGGTAAATACTCCCCAGAAATTTCCATTCAAGAACATGACTACAGGTTCAGCAGCAATGTATCCTGTATTGGTATTGCGCAATACTCTTTCCATAAAAGCATCGCGGAAATGGACAAGGTTATAATCCGTTCCGGAATTTCGGAGAATAAAATCGTTTGTACTTCCGATCTGTTGTTTTGTTGACCACAATTGGTAATCGACCTGACCTTGACCAAGTCGATCACTTAAATTAATTTCCAAACTTTTTTGCGGATGTGCTCGAGAATAATTTCCATAAATAGAAATATCCGCGTCGAAATTGAAGATGCGATTTTTGTCACGATCATAATATTCTATGGTAGCTGTCTTTTTCCAATCTTGCCAGAAGTTTGCACCGAAGTATGGAAAATTTGGCTGTGCATTTGGACCGAAGGAATAGATTCCCGTGTTCGGATCCCACAAATTCAATGAATCTGTATTGATGGCAAAAACCGGAAGAGTAATATTTTCTCCAATGAAATAAGTATTGGTGACTGTTGAAGATGGAAGTAATCCATTTGCAAAAACTTTTGCTCTAACAGCCGTTGTCCTATTTAAAAAAATTGGAAAAAGGTATGCAGTAGAAGAATTCGTTGGTTCGTCACCATTAAGAGTATAACGAATCACGCCACCTTGCGGATTAGTAAGAGTAAGCCAACGAGTAGATGGATAAAATCCGGCGGTAATGGAGAATACAGGTGGAATTGCGTATGCTGTATAGCACGTAGAATTATTGTTTGTCGATCCCGGCGAAGGTGTATTTACAATGCACCAATTTCCTGATCCGTCCGGAATTCTTGCTGTAGAATTATCTGTCTGTAAAGGAGAATATGTTTTACTGTCGACGATTGACAAAGACGCATTAGAAAGATAGATCGTTTCACCATTCCGACTTAATTTAAAATTTGCATTGTAGTATTCTTTAGGTGGATTTACAAAGAATGATGGAGTCGGACCATATACAGTTCCTGTATTTTGGATGCCGAGAGAAAAATAAACGATAGACGAAAGGTCGTCCGAGGAGTTTGTTTGATTGTGAACTTCAACAGCAAGTACATTTGATCCTTGTACCAAAGCACTTTTGAATTTAGCGTGATCAATGAAAAAAGAATCGGGAGCGCCTCCAGTATACATATTTGCTTCATGACTTAGCACTGAGAGTTCTCTATAACCCGGTCGAATTCCTGTTGTTCCAATATTTGCACGAGCAATTTCTACTCCATTTAAATATGCAACAAAGCCATCATCATAATCAATATTGAGAATTGCATTTACTAATTGAGGTGTATCAACAACATTAAACGTCTTTCTTAATAACACCGCTCTACATTGAGTTACTGTCGTTGCATCGTCACCATCTCCAAAACCGATACCACCTGCACCTGACGACCAAGCTCCATCATTGAAAGAACGATTTCTCCAATTTGTATCAGGAGTCGCTACTGCAGAATAATATTTCCATGTGTTATTTGCATTGATAGCCGTTTCCCAATGATCGGAGACATTTGTTTTATTTTGGCCTGATGCAAATACCAAAAGATGTGAATCCGGTTGTAATACATAAGACGGAAATGAAAAGAGGTCCAATTCTGTATTGACATCCGATAAATGATAGCCGGAAAGATTAACAGCACTTGCACCGGAATTATAGATCTCAATCCAATCATCATAATTATCTAGACCATTTTGAATAATAGAAGTGTTGGAAGCAGATAATTCATTGATTACAATTTGAGCTTGAGCAGAATTATTTGACGCTTGACAAAATAGCATGACAAGCATCATACAAAATGCAGTCAGATATTTTATTTTTATCAAAATGAATTCAGTTAGATTTTTTTTCATTCGAAATTAGGGAAGGGTTATTGAAGTAAATTTACAGAAATTTAAAGATTAAATGTCATTAATTTAACGCTTTCAATCACAATTTTAGCGAATGAAGGCATTTATCAAGAATAGTATCTGAAAGGTAAGGAGAAAGTACAGACAATTGCATGTTTATAAATCCATTCGCCCATGAAATTCATTTACTAGTCAAAAATATTCATTTTACGCTCTGAAAAATTGATTACGTTTGATTAGAATTTTATCTCAATCAACTCAATTATGGAATCATCACGCCGCGACTTTTTGAAAAAGGGCTCCCTTCTGGCAATAGCGGGAATAGGTGCTCAATTTCTTACAACATCGGTTGCCAAAGCTGCATCAGAATTAACGAATGAGGACACGTTTTCTGTTTTCAAACTAGAACCATTGCCGTACTCATTTGATGCACTCGAGCCACACATCGATAAACAAACGATGGAGATTCATTATACTAAACATCATCAAGCTTATGTCAACAATTTGAACGCTGAGATGAAAGATGGAAAGATTGAATCGTCATTGGAAGACCTGTTAAGTAATACTGCAAAATATAGTATGGCAGTAAGAAACAATGCCGGTGGAAATTGGAATCATACTTTCTTCTGGAATTCGATGTCGCCCAATGCTGGTGGAAATCCGAAAGATGATAAATTAATTTCAGCATTGAATGCTTCTTTCGGTACAATGGAAAGTTTTACTGCGCGATTTGAAGAGACAGCGGCAAAACGATTCGGTTCGGGTTGGGCATGGCTTATAAAAACGCCCGACAATAAGTTAGTTATTACCTCAACACTAAATCAAGACAATCCATTGATGGATGTAGCAACAGAAAAAGGCATACCAATTTTAGCGCTTGATGTTTGGGAACACGCCTATTATTTAAAGTACCAAAACCGCAGAGCGGAATATATTAAAGCTTGGTGGAATTTGGTGAACTGGGAAACTGTGGCGAAGAGGTTTAATGGTATTTAGTATAAAAATTATGTCAATCGAAGTACAACTCCAAGAGCGAAGCAACAACAATTGTGAGCTCTGCCAATCAACAACAAATCTTTCTGTTTATTCCATTCCACCTGATGGTGGTTCACGTGCGGAAAATTGTTTATTCGTTTGTGAGAAATGTTTAAATCAACTAGAGAAAAAAGAAGAACTTGATCCTACACATTGGTCATGCTTAAGAGAAAGTATGTGGAGTGAAGTCCCTGCAGTGCAAGTAGTAGTTTGGCGATTGTTGAACAGAATGCAAAATGAAACGTGGGCCGCAGATTTGATCGATCAATTATATCTTGATGATGAAAATTTAGAATGGGCGAAAGCGACAGGCGATCATCATGAAACAGAAGCTGAAGATTTTCACTTGGACAGCAATGGAATAAAACTAGCGACCGGTGATTCAGTTACACTCATTAAATCGCTCGATGTAAAAGGTTCGCAGATCAATGCAAAGATTGGAACCGTTGTAAAAAATATCAAATTAGTAAACGACAACACTGCGCAAATAGAAGGTAAGATTGAAGGGCAGCAGATTGTTATTTTGACGAAATTTGTGAGGAAGGCTAATTAGG
>JANOBV010000023.1:0-9206 GCA_031411835.1 Bacteroidota bacterium | reverse complement strand
GTTGCAAAAGTGTGTCGTAAAATATGTGGACTTTTTTTCTCCAAAGTTGTTACTGCACTCAATCGTTCTGTTACAATTCTATAAACCATCTTTGGGTACATACTAATTCCTTTTGAAGATACGAAAAAAGATGCAGGGAATGGAGCAATTTCCTTTCGGGCAATTAGATATTCTTCTATCAAATCCTTTAACTTAGAAGTAAACGGGATAATGCGCTCTTTGTTTCTTTTTCCCAGAACTTTTACCTGACACTGGTACAGGTCAATACGTTCATCTGTTAGGCCAATTAACTCCGCTCTCCGCATTCCGGTAGCATAGAGTATTTCAAGAATGAGTCGATCTCTTAAGGCATCAAAACCATCCCCAAAGTTCACTTCTGTAAAAAGTAAATTCATTTTACTTTCTTCAACAAAAACCGGAAGTCGTTTTGATATTTTGGGCGATATAACTTTGAGGAGAGGATTTGTTTTTACATCGCCTCGTCTTAGAAGAAATTTATAGAATGTTTTGAGAGAGGTAATTTTTCGGTTGACAGATCTTGCCCCTACTCCTTTTTCCATCATGCTTACCATCCATGAACGTACCATTGACTGGTTGATGTCACCGGGATTTTCTACTTCATAGAGCTTTTTCTGGAACTCAAAAAATTGCTTGAGGTCATTTTCATACGCCAAGACTGTATTGGCTGAAAAACGTTTTTCAAAACGTATATATTGAAGAAAACTTTGTACGACCATATTGAATAAAAAAAGAGAAACAAATGGATTACATTCGTTTCTCTTTCACATTTATGTTATTATATCTGTCATGCGACCTAAAGGTTACAGTAACAGTAAAGGTAGCATAATTATTCTTTACAATCGACCAAATTAAAGGACGTTGGTTCTTTTCATGTTCGAAATATATTTCGCATGAATGATTTCCTGACGACGCTCAACTGATGGTTTTTCAAAAGTTTGGCGACGACGTAATTCACGAACTACACCTGTGCGTTCGAATTTCTTTTTAAATTTCTTAAGAGCCTTGTCGATTGACTCGTTTTCTTTAATCGGAACGATGATCATTGTTAATTTTAAGATTTGGAGGGCAAAAGTATTGATTTCTTTTGGATAAACAAATTATTTTAAGATTTCTCTGGAGATTACTAGTTTTTGGATCTCACTAGTTCCTTCTCCTATGGTACAGAGCTTAGAATCGCGGTAAAATTTCTCTACCGGGAAGTCCTTTGTGTAGCCATAACCGCCAAAAATTTGAACAGCATCGGTCGAAACTTGAACAGCAACTTCGGATGCATAATATTTAGCAAAAGCGCTCTGTTTAGTGACTTTTTCGCCTCTGTTTTTGAGATCCGCAGCTTGCATTGTAAGAAGTTCGGCAGCTTCAATTTTAGTGGCCATATCAGCCAATTTGAACGAAATTGCTTGAAATTGAGAGATCGGTTTACCGAATTGTTCACGTTCACAGCTGTATTTTAATGCGGCATCGTAAGCACCCTTAGCTATACCTATAGAAAGCGCAGCAATTGAGATTCTACCACCATCGAGGACCTTCATTGACTGCTTAAATCCATCTCCGATATTTCCCAGAATTTGAGATTTGTGAACCTTACAATCTTCAAAGATCAATTCGGCTGTTTCAGAGGCACGCATTCCTAATTTATTTTCTTTCTTTCCTGCTTTAAAACCGGGAGTTCCTTTTTCAACAACAAAAGCTGTAATTCCATGTGAATCGAGAAGCTCACCTGTTCGGGCAAGTACAACTGCTACATCTCCACTTTTACCATGAGTGATCCAGTTTTTTGCTCCGTTGATGATCCAATAGTCACCCTCTTGCTTAGCAACACAACGCATTCGCATTGCATCACTTCCTGTATTTGCTTCTGTAAGACCCCAAGCACCAATCCATTCACCGGTAGCTAGTTTAGAGAGGTACTTCATTTTCTGCTCCTCATTTCCAAAAGCCATAATGTGACCCGTGCAAAGAGAATTATGAGCAGCCATTGAAAGTCCGATAGAACCACAAACTCGAGCAACTTCAATTATTGCAGTTACATATTCAAAATAGCTCAATCCAGAACCGTTATATTTTTCAGGGACAAGAATTCCCATAAGGCCTTGCTCTCCCATTTTTTTGAAAAGTTCAACCGGGAAGATCTGAGCCTCGTCCCATTCCATAATATTCGGACGAATATGCGTTTCAGCGAATTTTTTGACCGTATCGGCAATCAATGCCTGGCTTTCGTTAGTACCGAATTCCATAAGTTCTTGTGGTTCTTTAGCGAAAACTGATTGAAAATTTCAAAATAATGAATTTCAATCCACTTTCAGATAGGGCGCAAGTTTACGGAAGATTTCATCAGATAGCAAAGGAAGATTTTTCAATTCGTCAACACTATTGATTCGTTCGTGTTGCTTACGATAATTAAGAAACAAGCCGGCTATTTTTTTCCCGATATAAGGATGATTTGAAAACACTTGAAATGAATCTCGATTCAGACTTAAGTAACGAATATCCGGTGGATTCCTAAGTTGAATTTGAGTAATGACTAATTGGTACAAAGTATCATTCAATCCCCATACTTCTTTTAATTGAGAAACGTCGATAAATCCACCGAGGCGATTCCGATACTTCACAATTCTTGAAGCCAATGTTAAACCAATTCCTTTCAGCTTCTCCAATTCAATTGAATCAGCCGAATTAATTTCAAGCAGAACAAAATGAGGTCGTTCATTCTTTTTATAAAATTGCTCTTTGTGAATAAATGAATCAGGAAGATCGATGTAAGGAAAAAGTGTTGCGTACAATTTATCATTCATCCCATAAATTTTCTTGACATCTTTTTTTGTTTTAAAGCTCCCACCTTTCTTGAGATAATTTAAAACTGAATGCGCTTGTTTTTCAGATAAACCAAAATTCATCCATTGCTGCGATTCTAATTTGTTGGGATCAAAAGGAGAGAGATTGGCGACTAAAACAGCATCAATTTTTAAATTTGGCTTTTCAATTTCTTCAATTTGAATTTCATTTCGTAATTTTCTGACAGTATCGAAATCCGGATATGGATATTCTAGATTGATGTTATTCAGATAAAATAGAAAGACCAATTGAAATAAAAGGATACTTAAAAGTATTGACAATCCTCTCCGTTCACGCATTGAGAGCGTGAGATATTCTTTCCAGACTGATTTAATTTTCTTTCGTTTCACTTGCAAAACAATTTGTTCTACAAATGAAAGTCAATCAATTTTTTTCTGCAACCAATAAAAGCTGGTTCTTTAAATGAGAAAGTCCTTCAATAAAAGTACGCGGTTTAAAATCCAATTCATTCACTGCTTTTGTGATGATGAATCCGGTAACAGGAGGACGAACAGCAGGTTGCTTCAGATCTGCCGAGCTTGTAGGAATAATATATTGCTGATCGAGTTCAAAATAGTCCGCAACAATTCTTACGATATCTAAAATATTCATGACTTCACGACCGGAAACATGGTAGATGCCTTTTGCATTTTTCAAAGCAGCAGAAACGCAGGCATCGGCCAGATCTTCAGCTAATGTAGGAGAGCGATATTGATCATTTATAACAGTGATGGATTTTTTATTCTTCAGAGAATTTATTGCCCAAAGCACAACATTTGAACGACTATTATCATCGACAACACCGTAAATGATAATTGTCCGAAGTATGGCAAATGAGATTCCACTCTTCTCAATCAACTTCTCACCTTCATATTTTGTGTGAGCATAAAAACTTAATGGATTGGGTTCATCTGTTTCAAGGTAAGGACCATTTCTTCCATCAAAAACAAAATCGGTTGACAAGTGAACCAGATGCGCATCGTATTTTTTGCATGCATCAATTATATATTCAACGGATTGCACATTCAACAACCATGCTTCATCTCTATTATTTTCGCATGCGTCAACATTGGTCATTGCTGCCGTATTGATGACAACATCAGGACGATGCTTTTCAAATACATTTTCTATTGATGATGAATCGGTGATGTCCATCGATTTATAGATGTAACCATCTTTTGCACTCATTCTATTTTCACCACGAGATGTACTGATACATTTCACATCGTCTCGGTTACGAAGAGCATAAATTATTTTTTGTCCCAAAAGCCCATTACTACCCGTGACTAAAATCGTTTTCATTATTTACTTAAGGATTTCATTAAATTTAGCTACTTGTTCTTCAGTACCAAGTACAAATAATTTCGCATCACGCATCATGATGGTATCCGGTGATGGATTTATGACATAGTCACCTTCTGAAGTTTTAAAACCAATAATATTAGCACCGGTTTTATTTCTAATTTGTAATTCCCGAATAGATTTATTCTGCATTGTTTCAGGTAGACTACTAAAATGAATTTCTTCAAGACGAATATTGATCCGACCCGTTATATGATCAATGAATTCAAGAACGTCAGGCTTTGTTACCAATGCAGCCATATGAGTCCCTCCTATCTTGTCGGGCATGATGACATTGTCGGCACCGGCCCTTTTTAATTTATGTTCAGAAGCATCATCAGATGCGCGACTTATGATCTTTAATTTAGGATTTTTATCTCGTGCAGTTAACACAACAAAAACATTTGCAGCATCACTTGGTAATGCTGTTATCAATGCTCTTGCATTTTCTAAGCCGGCTTCTATTAGGATCTCATCTTTTGTTGCATCACCTTCAATGAATAGAATATTCTCATCTTCATGCATAGCTGCAATAATCTGAGGATTCGATTCGATAGCAACAAATTTTACATTTCCTGATCGCAATTGCTCACAAGCTTGTCGTCCGTTACGACCATAGCCACAAACGATGACATGTCCTTTTAATTTCCGAATTTCTTTGTTCACTTTATAATGTCTGAAATAAGTTTGAAACTCCCCTTCGATCACATAACGCGTGATCACGGAAATTGCATAAGCGAATGTAGTAATACTTATGATGATGAGAAATGATGTAAATAATTTTCCTGCATCATCCAATTCCTTTACTTCTCCATAGCCAACAGTACCAATTGTAATGATGGTCATGAATAATGCATCCACAAAATTATAGTCTTCAATCGAAATAAATCCAACAATACCGATAATAAGTACGGAAAGTATTAAGCCAATTGCAATGTAAAGTTTCTTGAAATACCTTAGATTGATGTTGACTAAAGATTGAGCCATCTTTTTTAACTAATAACTAATAACTAATAACTAATAACTAATAACTAATAATGAAGAATGAAAAATGAAGAATGAAAAATGAAAAATGCTAGAGGTCAAAGACAGAGGTGCGTTTGGCTCTCACATAAGATTTCATTTTCAGCCAGAAGGCAAGGATCATATAAATGATCAGAGGAGAAGCAACGGTTAGACAAGATGCATAAATAAAAAACAATCTGATTACAGAAGATCGCATATGCAATTTATCGCCCAGCCAGGCACAAACGCCAAAGGCTTGCTTTTCGAAAAAGGTACGGATGTTATTTATCAGAGTCATGGTAGTGTGTTAATCAATTTCATTCCAATGCTGCAAGTTAAACATTTTTTTTCTGAGCAATGATATTGTTTTAACTGGATCAATGCCTGGGAATCGCCGGCATTTTCGGCCTTTACACCACATTGTTCCCACTTTTCAATGATACGATTATTTTCAGGAGAAAGTTCAAAGAGAAATGACTTTGCTTTCAATTTATAAGCCTCCGAGTCCGTAAAAGTTCCCCATGCATATAAAAAGGGGACAATCGTATTGATGATCAGGTTATCAATTGAGGTTTTTCCGATGGCCTTATCTTTTGTGACGGAGTTTTTATCGAAGAGATAATGATCCGACCAATATCTATCAATAGGGAAACTAAATAGCTCGTGGAAATCTTTAATTTTCTCCAGATCACGGGCATGAGAAAATAGGTTGCTTGTGTTTTGCAATAATACGATCAACTGTGCAATTCGAATAGTCGGAAAATTTACAGGTCGCATCCGAAGAAATTTCCACGTCGAAAAATGAATCGGCTTTAAAGAATATTTTGATTGCAGAAATTGGTATTTCTTTTTAATGTCTAAGGGATATTCATCAAGAAAATCTCTCTCCAACATTCCGGCTTGTCCATAAAAAAGCGCAGCCAAATTTCCAACAGTTCCCTGCTCCTTTCTCACAATTTTCAGAGGCAGACTTCTTGCCAACATTTCAAACGGCATACCATTCAATTGAAAACCAAAATTCTTACAGAGATATTGATAGAAACATTCTTCCCAGTCATTTTTCAATCCTTGCAATGAAATTAAAATATGACGAGCCTTTAAAATCAATCTTTCTTCCGCCATCGATTGAAAAAGTTCTGTCCAAACTTCTTCTTCAATTTCTTTGATTCTATGTCCGCAGGGAACCCACTCGTTTTCGCCAATCAAGGCAATGAAATTATCCCACAGATAATTTGGAAAGCGTCCCTTTAATTCAATAGCAGGAATAATCGAGCCATCCATCCTCCGCGTGACTGTATCATTTTCATAGACGACATGAAGGATGCAACTATCATAGGAAGCATCTTTATGATGTTCGTGCTTGACCCATTCGGAAGCAGTGACATGGATCTCAACATTACCTGCCCAGAGTGTATTGTCTATTCTTAATTGAGCATTAAAAAAATCCGGACCTGCGTTCGTATTATGAGTTCCGGGATGGATGATTTCTACATCGTGCCCATCCATAGTTTTCAATTGATTAAAATTGAACAGACGGCTTTTCCAGATGTAATGGAGGAATGATTCAGTCACTTGTTTTGAATTTTCTTCAAAAGTAAATTCAACAAGTGAAAGTCCTGTTTCTTATAATAGACGATCTAACAATTCATGCATTTCTTTCTGCATATATTGAGCTTGTTCGCGTGATTTATCAGCAAAGTCTTCTCCTGTCGACGCATAAATAATTTGTCGCGACGAATTGACAAGCAATCCGCACATAGAATTCATTCCTGTTTCAGAAAGTTCTTTCAAACTTCCGCCTTGCGCTCCTACTCCGGGAACAAGAAGGAAATTATCAGGCGCGATTTCTCGGATCATTTTAAAAAGCTCAGGATGCGTTGCCCCGACAACGAACATAAGTGAATCTTCATCGGCCCATTTTCTAGCATGACGAAGAACTTGCTGAAATAATTTTGTGTCTGTTTGTTCAACGTTATTACAAACTTCCATCATCTGAAAATCCATAGATCCTGAATTACTTGTGAGCGCAAGTAAGATGACCCATTTCCCATTTTTCAAAAACGGAACAACGGAATCTTTTCCCATATAAGGAGCGACAGTAACTGAATCAAAATTGTAATAGTTGAAAAAAGCATCTGCATACATTTCTGATGTATTTCCGATATCACCACGTTTAGCATCAGCAATAGTGAAGATGTCAGCTGAAATGTGATCTACAGTTCTCTTTAGACTTCTCAATCCATCCGGTCCTAAAGCCTCATAAAAGGCCAGATTCGGTTTATAGGCAACACAGTATTCAGAAGTAGCATCGATGATCTGGCGATTGAATTCGTAAACAGGATCAGCAAGTTTTAGGAGGTGCTTTGGAATTTTATTGATATCCGTATCAAGACCAACACACAAATAAGACTTTTTGCGCTGAATTTGTTCATATAATTGTTGACGAGTCATGTGACGAAAATAGCTATTGTATTGAAATAATTTTCTTTATTTGAATAAGAAATTTTTAGAATGAAAAACGAAAAAGCATCAGACAAGAAATTGTCCTTATTTGATTCCACAGCTATCATTATCGGTTCAATGATTGGCTCGGGGATCTTCATTGTTTCCGCGGATATTTCCCGTCAGGTGCAAACTCCGGGGATGTTACTTATGGCTTGGTTAGTCACAGGTGTGATGACAATTCTTGCCGCGCTGAGTTACGGAGAATTAGCTGCTGCAATGCCTAAGGCCGGTGGTCAATATGTTTATATTCGAGAAGCATTTGGAAAAATGTTTGGCTTCCTATATGGATGGACTTTGTTTTCGGTCATTCAAACTGGAACAATTGCAGCGGTGAGTGTTGCCTTTGCAAAATTTGCGGGTGTATTTTTTCCGTCTATATCAGCGACCAATATTGTATTTACAATTGGAAGTTTTGGGATTAACACTCAACAATTATTAGGTGTGTCTTCAATTATTTTGTTGAGTTTGTTTAATTACAGAGAAGTAAAATCTGGAGCGTTTCTGCAAAATATATTTACAGTTGCAAAAGTAGGAGCGCTCATATTCTTGATTGGCGCAGGATTGTATTACGGATTATCGGGTGGATTGAATTTTTCTCATTTCAAACCGGCATTTCCGGATGTGATCACTCTTACTACACTTGGTGTTTTCGGGGCAGCCATGACAGGTTCACTATTTTCTGCTGATGCATGGAACAATATCACTTTCACAGCAGGAGAAGTGCGTAATCCGCAGAAGAATTTACCGATGTCATTGTTACTTGGAACAGGAACAGTGATCCTACTCTATTTACTTGCAAACGTTTCTTATCTATCTGTACTATCAATTGGACAAATTCAAACAGCAGAGAATGACAGAGTAGCAACATTGATGATGGAAACCATTTTAGGGAACAATGGAAAGTATTTCATTGCAGCGATGATCATGGTGTCGACATTTGGATGTTTGAATGGATGTATTTTCACTGCTGCGAGAGTTTATTATGCAATGGCAAAAGATGGTATGTTCTTAAAATCGGCAGCAAAGTTGAATAAAAATAATGTTCCGGCAAATGCGATTACGATGCAATGCATTTGGTCTTGCTTATTATGCTTTTCAGGAACTTACAACGACTTGTTACAATACATCATGTTTGCAGTAATGCTATTTTACATCTTAACGATCTCAGGTTTGTTTGTCCTCCGCGTGAAAAGACCTGATATGGAGAGACCATACAAAGCGTTTGGCTATCCATACGTCCCTGCGATTTATATTATTCTTGCAACGCTTGTTGCTTTGAATATGTTGATCTTTCAGCGGGAAGCAAGTTTGTATGGGTTGATGATTATTTTGATTGGGTTGCCGATTTATTTTTTTGTCAGCAGAAAAAAGGTCGGGAGTGAGTAATTTAAATATAGAAAATAAAACACTAAGACCACTAAAAACTAGCACTTAGAGCACTAAAATTTTAGCCACGAATTCACGAATAAAAAAATAATTCATTCGTGAATTCGTGGCTA
>JANOBV010000022.1:0-16022 GCA_031411835.1 Bacteroidota bacterium | reverse complement strand
CATATATTTCTACGAAATAAATTCCTTTTGGAAAAGAGGTAAAGTCAAATTCATGTATTCCAGCTTCTTCAATTGTATTTATACTTTCAAAAAAGCAATTGCGTCCCATTAAGTCATAAACTCGAATCGTACAATGATCACGAAATAGTTCATCAAACTTTATTTTAATTTTTCCTTCTGAAGGATTAGGATAGATCTTTAATTTTGAAGTTTCGTATTTAGAAATTCCAACTGGTGTACAGTCCTGATAAAAAGAAATGCCGTCTACGGGAGTTAAATTTAGGTTTGTTGTATTGTAATTAAAGGCGCTACCGCTACCGCCGAAATGTGGATCAACAGGATAATTCATTCCTGAATCAGAAGCCGAACCAATATTAGTCATACTGCAATCTAGAGAATCGAAGCCATAGAAACTATTCTGGGATATGCATATTATTTTTCCGTCAATTGAAGTTAGTCCATTGCAACCAAAAAGACTATTATAATTTGCAAATGTAGATACTCCGGAATCCATTCTAATAAAAACAGGAGTAGGATTATAGTAATTATTATTTGAGAATAAATAATCTCCATTGGCAAACTCCGTAAAATATGGACCTCCTATAATTGACCACAACACATGGCCGGATGAGTCCAATCGATAAGTTGCATAGTTCATTGAGAATACGGTTTGGCACATATTTGAAAAAATGCATCCGCCATCACTCAAGGCTATTCCTTTTTTTCCAGCATCTCCAGAATTATTATTTGTAAAAGTATTATAAACATTGGACCAATATACATTTGTCAACGAAGTGTCGACCTTAAAACCAAAATTTGTAGAGCTGTTGCCCGGACCTCCATATGATACTGCGCTAATAAAAATATTGCCATTTGCCAATAAAATTGGTGCAGAATAAGAATCTAGATAGCCTCCAATAATTGCTTTGAAACTATATCCGGAAGAGTCAAAAAGTATTAATGAGCCTGCATTTGGATAAACTCTAGTTGAAACGGCGAAGGTTTTATTATTTATAAATGATATTTCCTCGAACAGATCGTCAGTTAAATAATAGTTATATTTTTTTTGCCATTGAATATTTCCTTCCCGATCAAATTCAATTATAAGTCCATTCTTTGGTCCTGAAGCAACCTCTAAATTTCCAACTACAACAATTCTAGTGCTATCAAATGAAAGAGCCAGACTATGAAATTGGACAGATAAATTCTCTTCAAACGATTTACTCCAGATCGTGTCTCCGTTTATATCAGCTCTAACTAAAATTCCGCGAGTCAATGATGTTCCTTCATATCCTACAATTAATATAGAAGAATCCGTATCTGCAATAATAGCTGTGAGTGTAACATTTGGTGAGCTTGGCTGCTTATGAAAATCTGCTGCTTTGCAAAAATTGAATAGTACTAATAAGAGAATTGTTATAATTATTTTCATAGAAATATGATTGAATAAGTTGGCCAAAGTTCTGTGAAAGATAAAAAATTAATCATGGATTTGGACAAGAATAAAAGTTTATTTAATCAGTGTAGATTGTTCTAAACTTAATTTCCGTATCACATTCCAAATAAGTTTGTAAATAAAAATCTGTATTTTGCAGAAGAATTCCAAAACCTACTTATGAAGCGCATACTGATTGTACTAACCATTGTTTTAATTTCATTTCAATCGTTCTCTCAATCCCAACAACAACTAACTTCTTCGGAAATCCTTCAAGGTATAAAAAAGTTAAATGTTGTCGGATCAGTTCTCTATATCGCCGCTCACCCTGACGATGAAAACACTCGGTTACTCGCGTACTTGAGTAAAGAAATGAAATTACGTACCGGGTATTTATCATTGACGCGTGGTGACGGTGGACAAAATCTTGTTGGGAAGGAGCAAGCGGAATTACTTGGAATGATTCGTACACAAGAATTATTGGCTGCGCGAAGAATAGATGGTGCCGAACAATTTTTCAGTCGTGCTAATGATTTCGGATATTCGAAAAATCCCGAGGAAACATTCAGCGTTTGGAAAAAAGATACAATCCTTTCTGATATGGTTTGGATCATCAGAAATTTTAAACCGGATGTGATCATCTGTCGGTTTCCAACTACGGGCGAAGGTGGACATGGTCATCATACTGCTTCTGCATTACTTGCAATGGAAGCCTATTCTGCAGCTGCTGATCCTACGCGTTTCGCATGGCAACTTCGCTTTACAGAAACATGGCAGGTGAAAAATATTTTCTGGAATACATTTAACTTCGGAGGAACTAATACAACTTCACCGGATCAGATTAAAGTTGATGTTGGCGGATTCAATTCTCTGCTTGGGAAAAGTTATGGAGAAATAGCAGCCGAGAGTCGTTCAATGCACAAGAGTCAAGGATTTGGTTCTGCAAAAACACGTGGTGAACAGATTGAATTCTTTAAGCAATTGAAAGGTGATTCAGTTAAGACCGGACTTTTTGATAATGTTGATCAGACTTGGAATAGACTGGGTTCGCAAAATGATATCATCAGTAAAGTTAATTCTTGCATCACGGATTTCGATCCTGAATCACCTTCAAAAAGTATTTCAGCATTGATTGCTATTCGTAGTTCTTTACAAAGTTTATCTGCGACAAATAATATGATTTCATATTGGAAGAATTTGAAATTAAAAGAAGTCGAAAACCTAATTGTCAATTGTGCAGGATTATGGTTAGAGGCTTCTGCAAATAATTATTCGGGAATTCCTGGAAAGAAAACAGAGGTCACTACGCAAGTCTTAAATAGGAGTGATGCTACAATAAAAATTATGAGCATTGTTTACTCACAAAATTCAGATACCGTTGCTGAAATCCCTTTGAAGAAAAATGATCTAAAGACATTCAAAAGAAGTATTACACTCGATAAAAAGACGCCATATTCAAATCCTTATTGGTTAAAAAGTTTACATGACGAAGGTTTTTTTACTGTGAAAGATCCGATGATGATTCTTCAACCTGAAAACAGTGCAGCATTATCAGTTCTTTTTAAGGTGAACATTGAGGGAGTAGATTTTCAAATTTCACGGTCGCTTGTTTACAAAAGCGTAGATCCAACGAAAGGAGAAATTTACAGACCATTTGAAGTCCTTCCATCTGTAGCAGTTAATTTTTCTGCACGCGCATTCACATTTAGGAATGGAAAGCCTTCGAAAATTCAATTGACGGTTACAGCCAATACAGACAGCATATATGGCAAAGTGATTGTAAATATTCCGGCAGGATGGAAAGCAGAACCTTCATCATTTGATCTTGAGTCAACAAATAAAAATAATAATCGAATTTTCGAAACAACAATTACTCCGCCGACTATAAATTCAGAAGGATTTGCTTCAGTAATTGTTATCGCTAATGGTGACTCAATTTCTAAAGGAATTAAGAGAATTGAATATGACCACATTCCTTATCAATTTATGTTGACAGATGCGAAATCAAAAATTGTAAGCGCTGATATTAAACTAGCAGGATTAAATATTGGATATATTCCCGGTGCAGGTGATGATGTTGCGGAATGTCTGACGCAAATTGGTTACAACGTAACGATACTTACAGATGAAATGCTTTCAAAAATTAACTTGAATGGTTTTGATGCAATTGTGACAGGAATTAGAGCATACAACACAAATGATTGGATGCAGAATCATAATGAAAAATTACTGGAGTACATTAAGCAAGGTGGGAATTATATTGTGCAATACAATACGAATAATAGAATCGGTCCATTGATCGCAAAAATCTCGCCTTATCCATTTACGATTTCTCGCGAGCGTGTTACAGACGAAAATGCAGAAGTCAGCTTTGTCGATGCGAATAATTCTGCGCTCAATTTTCCAAACAAAATAAATCAAGATGATTTTAAAGGTTGGAAACAAGAAAGAGGAATTTATTTTGCTTCGGATCTTGATCCGACATATCAGAAAATTTTGTCGATGAATGACCCGGGTGAAAAAGCAAATGATGGAAGTTTGATCATTGCAAAATATGGCAAAGGGAATTTTGTCTATACAGGATTGGTATTTTTCAGAGAACTACCGGCTGGAATTCCTGGAGCATATAGACTTTTTTCTAATCTGATTGGTTTGCCAAAAAATAATTAGACTTGAGCTATATGGAAGAAAGTAATTCTCTTGAAAAGAAAAAATGGCAGCGAATTTATTTGACTGTCTTCATATTTCTTATTCTTCAGATCATTTTCTATAACTTTTTTACTCAATATTTTAGATGAGTATAATCGATTGGTTTGTGATGGGCGCAACACTATTGGCAATAGTGTCATATGGTATGTGGAGAAGCCGAGGCGCGAAAAATATTCAGGGTTTTTTGCTCGCGGATAAAAAGCTACCATGGTATCATGTTGGTTTATCGGTAATGGCAACGCAAGCTAGTGCAATTACTTTTCTTTCTGCTCCCGGTCAAGGTTATAACGATGGGATGCGTTTCCTTCAATTTTATTTTGGACTACCATTAGCAATGATCGTTCTATGTATAACCTTCATTCCGATTTTCCAAAGGCTCAATGTTTATACAGCATATGAATATTTGGAAAAACGGTTCGACATAAAAACACGAATGCTCACTGCTTTTCTTTTTCTTATACAAAGAGGAATTTCAACAGGCATTGCAATTTATGCCCCTTCAATTGTGCTATCTTCTATATTGGGAATTAGTATAACGTATACCACATTATTCATTGGAGGAATTGTGATCTTATATACTGTATATGGCGGCACCAAAGCGGTATCTTTCACACAGCTTTTCCAGATGGTCATAATTTTTAGTGGCTTATTCTGCGCTGCATATATGGTTATTAATTTACTTCCGGCTGATATTGGATTTGTAGATGCTCTTCACATTGCAGGTAAGATGGGTAAATTGAATTTGATAGATACTAATTTTGATTGGCACAATAAGTACAATATTTGGTCAGGGATTATTGGCGGCTTCTTTTTACAACTCTCATACTTCGGAACAGACCAGTCGCAGGTTGGTCGTTATCTTACCGGAAGCTCGATAAAGCAAAGCCGACTAGGACTAATTATGAATGGACTTGTAAAAATTCCGATGCAATTTTTTATTCTACTGCTCGGTACTTTGGTTTTTGTTTTTTATCAATACCATCAACCGCCTGTTTTTTTTAATGAAGTAGAGGTAAACAATATTAAGAATAGCGTTTATAAAGATGAGTACCAAAAACTAGAGGCAAATTTTTTGGAGTTGCATCATGGGAAATTGATTCATCTTAGTGACCTTAAAAAAGGTATTGATGAAAATAACGAAAGCCTGATAAATAATGCAAGGTCGCAATTGCAATTGGCAGATAAGAGTGAAAGGGAAATTAAAAAATCAGTTACTGATTTGATGATTAAAAATAATTCAAGTGCTGATATAAGCGACACAAACTATGTCTTCCTAAATTTTGTTACGAAAAATCTCCCTGTAGGATTAGTTGGTTTACTGATTGCAATAATATTTCTCGCATCGATGGGTTCTACAGCTAGTGGTTTGAATTCGCTTGCGTCGACAACGGTAGTGGATATTTACAAGCGATTAATAAATAAAGATGCAAGCGATAAATTTTACCTTTCTTTTTCAAGATGGGCTACAATAGGTTGGGGAATATTTTGTGTGGTTGTAGCTGTTTATGCAGGAAAAATGGGTAACTTATTAGAAGTAGTAAATATTCTAGGCTCTCTTTTCTATGGAACTATTCTTGGAATATTTGTTGTTGCTTTCTATATGAAAAATGTTGGCGGGAAAGCGGTATTCTATGCAGCACTTCTTGCCGAAGTATTTGTATTCACTTCCTGGATCTTAGATCTCACTGCTTTTTTGTGGTTAAATGTTATAGGTTGTTTGCTCGTGATGACATTCGCGTATATATTGCAGCGCCTGTTTTTTTCAAGGATAGAAAGTGCTTAGTAGTAAAGAGGTATTAAGTTAGCTGTAAATTTAAACACTTAGACCACTAATTATTTAGCCACGAATTCACGAATGAATTATTTTTCATTCGTGAATTCGTGGCTAAATAATTAATGGACTTAGTGTTTTATTTTGACTTTATCTTATTTAACTCCTTTTGCTTCCTTAATTAACTTTTCATTCAAATGCACATAATCTTCATTGCCATCTTCTTTAGCAGTCGCCATTGATTTTTCAGCTGATTCAATTGCGCCTTTTGTGTCTTTCATTTTCAATTGAATCTTTGCTTTCAAGTGTGTCATCCAAAAAGCTTTTGGATTTTGTTCAATTGCAGTGTTCGTCCAGGCTAGAGCTTTAGAAAGATCTTTGTTATTTTCATAGTAATAATTAGCCGATTGGAAATAAGGGCGCGTATCTTTTTCAAGAGCTGCTTCTATGCTTTTCATAACTTTCTCATCAATTTCAGTTGTAACGTTGAAAGAAACTTTAGTCATATCCCAAAGAAGATCAATATTTGCAGATGTAGGAGTTACATCAGCGATATTGATAGTAAACGTTTCAAATTTCATTCCTGAAGCAGAAACTTTTCCTTTTACACGCATTACTTCATCAGTTGCTTTGTATTCGCCAACATTTCCACCAAGAGTTAGGTCTTTGTAGAATAGAATATCCCAGCTATCTTTATTTGGAATAGAATATAAAGCGTAAGTTCCTGCTTTTAAAGCAACGCCTTCAACTTTTACATCATCACCGAAAGTAATTTTTGTAGAAGAGTTTGCGCCCGTTCTCCAAACTTTCCCGAAAGGAACAAGATCACCGAATATTACTCGACCTTTAACACTCGGTCTAGAGTATTCAATTTTCATGTTTGATAAAGCAAAAGCTTGATCAATTGTTTGTAGTGGACTTGGAGCAGGAGTCTTTAGGGCCTGCGCGTTCAATTGAACGGACAATGCGATCAGCACTATTAAAAATAATGCTATAGTGTGTGTGAATGATTTAATTTTCATAATTAAACGGATTAATTTAGTTAGAATGCAAAAATAACATTTATTCTTATTAAATTCACTAGATTTAAATTCGAAAGGATTGTAATTTGCTGCTGATTCATGGCTCATATTATGGTTGTGGATTTAAAATTTCGCTATATTATTAAATGGACAAATTTTAAAACAAATATTACATGAAAATATATCTCCTTTCTATCCTACTGTTTATTTCTTTTTTTACTAATGGTCAAATGGCATGGGAACAACCATATGGAAGTCCGAACAATCCGTATCTGAATGATGTTATCCAAATACCGGGTAATTTTTATTTTGTTTGTGGATATGATACTGTTGCCTCTAGCAAACGAGCATTGTTAGCCAAGCTTGACAGTGCCGGTAATTTGTTATGGGAGAAATATTATTCTGTTCAGGATTCTGATTTTTGGTTCAGCAAAATATTGTTTGTTGATAACGTATTAATTGTACAGTCTGCCACTTATGCACTGGTTAATGGTTACTATGCAGTTCCTAAAATATTAAAGTTAGATACAGCTGGAGTCGTGTTGGATAGTGTCTGGACCAATATCAATGGAGTATATAATGGTACAGGGAACTTAGGTCTTTATGCCGGAGCAAACCAAACGTTTTGGGCAATGACGTATATTGGCACCATTGGAATCAGCAATGAAATTCATATTACACGACGAAATGAAAATCTTGATACACTGAGCAATATTTATTACGGCGCATTTTATAATAGTCAACATTCATTCAACAAAAAAGGTGAAATGGTCTATGATCAATTTATTGATGAGTATGATACCATAACAGGACTCATCACTCAGCCTGATCACATTTCGCTTTTCGATACTGCAGGAAATAATACATTTGATACTGCTTATATTAATCTTCCACCATCAAGAACTATTTTGCGCACTGAAGACTCCGGGTTCACATTGTTTTACAAGTTGTCAGATACATTAGCGATAAGGCACTTTGATGTAGGAGGAATTGAACAATATTCGAAGTATTACGGTGTCTCAAATAGCCCATACTATCCTCCTGTTCCGGCAGCAGACAGTGGGTTTTTTCTTGTCGCTCCGGGTGGAAATGTACAGGCAAACCTTTATACACAGACTGTATTTAAGTTTAATGATTCAAGCGATACATTATGGTCGCAATCGTTCGCACGTCCGTATATTTATTCGTTTGAAACTATAAAGCCTACAATTGATGGAGGTGCTATTGCATTATTCAGAACGCATTTGTATGGCGATAGTATAAATTATCTTGTCAAACTTGGAGCCAATGGCGAGAGATTTCCATTCTCACTGCAGATCAGTCCGACTGCTTTCTGTTTGGGAGATACGGTAAGAATGTCTACTCTTGAGCCGGCTGCAAGCTATCTCTGGAGTACAGGCGACACCACTGCCATTTTAAACGTTACTTCTTCAGGTAATTATAATGCAACAGTTACAGATACAGCGGGAAATATTTATTTATTACATCCTTTCCCTGTCCAATTTGATTCCATTCAACAAGTAGTTTTAAATGATGTGCATACTTGTCAGTCATCTGTTCAACTTAGTCAATCGACCCCGGGAGCAACTACTTATTGGGGTGGTAACAGTTATTACATCACTTCAGGACCAAATGCATATTTTTCAACTTATGTAATTCCAGATACAATGTTGATCTGGGTTATGGAACGGACACAGGGTGGCTGCCAAACGATTGATACTGCATTTATTTTCTTTGACGACTGTACTTATGTTTCTGATATATTAAGTAATACAGATTTACTCATTGTTCAATCAATCGCAAATTCGTTGACTATTCAGATGAAGTCAGGGAAAAATATTTCTCAAGTGTATTTATTTGAACTAACCGGTAAACTTGTTAGTAGTCAATCATGCAATAAAAGTTCAGCCGAGATTAACACTTATTCTCTTACGCATGGGTTGTATTTATTAAAATGTATTGTAGATGGCGAAGTTCTAATTAAGAAAATTATTTTATGAAGATTGTACTATTATTTTTATTTTTAGGAATTAGCCTAATTTCTAATGCGCAATCCTTTGAAAAAAGTTGTCGGCAACCATTTAAGAACATAGGGTTTTCAATAATTAATACTTCAGACAATCATATTTTAATTGCAGGAGGAACATTTGCCGGAGTTCAAGCAGAAATACTTTTATTGAAAGCTGATACAGCGGGATCAGTAATTTGGATGAAAAAAATTGTATCTGGAAGTAGTCGAGTTTTCGGTAATCAGGTTTTTGAATGTTTAGATGGCAACTATCTTATTTCAGGAGAAAGTCACGGATCAAGTCAGAATGGAATTGTAATGATCAAAGTCGATACTGCCGGCAATGTGATTTGGGAAAAAACATATGACTCAATTGATTTTTATAATAAATTTATCATGACGAGAGATAGCGGGTTTGCATTTTTGTCATCAAGCGGGGGAGGCGGAAATTTCGAAGTGACTAAAACAGATCAATATGCAGATATTATTTGGACGAAAAATTTTTCGATTCCCGGTACAGTAAGCAATGCAGGATTTGATATGATAGAGACAGATGCTTCTGAAATCTTAGTTTCAGCTTATTTATTCTGTCCGGTCAATTGCGATTACTTTATAAAGATGAAATTAGATTCATTAGGAAATCAAATCTGGATCAAAACAATTAATGCAAATGGAGGATTTGATAAAATAGCTTTTTCCGGAAACAGCTTCTTTATAACCTCTAATGATGGGCCATCTAATATACTTGTAAGAACTGATACTGCAGGAAATGTTTTATGGTCAAAAACATTTTCCATTACCAATTCTTTAATTTATGTTCGTTCTGTAAAGGCTGATAATTCGACAGGAATATATTTTACTGGTGTTTTGGTCAATACAAGCAATCATGGATTTCTTGCGCATTCAGATTCATCAGGGACAATTGATCTGTTTAAAACATATGATAATGTTTCAGAAGAATCAATTTATGACTTATCTGTTGGCGATTCAAATCAAATTTACTTAACAGGGTCTACTATCAGTCAAAGTACTGATTCGTTTGATGTATTTTACCTGAAAGATGATCTTAGATCTTCAATTTGCTCAGTAATCAATGTAAACTTGTCCATTGGAACTATGCAGTATGCTGATTCAAATTTGACAGCAATTATACCTCAGTCACTTATTCTAAATACAATTATCAATCCATTAGTAATTTTAACGGACACTTCCATTGACGAGATCACAATTTGTTCTCCAACGTCTCAAGTAAAAGAAGTTGATCTAGAAAAGATTTTCTTTTTGTATCCAAATCCGGTAATGAACTATTTTAATATCGAATGTAAAGACGGATTGGAACATGAATTATTAATATTTGATTCTTATTCACGATTGCTTTTAAAAAGAAAATTTGTTGAGCGAATAAACAATTTGAATGTTGAATCACTGCCTTCAGGTATTTATACGGCAATTGTTACATCAAAAACAAAAGCTGCAATGTTTAAAACATTTATTCGATTGAATTGATCCTGCTAATATTCCAACTGTATTCGAATCTAAAAATTTGAATAATTAATTTAATTCTGGCTCAGACATATTTACACCTATTACCAACACATCATCCACCTGCTCATTTTCCCCCATCCAATTTTGAAGATAATCAGCGAGGTGATTTCTTTGTTCACTCATGCTTAAGCCTTGAATAGACAATAGTATTTCCTTGAATTTTTTCGTCATCAGTTTTTTGCCATTTTCTCCGCCGAATTGATCGGCATATCCATCACTGAAAATATAAAATGTATCGTTTTCTAAAAGTTGAATTTCATGACTCTTAAAATTTTCTTCATGGGTGATTTGTAATCCGCCAACAGGAAATTTATTCGGACTATGAATTAATATTTCATTATTGCGAATAATCCAGAGTGGTCTGTTCGCCCCGGCATATTTTAATATATTCGTTTTTATATCGAGTGAGCAAATAGAAACATCCATGCCGTCAGTCGACTCACTATTGCGTTGATTAAGTGTATTAACCATCTCCTCATGTAAGCAGTCAAGTATCTTTCCCGGATCAAGGATTTTCCTTTCATTGATGATCTGAGTAAAAAGGGAGTGTCCTACAACACTTAAGAAAGCTCCCGTCACACCATGGCCGGTGCAATCAGCTGCAATAATAATTGCATTGTCATCGATTCGAAAAAATGAGTAAAAATCTCCGCTTACAATATCTTTCGGTATATAAAGCACAAATGATTTCTTAAATGTATTGTATACCGTATTCAGATCAGGAAGTATAGCCGATTGAATTCTTTTTGCATAATTTACATTATCGGTTATCTCGCGGTTTTTAATTGTAATCTCTTCGTTTTTGATCTGAAGCTCCTTTGTCCGTTCGTCGACAAGTTTAGTGAGCTCTTCTTCACGAGTTCGTAATTGGTTGATGATGGAATCATTTTGTCCTCTCAATCTTCGAATTAGCGTACCTATTATTTTCTGAGCCACTTCGGGTTGACTTTGCAACAATCCGTAAAATAATTCACGAGTAATTATTAGGACAGTCATATCAACTAGTGCTGTAACAGATAAGGACCTGGGCCCGGCGTCCAAGAGAGAAAATTCACCAAAAAAGTTGCCGGCTTCAGTCACTGCAATTACTAATTCACCATCGTGTATCTTGACTTTACCACTGGCAATAACAAACATTGAGTCGCCATGATCACCTTTTTGAATGATTGTAGTGTTTGCCTTATATGTTGCAATTTCAAGTCGCCCTGCGAATTCATGAAGTAGGTCTTCAGGAATTCCATTAAAAATTTCGACTTTGCTGATTAACTCAAATATTGAACCCTGAACCATATTTTTTGTTTTCGCAGAAATTAATTTATGCAATGTAAAACAAGAATGCTGAATTAAAACAAATTATTTGAAGAATCGGTCAACATTTATTAAAACAGATCATATTTGAAAATGGTAATTCCAATAATTGAAACTCCTTAAGTAGCAGCGACAGTTTTATTTGGGAATATCGCTGCAGTACTTTTTTATAAATGAATAGGATGATTTAATTCCCAGTTCACCGGCTTTGCTGAATTCAATGCAAGCATTGTTTTTGAGATTTAGGTAGTACATTACAAATCCGGAATTGTAATGCGCTTCAGCAAAACGAGGGTCAATTTTAATGGCCATTTCATAATCCTTCAATGCACCTTCAAAATCAAGTAGCCTACATTTTACATTTGCTCTATTAAAATAAGCAATAGAAAAAGCAGGCTGGAGCTGTAATGCTTTAGTGAAATCATTTACTATCGACTTCCATTTATCTTGCTCACTCAATTTGTTTTCACTAGTTGATCCATAAGGAGAAGAATTTGAATCTAAGTATTCAGAAAGAAGTTCAATTTCTCGATAAGAAATAATGGCTCTTTGAAAATAGGCGAGTGCATTAATTGAGTCTCGCTGGATGAGTTCATTGATAAGTTCTTTTGCTTCTTTTACATAGAAAATATTCGTCTTCTGAATTATATTTTCCCAGCCGGTAAAAATGATTTCACTTTTCATACTATTAGAATCAACTACAGCTAATTCATGATTTGTGAAAGCAAAGGATTTGCCGGTCTCCTCTTTTATTTTGTTAAGAAGGGGACTTAAAACATAGATAGAATTATCACTTCCGATTTTTGGGAGAATATAAAATATTGGTTGAAATTGGATATTTAGTGTGTCGATATTTGAATTGGCGGAGTTATTGAAGTTGGCACTCAGGTGAAGTAAGTTGGTCATCAATGTAGAGTCTCGACTAAGCTGAGTAGTATTTTTAGAATGGAAAACTTCACTCATGATTTTCCCGGTTTCAAGATCTTTATTAGCACCTATTTTATCGTTTAAGTTGTATTTTATTTGTGCTCGATTAAAGTAGGCTTCCATAAAATAAGGGTAGAGCTCAATGATTTTGTCGTAATCTTGAATAGCGCCTTTCTGATCTTTTGCATTTTGTTTTAATTTAGCACGATTGAACAGTGCTTGAATATTGTTTGGATTTATTTGCAATACTTTATTGAAATCGTCAATGGCATTTTTTGGTTGACTCATATTTGAATAAAGTACACCTCTGTTGAAGTAAGCATATGAATTTTGAGGCTCGTAAAAAACTACAATGTTGTAATCATTCAATGCAGATTTATTGTCGTTCAATTTGATCATCGCTTCAGCGCGATTGTAGTATGCAAAGGAACAGGCGGAGTCTAATTTAATCGCATAATTGTAATCCTGAATTGCGCCATTAAGATCTTCTAAGTTGTATTTTACAATTCCTCGTCTTACATAGGCATCTTCATTCTCTGGAGTGATGCGTATTGCCTGATCATAATCACTGATTGCGTTACTATAATCTGAAAGTGCATTTTCAGCAGCAGCTTTACACAGATAAACGTCAGCTGAAAGTATGTTCTTGTTTAATGCATCATTGCAATCTTGAATAGCGCTATAATAATTGCCCATTGCAAGTTTAATAAAGGCGCGTTCAACTAAGAGTTTTTCATTTTTACTTTGCTTTGAAATTGCCATGTTGACATCTTCAAGAGCGCCATTGTAATTCCCTAAACGATATCGAACCTGAGCTCGATATTGGAATGCATCATAAAAATAGGGGCTGTATTTAGTAAGAGCAGAAGAAAAATCTTGCTCTGCACCGATGTTGTCAAATAATGAGTATTTGCAAGCCGCTCTGAAAAAGTAAGCTTCAACGTTTGATGGTTCAGTTGCAATACATAAATTGAGTTTGTTGATTGCGTCGAGGTAATTATTATTTTCTATATCTCTTTTAGCTGATTCAAGAAAAACCTCAACTCGATATTGAGCAAATGCATTTCCGTTTGATAAATGAAGAAGAATTAAAAAAATAGCGCTACGAATTATTGCCTTAATCAATTATGAATTTGTTTGATTGTAAAAGTATGGAAAATTATTTAGGTTCTTTGAAATTTGTGGTTGTGTTTGTTAATTCAAATCGAAACGAATTACTCTAGCAGATATTTGCTTCTGCATATTCAAAATGAAGTAATCTATTAGATTTTCGATAGTAAAAATTGGGCAAATTAATGCATTTGTCAACCTCAGAAAGCATGCGTATCTTTACAATACTATAGTTTTGGTTTTTCGAAATTAAGATTTGCAGTATAAAGGTTTGGATAAAAAGTCAATATCAAATAAGAGCCCTAAGAAGCATCGAATAACCAGGGTTATACTAAGGATATTTGTACTTCTTTTTGCCCTTTTGTTGTCCATAATAATTGCTTTAAATGTCCCTGCCGTTCAAACTTACATTACCAAAAAGTTAATTGATTCTATTCGCGAAAAGACGGGGACTGAATTAACATTAGGTTCAGTAAAAATTGTTTTTCCGAAAGTCATTGAAGTTGAAAATGTTTTTGTCGCAGATCAGAAAAGTGACACGCTTTTATATTTGAGTTCATTAAAAATTGATGTTAAGCTATGGGGATTATTTCAAAACAAGGTCGATATAAATAATCTTGAACTTGAGAATGCAGTTGCAAATATTCGAAGAGAAAATAAAGATAGTAGTTTCAATTTTCAATTTATCATGGATGCGCTTTCTAGCAAAGCTCCGGATACAACAATTGAAACATCGTTGCCATGGATCATGAATTTGAACAGAATTTCATTAAAGAATGTTCGAGGTGTATTAAATGATACAAAGTCGGGAACGGATCTTAGTTTTAATATTAATGAATTCGAGTCAAATGTAAAGGATTTTGATTTTTCTAAACGTGAATACCACTTCAAAAACCTAACACTAAAAAACTCTTCAATTCAAGTTGCTCTTTCTAAAGCTCGAATTAGTAGCAAGCCTAAAAATCAAAATTCAAGTTCTACAGTTGTAACTAAAGAAAATATTGCCTCATTAGATACTGCCGGAATGTTTTCCGGATTGAAATTTTCAACTGACAGTATACTGATGGTGAATGTAAATATTCGTTACGATGACAATGAATTTGAAAAAGTAAATTCAGGATTTGATTTTAAGCATATTTCGGTTACTCATTTAAATTCTCTTGTGGTTAATACTTCTGTTTCAAATTCCGGATTGCTTACTGAGATCAATAATTTAAGCCTCGAAGAAAGTAGTGGAGTAGACATAAAAAAGTTTTCCGGAATTACTAAGCTTACTCCAAACACTGTGGAATTTGCGAAATTAAATTTGGAAACGGATCGAAGTAAAATTTCTGCTGATGCTAAAATGATATTTAGTTCGTTAAATAGTTTATCCAGTGATCTTGGAAATTGCAATTTAGAACTCGATCTAAAGCAGTCTGTATTGAATCCATCTGAAATTGAATTATTTCTTCCTTCTCTTTCTACTGCACCTATATTTGAAGAACTAAAAAAATCAAATATTGCAGCAGCATTTAAAGCGAATGGGAAAGTGAATAACTTAGAAATAGAGAATTTGTCTATTTCAGGTTTTGAGAATTCAAAATTTGTTAGCCATGGCCATATCAATGGCTTGCCTAATATGGATAAAATTAATTTCAACGTAAAAATTGATTTATTGGCAACTACACTTTCTGATATAAATAAATTAGTTGACCCAAAACTTTTGAATGGGATTAATTTGCCGCCAACAATGAATCTAAGTGGTGAACTTGATGGAAGTTTACAAGCACTTAATGCGAATCTTAATTTTAATTCGACTTATGGAAATGTTCTATTAAATGGATTTTACAAAAAATTAGCAAATGGACGTGATACAGTTGAATTAAAATTTGCTGGAAACAAAATCAACGTAGGGAAATTAATTGGTGATAGTGCATTTGGAAATATTAATATTTCCGGAGTGACAAGTACCTCAAAACGTGATAATGAACCAATAGTTTCTAACGGTAAAGTGCAGATAGAGGACTTGTTCTACAACTCATATAATTATAGTAACATAGATGTTCAATACGTAATAGATGGAGATTCAGTAATAACAAAAGTAATTTCTGACGATGAGAATATTAAATTCAATCTTCTTGCAAAAGGATATATTCGTAATCAAGAAAAAAAATATAGTACTGAGCTTGAGCTCTCGTCGCTAAA
>JANOBV010000021.1:0-5230 GCA_031411835.1 Bacteroidota bacterium | reverse complement strand
AATCGCTTGCATTTCCAATATTTCTGAAGGAAGAGTTCCTTGACCGTTAGTACCTGCACCATAAGCAATTTGTTGCGTAAAGTACTGAGTACTTGGTTGAGCATAAAGATCCCAAGGCACAGTAGATTCTACTTCTAAACGAGTAGCGTTATACTTTGTAATACCTACTTGGTATTTTTGAATCGTGTTGAACACGAAGTCAACTTGAGGTTCTGTAGTCATGTTAAGTTCAAGGATACCTTGAAGGTCCATAGTAACTGCTACATACTCTTGATCAGAAAGCTGTGCTTTCGAAGTGTTAACTGCAAATACCGATGTAAGTACAGCTACGGTTAATACACGTGAAATGAATTTCATTTTCATTGGGGGGGGTGTTTTTTAATTTATTGTTTAAATGATTAATTATTTAAGACACTACAAATATGTGTCGTTTGGATACTCAGTATTTGTTAAAAAGTAGTGCGTTCTTACATTTCTAACATTTACTTGATTTAATTCAGGAGTCATTGTGGTTTTTCCTGTTCACTTATCAATAGAGCTCCTTTGTCATTAGCTAGCATTGTCGACAAATTCACTTTTTCAATCTTTTTTTATTCTGAAAATATCTTTCGTTCAAAAGTTACTTCAGTTCAACTTCCATTTCTGCAGCCAGTACATTTTCCCTACTGCCGAAGTCGACTACTCCTAAGACGGAGTATTTTCCTTTGGCCAGAGATGCAGGCACTGCAAACTTGATCTCTCTATATGCACCCGGTAGTAATGTGAAGGCAAATGGTTTTTGACGATCATCATTTCCACTTTGTAAGTGAGTAAATTCAAGGTACGATGCACAATCTAGGATCGATTCACCATTGTTCTTTACTTTCAGAGCAAGCACACGTACAGAATCTGTTGCTGCTGTCATTTCGCGGAAGCTTACTAGTTCTGCACTTTTATCTACAACAGTTGGCGGTGATTGGAATACATGCACAATGAATTGGAATGTTTCTGTAATACCTAGACCGATTGCGTTTTTGTCTGTTCCGTCGCCACCTTTTTTCTCTTTTGCTAGTTTGATCTGCATTGCAGCCCATTTAACTTTATTAGCTTCAGGAGCGGCAGGAACCTGTAATAGCACCTGAACTTTTTGTGTTGCTCCCGGCTCAAGTTCAAAGAAAGATGGTGTTGCACTTAACCATTGAGAGCATGAATTTTCACTTTCTCCGGGTTTCATGAATCTTGATTTCCCTTCAATACCTGCCGGTTCAAAATCGGAGAAAGAAACTACAAATGCCTGCTTGTTCGGTGAGCTGTTTGTAATATTGATCTCTTGTGTTTTGTATTCACCGATCGGAGTTTTGAAATAAAGTCTGCTTGGTGAAATACTAACGTTCTGTCCCATTACTAATCCTGAGGTGAGAAGGAACATTACGACTAGAATTCTACTAAAAATCTTCATTGGTTGGTTTTTGGTTGGTTTTATTGATATTTACGATTGACTTATTCTTTGGTTTTATCATTTTTGCTCTTCACCTTGCAAATTGAACTTTTTAATGTTCATTTTTCGCTTTTTTTCGACTGCATTGAAGGTAATGCTGAAGTTGTCTGTGAAATAACTAAGGTCAATATTGATCTTATTTTGCAAGAGCATATAATTACTTCCAAGAGCAGATTCGTTGATTGTTAATGTGTACATACCTGTAGGCACATACATCATAAAATTTCCGTTTCTGTCTGTCAATGCTGAATAGGTTATTCCTGAAGAATCAATTGCCGTAACTCTGATTCGAGCAATGTCAACTTTAGTATCAGAGTTTGAATATTTATCCTGATCGATCAATAATGATCCTGTTAAACGAACACCTTTAGTTAAAGCGATGTAAATTGTTTGACGTTTATCCATTTGGTATTCTCCATTATTAGCATCGAACCATTCTCCTTGTGTAGTAAGAGAGTTACACTTGATACTATATGTTCCTGCAGGAATATTTTCATAAACGATTTCTCCTTTTGTATTCGTGATAAAATCTTCGCCATGTGTTCTGTCTAATGAAGTTGTATCTGCACCATCACCATTGAAATGTAGAGGACGGATATTGATCAACATATCCGAAACGCCTTCTTCATTCGCATCCAGTTTATGATTACCATTAAGATCTTTAAATACAACAACAGTTGTAGAAATGTATTTTTTTCCGGGAACAGGAATTCCTAATTGTTTTCTTATCCCGAAACCAACGCTTAACTCACTGTTTGAAACTTCTGTGTATTCTTCTCTTCCCGGTTTGTCGTCAAGCAATGGATTTGCTCCTTGTTTTGAGCTCATATAAGAAGCATAGAATGAAAGTCTCATTCCTGTTTTTGTATAGTAATAAAGTTCCGGTCTTAATCGGAAGTTTACTTTTTTGAAATATGATTCATACATAAAATTACTTGTCGTAGTAAGTAATAATTTTCCACCGGCCATCCAGTAGTCGTATGAGCCAACTATGTGTACTGACTGCGGATTGATATTGTCCTCCAGAAATCGTTTTTGTTCTGTAAGCTGATTTGGTCCGAAGTAATAACGTAAACTCAGGAACATTTTTTCCCAACGTGCAAAAACACTCATACGCGCCATAAAAAAGTTTGGAACGTTATAGTCAATTGCTTTTGCATATCCGAAAAATCCATTCGTAGAAACTCTTACACTCTTTAGATTTCTCAAATTGTATTCTATTCCTAAACCTTTTGTGCGAGAACGAAGTGTTGAATTTTCTTCGTAGATATATGTAGGTTTTAAGAATGCAAATGCAGTTGGTGATTGAATTCCATAGCGTAATTCATAACGATCAGAACGTGTAGCTGATCCATTAGTAAGATTTCCATTATAGAAATATTGCGGATGTTGTTGGAAGTTTTGGAATGTAAATGAAAGAAGTTTCTTTACGTTCAGGTTGTAATTCAACCGACCGGATAATAAAGTTGTTCCATGTGCAATTGCATAATTTCCGGTTCCTGTTGAATATGAAATTGATCCATTTGCTTTGTTATAACTTCCTGAATAAGTGAAGTCATAACCATAACCGGGAGCAGTTGCAGTTATAAGTCCATTCTTATAAGTTTCCATACTACCTCCGCCACCAACTAAGATCTGATGATGCGAATTGATCTTGTAACTTAAAGACGTATTGTATAGATTATTATTAGAATGAAGCGAAATATAATTTTGTGTAGAATAATAATTATTCCACGTCAGTTTTTGATTTTTGTAGCTATGGTATAAACCAATTCCGTCGAAATTATATGTTTTGAAAAATCCGGGACCTCTTGCATACATGGCGCCAATAGTATTTTTGCCATACGTGTATGAAGCTTTTATTCCTTTTCCGCTGAGTAAACTTCTTCCCCAGCCGTTTACTTCTCCAACTTCAACAGTTGCAGTCGGAGAGAAATATCCGACGTAGTGATTGTTTCCGAGAAAGGAAGTTTGCTCCAAATAATTTGTAATGAAAACTGATTGGAAACGGTAATTGATAATTGTGTTTTCTTTTGGATACGTACTACCATATGCATCAAGTGCCATAGTAGTTCCATCTGAAAGCATGTCATAAACATTTGCTTCGAGAACTAAAGGAATTGCAGAGTGACCGAATTCATTTTGCTTAACAACATTTCCAAGTTTGAAGAATTGGACAGTTCCACTCCAGCTTGTTGTGCTCGTAAGAGCTTTTGCAAGAACTTGTATAGAGTAAATTTCTTTTGATGGTGCTGCATGAAGATCTGCATCTTTCTTACCAACATTTCTAGTATCTTCTCTTTTATTAACGGGAAAAGTCAGCAAGGTATCCATGCCGACAGGTAAGCTAAGAGTAAATGTAAGTTGAGCTGCGCCACCATCACTCGGTCGCAAGACTTCAAGTCGATGATCGGGAACGAGTGAGACACGTATCTGTTCATCGGCATTTCCCATATTCCTAAATCTTACACGGAATCCGGATGAATCTATTCCGGTTATAAAGTATTGTTGTTTCACCGGAATAATTGCATTCCATTCTGAATGTATTGGAATTGTTACATACCAATTTTGCGAAGCGAATTGAACGCCTTTATCAGATGACAACCAGGCAGTAACCACATAACTGGTTCCGCCTTTAGAATCTCGGTTTACAATGAGTCGAACCGGAAGGAAGATCGAATCGTTTCCGGCCAATTCTACATCTTTTTCAGGATTTCCAAGATACTCCCATCCCGATGGCAATGAAAAATTCACATGAAATCTTACAGAAGCATTTCCACTGTTAACTACACGTAGTGTGTTATTCGCTACCTGATCGACGCTCTGCTTGGTGTTATTATGTACGAACGAAGCCTGCACACCGTAGGAACCGGCGTACATTGTATTCACCCATGATAAGATCATGAGCGGTACAACTAAAAATAGGCGATAATGACGTGAGTACATTAGATGGTTTAGTGGTATTATTTACGCTAAACCAATGCTCAGGTTGGAGGCTATATGGGGGCAATCTGATCGGATTGCTTACAGTTTTTTGTAATTCGTAATTCGTAAATCGAAATTCGAAAGTGCTTCGTAGAAAATTAGTCGCAAATTTCAGGGACTGGTGTTTAAAAAATCTCCCGCAGATGAACGCAGATTAAGGCGCAGATAAATTCGCAGATTTAAATGTAAAATATCCGTGGTCTCCTCGTGAACTTGTTCTCTTGGTATTTGCCTCTTTTTGCTTTTATTTTTTTCTTAAGTGTCCTCTGTGTTTTAAAATTACTTAGGCAAGTTCCCCTTATAAAACTCCAAACACCTCTTCCTCGCCACTGCATAATCAACTATCGGCTTCGGATAAGAAAAATCTTCAAACTCCGGAACCCATTTACGGATGTATTTAAAATCGGGATCGAAACGTTTGGTTTGTTCACTCATGCTGAAAAGTCGGAAGTAAGGCGCAGCATCGACACCGGTTCCCGCACTCCATTGCCAGCCGCCATTGTTACTCGACAATTCAAAGTCGATCAGTTTCTCTGCAAAGTAAGCCTCGCCCCATCGCCAATCGATCAGTAAATATTTTGTAAGGAACATCGACGTGATCATTCGCACTCTGTTGTGCATGAATCCTGTTGAATTCAATTCGCGCATGCCTGCATCAACTATTGGATAACCGGTTTTGCCTTCGCGCCAGTTTTGAAAATGACTTTCGTTGTTTAGCCATGGAAGTTGATTGTAACTACTCTTGAAAGCATTATCGACTACATGCGG
>JANOBV010000020.1:0-2601 GCA_031411835.1 Bacteroidota bacterium | reverse complement strand
CATACGATCAGGCTTTTTTCTTCACGAAATACTGGTAATCTAGATAGTAAAGAAACTTCAAAGAAATTGAATTTGTTTGGGGCGCAGTAAGTGTATGATTGAAGTTTTCTAAATAACTGAAATCCGTATTGCCATCGTCTGTTAAAATGATATTCTTGAACGTTGCAATGAAAGAACTCCCGGGAGCAAATTGCCAATTGTAAACAAGGTCGATCGTGAAATAATTGCTATTGAAATTATATCCGGAAAGATCTGTGAAATTCATTGGATCTAATTCGCCTTCATCAGTCAAAAGGTATAATTTGTTGTAAGTTCCCTCTGACCAATAATACCGCCCGGAAAGTGATAATGACATATCATTTTTGAAGAGGTAACGACCGGTCAACGTATTCGTTGTTGTAACAATTCGTCTTCCACCATAGAGGATGTTGTCAAAATTCGAATCGTAATCAATAAATCCACGACTATTATTATAAACATCAAAGTAATTCTCAAGCTTCAGGCTAAATTTATCGCTAACTCTGAAAATTGGATTGATGTAAAATCCATATGCTTTGTAATCCCATTCATTGATCACAGTGAATCGCCCACCAAAATCGAAGGCAAGTCTGTGGTTGTAATTTGTCGTAAAGTTAACAGATCCATATGAGCTCATTGGAGCGCGTTGAAATCGTCCTTCAATACGCGGCTCATAATAATCGATTCCATCGGCCAGTGATGTTCCAAAATCAGAATACATTGACCAGTTACTATTCCACAGTAAAAAGAAATTGAAACCTGCTGTGAGCTCTGTCAATTTACCGCCTTCACTAAGTTTACCCGATCTGAAGAGGTAAGGAGTGATGTTGCCCTGTTTGAAATGTTTCCAGAATGGGTTGAAAGCGATCAGAGAATAATAGGCGTATAGGTTAGAATAATCCCTATAGAAATTATAGCTCAGGTCGTTCTTGTCGTATTCATTACTTGTTGTTTCTATAGAACCGCCAAATTGTGAATGGCCTTTAATTTTATCAATTGAAACAGAATACTGGTACCCATTTTTGGTATGCTTTGATTCATCCCATTCTGTTACATGACTAAAACTTCCGCTGCCGCCAATTCTGATTGAGTTCTTCTTGTTTTCAAATGTTCCTTGTAAAGTCGAAACATTCGCATCTCTTGCTTTTCCGTCTCTTGTCACATTTGAATTGATAAAAAACAGATCACAATTATGTTTGAATTGTTGATCAAGAATAAAGATGTTGAAGTTGGTCAACGGCTCCGTAAGTATCTTTCTAGATGTTCCATCGTTCTTATTTATCTCTGCATAAGTATTTCCGGTAATAGCATTTAAAAGACCTATTCCCAAACCTTTATCAGTTCGTCCCGATAATTTAGTTGCATTATATAATTTGGCTTTATCAGGATTTTTCGAGATCACTTCTCCGTCTTCAAGCAAATAAGGAACGTCATAAAACAAACTTGGAGTTTCACCGATTCGTCTTGAATAGAACAAATTTCCTTTTGCAAAAAGGTTGGTTCCTTCTTTAAAAAATGGCCGATTTTCATCATAGATCGTTTCAAAAGCTGAGATGTTTTTGACTTTATTGTCGCTTCGCACCTGACTGAAATCGGGAAGCAAGGTCATGTCTAATGTAAACCTCTCATCAATTCCATACTTAATATCAGCACCGCCTGAATAGCTGAAAGAATTTTCACTTCCAACAACAGCACCATTTTCATACTTAGGCGCACGTTCAGCATAAGTTGAAAAATATGGAGTCAACGTAAGTCGGATCGGAGGTTTGATATCATGAATTCCATTCATTGTTCCCCAAAACATCAATCGATTCTGAACTTCTTTTGGTGTAAGAGTCCATTGATCATATTCTCTGTTTCTTCTAATACTACGTGCAAACTGTAATCCCCATGTTTGAACTGCTGCAGAAGGGAAACGAATTGCCGAATAAGGAATTTTCAATTCGACAGTCCAGCCTTCATTATCTAATGAAACACTGCTTTGCCAAACAGCATCAAAAGTTAAATCGTCATCAAACAATTCAGTTTGAACACCGGAAGCAGTGACCATAAATACATACCCATTTTGTCGTTTGTTATAAGGATCGAATGCAAAACGAAATCCATCAGCATTCAAATCAAGTCCTTCGTCACGATTTCCAAGTTCATGAAGAATGCTGTCAGGTTGAGCATCAAACATTCGCGCGAAAACATAAATTGCAGTGTTATCATACAGCAATCTGACTTCTGTTCTCTGAGTGACTGCAGCAGCTTCGACAGGTTCCAGTTGGATGAAATCACCTGCTATATTTGCAGCTTTCCATGCATCATCATTCATTTTGCCATCGATCTTGATGTCAAGTGTCGTTGCTTTAGCTTCATATGTTTTTGGAATAACTTCCGAAAAAGCATTGATGTTCAAAATCAAAAGAGTAAAAAATAGATTGAATTGTCGTCTCATGATGAATGTGTCTAGGGCAAACGTAACGATTGGCAAAATAATTTGCGGTTAATGAAAAGTTAAGAGGCAATAAAAGAATGTTATTTACTTTTATATTGTGAAAAATTAACAACAAAAATCATGGCCTTTTCAATGACTCCACC
>JANOBV010000019.1:0-14896 GCA_031411835.1 Bacteroidota bacterium | reverse complement strand
TTCCTTCGGTTCAAGTTGGTGATCCATTCACAGAAAAGCTTTTATTAGAAGCATCACTTGAAGTTATAAAAACGGGCGCTGTTATAGGAATGCAAGACATGGGTGCAGCCGGAATTATTTGCTCTACTTCAGAAATGTCTGCGAAGGGAAAACATGGAATGAATATTCATCTCGATAAAGTTCCGACTCGCCAGAAGAATATGCATTCATGGGAAATTCTTCTCAGCGAATCACAAGAACGAATGCTCATTGTTGTGAAAAAAGGTCGTGAGAAAGAAGTGCTAAGTGTTTTCGATAAATGGGACTTGAATTGTGTTCAAATTGGTGAAGTAACATCAGGAACGCAATTGAAATTTTATATGCATGATGAAATGATCGCTAATGTTCCGGCAGATTCACTTGTGCTTGGCGGTGGCGCTCCAATTTATGAAAGAGAATATTCTGTTCCCGCATATTATTACGAGAACAAACGTTTCAATATAGATTCAGTTGAAGAGCCTGAAGATCTTCGTCAGGTTGCAACTTTCTTATTGTCACATCCTAATATTGCATCTAAGAAATGGGTTTCTAGTCAGTATGATTCAATGGTTGGGACAGTCAACATGAGTACAAATTCACCAAGTGATGCAGCGATTGTAAATGTTCGTGGAACTGAAAAGGCAATTGCGCTTACTGTAGATTGTAATTCACGTTACGTTTATGCTGATCCTGAAATTGGGTGTTCAATTGCTGTTGCTGAATCGGCAAGAAATATTGTATGCAGCGGAGGTGAACCTTCGGCAATTACAAATTGCTTAAATTTCGGAAATCCATATAACAAAGAAGTGTATTGGCAATTTGTTCAAGCTATTAAAGGCATGGGCAAAGCTTGTCGTAAATTTCAAACTCCTGTTACCGGTGGAAATGTAAGCTTCTATAATCAGTCGTCCGATGAAGGTCCTGTTTTCCCGACACCAACAATTGGAATGTTAGGAATCTTAGATGACAAGCGTAATCGCATGACGTTAGATTTTAAATATGCAGGCGATTATATTTTTATGATTGGTGAATCGAAGAATGACATCAACAGTTCTGAGTATCTTTATTCATTCCATAACATAAAGAAATCGCCTGTTCCATTTTTTGATCTTGATATAGAATACAGAATTCAAAATGTAATAAAGCATTTGATCAAAAAAGATTTGATTGAATCTGCACATGATGTATCGGATGGTGGATTGTATGTTACACTTGTGGAAAGTGGAATGCCTAAAGGTTTGGGCTTCTCAATAGAAACAGACTTTGATGTTCGCGCAGATGCATTCTTATTTGGCGAAGCACAAAGTAGAGTAGTGGTTTCTGTTCACCCTGATAAGATGGATAACTTCGTTGACTTCATTGCTGCAGCCGATATTGAATTCTCGAATTTGGGAATGGTAACAGATGGAGAAATTTTAATTGATGAAGAATCATTCGGAACGATCGCAGAAGCAAAAGAACTTTTTGAAAATGCCCTTCCAAATATGATGAAGTAAAATGTAAAATGAAAAATGAAAAATGAAAAATGAAGCGTACACTTGTAGCTAGCATTTTTCATTTTTCATTTTATTTCATTTTTTAATTATTAATCACAATCCTTTTCGTAGTCTTAACGCCATCATTGATCAAATTCACAAAGTAAGCTCCCGATTTCAGATTCTTGAATTCGATTTTCGCTTTGATTCCATTGATTTTTCCGGATTGAACTAATTTTCCATCGATAGAAGTGATTTCGTATTTAGTTTCTTTAGAAGGATTGGTTTGAGTAACATAAACATATTGAGTTGCAGGATTCGGGAATAATTCAACAATTGATGGAATTGGTCCGTCCGTGATTCCTGTAGCAGTTCCTGCAAAAGCAAGATTATCTACGTAAACATAACTACCATCCATAGCATTACCAGTACCTGCACCAGATGCAGTGAAATAGATGGTTGCGGAATCAGGAGTATCAGAAGATAGATATGAAAACGGGAAATCGAAGTTTGCCCAATTCATTACCATGCCTACCATGTTAGCTTCAGCTACGCCTACGAGATCTCCGGTCTCTGTTACCGGATTCCACTTTGTGAGTAATACATACATACCTCCCATATCAGTTCCTACAGGCATATATTGCCAAGAACCGGTGAAACTTGCAGGTCGCTGAGTAAAAGGTATACCTGGAATGTATTCTCCCGTAGAGCTGTTATATTCTCCACTTGCAATTGTGCTGGCAATCACCCCAACTCCCGGAATATTCTTCGAAGTTAGCTTGAGATATTTGGCTCCCGGATTCCCTGGAGTTCCTTCTTCACAAATAATAACTCCGAAGTTAGCAGTTTCATAATTAAAACTGTACCAATGGTCAGGATCTGAGTACGCTCCAAAGTTTGTCCAATCTTCAAAACCGCCATTCAATATTTGTGATTTAGATTGTAGCGAACAAAAACTTAGGATTAGTAAAAGTGTGATTTTAGTTTTCATGTGTGTGTAATTTTTCATTCTTCATTTTTTTGCCTACTCATGTCTGCAAAGCCCAACGATCTCATGAAAAGTATCATGAATTACCGAAAGATACTCAGTGATTTCTTTGTCACTTTTTTTATCGTTCACCATTTTTTCCATGGCAACTGTATTGTCTTTTAATTTACTCACAGCTGCTTTGACTTTTTCATTGTCAAGATCAGCAGGAATTTTCGAAGATGCTAGTACAGCTGCTTTGTCTTTCATTTCAGTAGCACGAGTTTTAATTGGCTCCAAATTTCCTTCTTCACTTGGGTGAAATGTACCGGACATTACACCATGAAACTCTTTCAATTCTGGCCATGAATCAAAAGGAGATATCTTTTTTTCTGTTTCTTGTGAAAACGCCATTGTTCCCACTAATACAAATACTAATAATGTAGCAATTTTTTTCATACTTTTTTGGTTTATGTTTTTCTTTTTTCTTTTTTCTTTTTTCTTTTTTCTTTTTTCTTTTTTCTTTTTTCTTTGAACTAAAACTATCCCCAAGATATGAAATTATTCTTTGTTCACTCAGATTTGATATCAAAACGTACTTTGCCTCGACAAATGTAAAATTCGTTATTAAAATAAAACTTCAGAATTGAAAATAAATCAATTTAAAAGAAAGTTGACAAATTTCATTATTTTTTATTCGCCGCTACAATTTACATGGCCATTTTGTCACTTTAATTTTGCATTCTGGAGGCATAAAAGTGAATGTTCTAAGGTTTATTTTGGAAATAAAGGAGTTTATTTTGTTCTTTCTGTTGAATAATTTTATCTTTAACATTAACTAATTAAATTGAAATGAAAAAACTATTACTTTCATGTGCATTTATTTTGGTTTGGATTCAATTTTGTCAAGCACAAAGTTGGACATGGATTAAAAGCACCGGGACTACCGATCAAGATATTGTAAAACATGTTTCAATCGACTCTGCGGGAAACTCATATGCAATTGGCGTTTTTCAGCAAACCATTTTTTCAGGTGTTGATCAATTGACTAGTTATGGCGGTGATGATTTTTTCATAGCCAAATACAACCCACAAGGTGTTTTGCAATGGACAAAGAGCGGTGGCGGAATAGCAGACGATGGCTATACCATGGTATGCGCTACTGATCTGGTCGGTAATACTGTTGTGGCATTAGCTGCAGTTGGTAATGTTCAATTTGGAACAACTAATCTGAATAATACTTTAAGTGATTTTGTTCTTTTGAAATACGACAAAGACGGTAACTTGATTTTTGCAAAGAACTATGGAAGTAATAGCAATGATGTTGCGATGGGAATTGCTTTGGATCAATTTGGTAATATTTATGCTACAGGTTTTTTTGCCAACACAATTTCCTTTGGAACAATTTCACTTAATAGCTATGGATTAACAGATTCTTACCTTGCAAAATTTGATAATAATGGTTTGCCAATTTGGGCGATTAATTCCGGAGGGAGTTCTTACGATGCAGGTACAGGGATTGCAGTAGATAAATATAATCATGTGTTTCATACCGGCTATTTTAGTGCCTCAGCGAACTTCAGTGGAATTACATTGACAAGTAGTGGTGGAGATGATGTATTTATTTCATGCTATGATTCAAATGGAAATATACTTTGGGTAAAATCGGGGAACGGAACAGGAGCTTATGATATCGGAAATAAACTCGATTGTGATGAAGATGGAAATGTTTATACAATTGGGCAATTTCAAAGTTCTATTTCTTTTGATCTCTTGTCGTTAAATAGTATGGGTCTTTCGGATATATTTATTGCTAAGTTTGATAGCTCAGGTAACTTTAAATGGGCAAGACCTTATGGCGGAAAAGGGGACGATGTTGGATATGACATTGATGTTCTTGAGAATGGAACAATGTATTATTCAGGTCTCTTTAGTGACACATGTGCATTTGGTGCGACAACACTTGTTAGCAGAGGAGGAACTGATATTTTTATGGCAAGTAATTTTGAAAATGGCTCAACGTTTTGGCTGAAACAAAATGGTGGCTTAGGCGATGATATTGGTAGGAGTATAAAAGTCAGAAATGAAACTGATTGTTTTATCGGTGGTAGTTTCAGTGATCTGGTTGCATTCGATAATTTCAACATGCAATCAAATGGGAATCTTGATTTTTTTGTGGGAAGAATAGCAGCGCCTCTTTCTACAGTTATTGATATTGATTTGCAAGAGAGTTTTGATGTTTATCCGAACCCGGTTTCTTCGGGCCAAGAGATTACGATAAATTTTAAGAATGAACAAGTTAAAACTATCAAGTTTGAACTCTTAGATTGCTTGGGCTCGGTGATCGCAGATGATAAATATTCACTGTCAAATAGTTCGTTAAGCTGGGTTATGCCTTATGTTGCAAACGGTATTTATTTCATCCGATTGATTCGGTCTGATGGAAAAATGATCGCTTCCAGAATTTCAATTCAAAACTAATATTTGCATTAATGTAATTTATAAATAAGAAAGGCTACCGTGTTGGTAGCCTTTCTTATTTGATTATTTTTTTGCCTTTGCTTTTTCTTTCTTCTCTTCATTCTCAATGAAGTCTCTTACTTTATCGGTATCAAGTCGCTTTGCAATGATATGTTTATTTTCATCAAGCAAATAAATTACCGGAGTCGAGTAGATGTCGTAGTAATTTCTGAAATTAGTATTGTTGTAAAGATCAGATACGTTAATCCATTTCAACTTGTTGTCACGAATGAACTTTTTCCAAAGTTCAATGTCTGATTCAATTCCTACAGAGAATACCTCTATGTTTTTAGAAACCTTTACGCTATCATAATATGCAGACAGTTTTGGAATTTCTATTTTACAATGACTACATGTTGGGTCCCAAAATACTAGAATTGTATATTTTGCTTTTACATCATAAAGCTTGTGCATTTTCAATGCTGTATCTGGCATATGAATGTCGTATGCAGCTTCGCCTAGAATATTCGGTTTGATCTTCATGACCCGCTCAAGAATTTTTGCTTGTAAAGCAGAGTCAGCCCAATAAGCTTCTTTCGTCAAATAATATTTTTCTGCAATATGAACAAACACTTTGTCATAACCCATAATGTTTGAAGTCTCATAAAAGTTTGCCAGTGTTGCAACACAATATTTGAAAACTTCTTTGTTCGCTCTTGATTTGATAATGATTGTATCAATCGATTGAATTATTGAATCGGGTAGAGGTACAGTAAGCTGCTGAGTGTATGTTTTAATTTTACTTTGAAGTATTGGAGTCCGAAGTAAACGCTCATCCCCAAAATCAACATTGTCCAAAAAATGTGCTTTGAAATATCTGAATTGAAAAGTAGAATCTGTTATTACTCCATTCGCATCTTTTGGTGCATCCGGAACTTCAGGTTCAGCCATTGTTTGAATAATTTTTGCCATGAAGGTTGTTGGATGTTCTTTGACAATATTAAGGCGATATTGTTTTACATCTTTGTCTTCAGTATTCAATTTCTCCTTGAGAATAGCAACAGAGTCTTTATTATTTTTGTTGTTATCTAATCTTGATTTGATCTGTTGCGTCTCCTTAGATTTTTCAATTATAAATTTCTGATGTTCATTGAAAAGTTTGTTTTCCAAAGAACCGGTTATTTTCATGTGTTGAACATAATCCAAAGTGTCTGTTTCAATTGTAAACTTCTGTTCATTCATTATAATTTCAAAATATGTTTTATTGGGAAGTATAATGAGATAAATTCCACCGGGAAGGGAATCCGGTCCTTTAAAAGTTCCCCAGCCACTTTGATCTAATCGAATTGTATCCTTCACATATTGTTTGTCACCATAATGATTTCCCAGATACAAACCCGTATCTCTTAATCCTTCAATATGTACTTTGATTTCGTAACCACCGGAGTCTTTTGCAATGATGGAAGATGATAAAATACTAATAGCCACAAAAAAGGCTGCAATCCAGATTGTTTTTTTCATATTTTTTTGATCAGCTTAATTGGTTTCAACTACTAAATTTTGAGTTTGGTTTCGCAAATTTAACAGAGTTGTATGAAGTAATGGTAAATAATTTTTTGAAAATCGACGCAATTAAAGCAAAAAAGGGGCCAAGCCCCTTAAATGTTGTTAAAAATTGTTAATGAGTTCGGAATCGACTGTTATTACAGATTTCCTCTCAAATCTTGTTCTCTTTCAATTGCTTCGAAAAGAGCTTTGAAGTTTCCTTTTCCAAACGACTTAGCGCCTTTCCTTTGGATAATTTCAAAGAAAACGGTTGGCCTATCTTCTACCGGTTTAGTAAATATTTGTAACAAATAACCTTCATCATCACGGTCAACCAAGATTCCAAGTTTTTTTAATGACTCAAGATCTTCGTCAATTTTTCCTACACGCGATAAAAGATCATCATAATAGTTTGAAGGGACTCTCAAGAAGTCAACGCCTCGTCTTTGTAATTCTGTAACTGTTTTTACGACGTCGTTTGTAATCACAGCTATATGTTGAACTCCCGCTCCTCTGTAAAATTCAAGGTATTCATCGATCTGTGATTTCTTTTTTCCTTCAGCCGGTTCGTTAATTGGGAATTTTACAAAACCGTTTCCGTTAGAAACTACTTTGCTCATCAATGCTGAATATTCTGTTGAAATATCACTATCATCGAATGTAATGATCATTTTAAATCCCATTACATCTTCGTAAAACTTCACCCATTCATTCATCTTTCCTAGTTCCACATTACCTACACAATGATCGATGTATTCTAATCCTACACTCTCAGTTTCGAAACTTGGTTTTGCAGGAACAAAGCCCGGCATAAAAGCACCTTTGTAGTTTTTACGCTCTACAAAAGTGTGAATCGTTTCTCCGTATGTATGTATAGATGCCATTTTGATTTCACCGAATTCATCGGAAATTGTTTTCGGTTGAGTGTGTGCCTTAGCTCCACGTGACATCGTTTCGTAAAATGCTTTTTCAGCATCATCAACTCCTAGTGCTAAAACTTTTACTCCATCACTGTGTTTTAAAACATGCTGACTAATTTCAGAATCAGGATTGAAAGATGTAGTAAGTACTAATCTGATCTTACCTTGTTGCAATACATAAGATACTTTTTCTTTAACGCCTGTCTCTGGTCCTGCATAGGCAACCAAAGTAAAACCAAAAGCTTTCTGATAAAAGAATGCAGCTTGTTTAGCATTACCAACCCAAAATTCGATGTGATCGGTTCCTAACAATGGAAGAAAGTCTTGTGACATTTTATTTCTTTTTAATGAGAAGTTAATTGTTTGTACTCTTGAAATTAGTCTTGCAAAAGTCGTGAATCCTAATGAAAAATCAAATTGATTCGCCGAATTTGAACACTACTTTCTATTTTGCTTTTGCTAAAAAATGCAAAAATCCGATTTGAGGGTTCAAATCGGATTTTTGTCATGTTATTTCTTCTTGCCAACTTGTGCATTGCGATCTTTTGCAATCTGTTCAAGTCGTGCCTGAAAATTAGATTTCTTAACAGGTTTTTTCTTGTTTTCCTGAATTTGCGCATGGATCTTATCTTCGTCAAGGAATGCTTTGAAGAGATATTGTTGTCCAAACCCAAATACGTTACTTAAGAAATAATAATAACTCAATCCTGCTGAATAATTATTGAAAAACCCAAGGAATAGAATTGGCATCAAGTACATCATCCATTTCATCTGAGGATTTGTAGCTGCTGTCATTTGCATATTCATCTTTGTATAAATGATCGTTGATACGGTCATTAATAAAGTGAATAAGCTGACGTGACTTCCATATGCGGGAATATGAAATGGAAGATCAAGTATAGAATCGAATGTGGAAAGATCATGTGCCCATAAGAAACTTTGTTGTCGCAATTCAATTGATGAAGGGAAGAATCGGAACATTGCAATCAAGATCGGTAATTGCAATAATCCGGGAATACAACCACCAAGCGGATTCACGCCGGCTTTTTTATAAAGAGCCATTGTCTCTTGTTGCTTCTTCATTGGATCACTTCCAAATTTTTCATTGATCTCTGCCATCTCAGGCTGAAGAACTTTCATCTTAGCCTGCGATTTGAAAGAGCCATAAGTCAATGGAAGAATTATAATTCGAACAAGAATTGTCAAGATCAAAATGATCAATCCATAATTCATGTTGAAGCCATCAAGGAAATGAAATGTAGGAATTACTAAGAAGCGATTGACCCATCCAAAAATTCCCCATCCAAGTGGAATCAATTTTTCAAGATGTAGATTGTCGATTTTTTTCAGATCCTGATAATTGTTAGGTCCGAAATAAAATCGCATGTTGTATGTCTGTACCGGTTTTCTATCATAAGGAAGAGAGAAAGCGGCAGTTAATTCTTTTACTGTTCTCTGTGATTTATCATCCGATTTTGTTTCTACAATAGGCGATTCAAATCCTGATTGATCTGAAATAAGGACAGAAGAGAAGAACTGTTGTTTGAAAGCTACCCATTGAACTTTTGTTTTAAGATCTTTCTTTTCACTTTTAGTTTCGGCAATAAAGTCGACGTCTTCATCAGCAAAACGATAGTAAACAGTTGTTGCTGCTCTTTCGTTTTCAATACTCTTCTCTTGTTTTTTTACAATGTCTTTCCAGTCTACATTAATGAATGAAGAATTTTGCGCAATTACATCTTGAAGTCCAACAACATTCAATTGATAATTTACCAAATAGGAATCATCAGGAAGTGAATAGGCAAACTCAATATATTTTTTATCGCCTGCAGGTAAACGAAGGTTGACAGAATTTTTTATTCCGGCTGTTCCTGATGCTGTAAAATAAAGTTCTTCAGTATTAATGATTCTGTTTTGAGCAGACAAGCTTAAATTGAAAACATTAGAGTCGTTGTTCATCAAGTAAAGAGGTTGTCCATCCCACGTTTTATAATTTTTAAGTTGAACACTTTTTATTTTACCGCCTTTTGATGAAATGGAAACTTTTACTAAATTATTTTCAAGTGTGAGAATTTGTTCAACACCTTGAGATGCAGATGCGAAGTCACCGAACTTTTGTTTCTCTAATTCAGCTTTGATTGAATCAGAAATTTCAACTGTCGAATCAGAAATTACAACTTGACTTTTTTGTTCAGCAGCTATTGCAGCTTCTTTCGCTTTTGTTTCTACCATTTGGATAGAATCTGTGCGTTGTTTAGCTGCATTTATCTCTTCCATTGAAGGTTGAGTATAAATTGAATAACCAATGATTAGAAGGCCTATTATCGAAAGGCCCAGTATTGAATTCTTGTCCATATAGGGGTTAAAAAGGAGCGCAAAGATAGAAATTTCTTTAATGTTTGTTAGCCGGAAATGGCCGAGAAATCACCTTTGCTCAAGAAGTGAAAATATTGAAAACTAAACTGTTATGAATTAAATGTTGAGAATGATGAATAACGAAAAATGAATAGCTATTCGTTATTCACTATTCGTTATTCATTGTAAAATTATTCTTTCACAAGACGAATCTGTCTATCTTCTTGACTTGGATTTCCTTTTCCTGATTTTATTCTCAGAGTATAGATTCCATTTGGAAGATCTAAAACAGAAGTAACTATTTTATTATAACCTTTTACGGTTTGGAAAAGTTCTGTTTTTATTATCTTGCCTAGTAGGTCAATGTATTCAATTGAGATTTCATCTTTTGTGTTTTGGAAGAAAACAAATGTCAAATCATTTTTAGCAGGGTTCGGAAAAAGTTTGATTTGTTCTTCGCCAGTTGTACAATTTACTGCAACTACATCCGAAAGCGATGAACGGTTGTCTATATCAATTTGTTTTAACTGATAATATCTTAAGCTTGTACATTCTTCATTGTCTTTGAATGAATAACTTCTATTTGTAGTTGAAGTTCCAGCACCAAATCCATTTACAATTCCGATAGACTTGTATTCAACACCATCGTCACTTCTTAATACTTCGAAGTAATCATTATTTGTTTCACTAGCAGTGATCCATTTGCATATTACTAATTCGCCTTCCGGTTCTGCAGTGAATGATAACAACTCGATTGGTAATGGCACAGTAGATTGCGCAATTGCATATAAGTGGTTAAATGAGGTGTTGACATTTGCTGTTGAACCAACACTTCCTGTTATTGTTCCTGTTGCAGTTGCAGGATTAGAGATAGTAAAAGTTGTAGCTGTGAGTATGGCAGTGATAACACTACCAACTGGAATTCCTACACCTGCAACTGTAGCGCCCACTGACATATTCGTTGTTCCAGGTAAAGCCGGTGAAAATGTAGTCGTAATTAGATTGGATCCAATTGTAGTGGTCATTGAATATGGATTGGTTCCATTTATATTGACACGTTGTGTTGAAGCAGCTGTACTAGCTACGAGACATTGTCCAATTAAGGTCCATGAAGCTGTCAAACTTGGATTTGCAGCAATGTCTGCTTTTACAATTGTCCAACCGGAACCGGAATTATTTGACATGTTTGTATTGTACATCGTCAATTTATAAATTCCATTAAATGGAGTTGTAGCTGTTTTGCTAAATGTCCAAAAGCCGTGATCGAATAATGGTTTTGCGTCATATGTTGCTATCATACATTCTGATGCAGTTGGTCCTAGTGCAGGTGGTCCTGATGGCCATGGACTAAAATATCCTAATATGTCGGGGATAACAGTTCCGCTAGTGAAAGTAATATTTGCAAGTTCATAGCCACCCGGTGACAAAGAATCCCCAAGCGGATAGTCAAGTGAGAAGGGTAGTGTTAATGGACTACCTACATAAACAGCTCTTCTTAATTTCCCATCTATATAGCTTAAAGCACTGTGTCCTGTTATAGCTGCAGTTAAACTATACTTCACAAAAACTTCAAGTGCGGCAACATTCCTAGTATTAATTATCCCTTGTGTTAATGTTAAAACAGAATCAATAGACAATTTACTGTTCGCACCCATTAAATATAATTTACCTGAAGTTTTATTCATTCTCACGCGATTAAGTGTGATACCTGCAACACCATTCACATTTGTAAAAAATTGATTGATTGTGCCATTGAATTCAACATTGCTACTTGCAATTCCGGTAAACGTTGTATTGCCAGAGTTGTTGGTGAAATCGCCACCGATCTTCATCGTTTTACCATTGATATTAAAAATAGAAGTCGCCGATTGAGTCGAGAAATTTTGAGCTACATCAATGTTGCAATTTAGAGTTACTGTGCCACTCGCTTTTAAGATTACTAAATTTGCAAATGAATTTACGCCAATTATATTTCCATTTATAGTTTGATTGATCGTTCCTTGAAAACGTATTGTTGATCCAGGCTCAGCGATTAAAGTTCCGTTATTTGTAAAGTTGCCACATACATCTAGAGTGACACCTGTTTTTATTCTCAACGAAGCACCTGAATTAATAACAAGATTTTTGACTTGCGTATTTACTGTTAGTGTAGGTTGATTTCCTGAAACAGTAGTAGTGATGATTGCATCAATACTACAAGATGGAGCAGCATTACAAGGAGCTGTTCCCCAATTATTAGGTGAGCTAAATGAAGTGTCAACAGATCCGTTCCATGAAACCGAAGTTGGATTAGATGCAATAGGTGAGCCCATCCAATCAAGTGTGAAACCGGTTATCCAGCTTGGTGGATTCCAGTTGTCAATTAGAATTAAATATGATCTAACACCTGCACTTGTGATAGATGCTTCCCAACTTGCATCCGGATTAGCATTTGAAATTCCGGTTTGTCCGGTCGTAGTAACCCAGTTGCATCGAATAGATGGTAAGGTACGAGCTTGAATTTGTGCACATGCATTAGACACACCGGTTACATCCCACATAATGAAATCGTAATCAGTTACTGAGTTAACAGAAAATTGTAATGTTCCCGGGTTCACAGTAACACGATACCAAACGGAATTTCTTTCTCCATTTTGCCAACAATCATAAGTAGGTTGGAAGTCGCAAATATTTCCAAAGTTCAATGGACCTGGATCAGGCACTGTAATATTAGTAACACCACAAACTTCATAAGGATATTCACAGTCTTGCATATATACTGGTGTTAATGTACCACCGGTTCCATCAATTGCAGTAATTTCGAAAGTGCCTGTCATACTATTGAATCCGTCAACTGCAATATAGATTGTATCTCCAACCAATTGTCCGGATAAAGTCAACTCTGAATAGTCGTGATATGACTGATTACTTTGTGTCCCACAATCAGGACCATCATCATTACAACCTTTGCTTACATATGTTGTAGCTGAATTAGCGCAGCCGGATGCAAATGTGAAAGCTTGAATCTGGGTGTCTGTCAATGTGAGCGGATGAGTTCTAATTTTCAAAGTACCGGAAGCCGGAACAACAGCTTTATACCAAACAGTATTTACAATTCCACCTGCAGTACATTGCGCAGAAAGTGCCGGCTCATTGGTTGCGCCTGAACAAGTATTGAATCCGGCGGCAGTTCCTCCTAATGGAATATAAATAGCCTGACAAGGAACATCGTTAGGAGGTGAGCAAGCACTTGATAAACAAAAATCAAAGTTGCCCGTATTGCCCGGATTTACGGTCCAAATTCTGATGTAATATGTTGTTCCGTTTGCAACAGGAATTGAAAGTAATGGCATACTACTTCCTGCTGAATTATCGTCGCATGCAAATAATGTTAATGCTGCACAAGATGTACCTGTATAGATTGCCATTGCAGCATCCGAAGTAGGATTTGCAGCAGATGGTTGTGTTTTTACTAGAAGACTTCCATTGAAAGTTGCAGTGAATTTAAGCCAAACATCGCCAGTTACACCATCGAAAAAATTACCACATGTTGGGACAGGAACAGTACCTAAAGCAGTAGGTTGTGCGCATTCTGTTGTGTAAGTGGTGTAAGTACATGGTGTGTTATTTGCGACACTTCCTAAATTGACAGCAGTTGCACATGGATCATATGCTACAGATGTAGCTAGAGATGTAATTGCAATGTCAAATGGAATATTGTTAGTTGCATTTAATGGATTATTGTCGACAACTATGTAATAAGTAACGCCTGCTAAAAATGTAACAGAATTAATGCCAATAATACCAGTTATCCCTGCAGTAGAATTTATGCAATGTGTTGTTCCAAGATTCGGGCAGCCATCGTAAATGAATAAGCCCGGATTAATTCCTGTCGTACTGATTTGCAAACGTGCACAAGTAGTCGTAGTAGGAGTGAATGTGAACACATAGTCTTCGCCATTTAAAAAAGGATCATGACATTGCGCATTTGCGCTGTCGTATTCATTTCCGAAACCTGCAGTGTTTAATCCATTTGCGTTGAATGGCAATCCGCATATTGGAGTTGAATTTGAGCAATCATTTCCAGTTGTTGGTGAAATACCATTGTCTTTAACACAGATTTTAAATTTACCGACAGCATTAGCATCACCTGTAACTCTGACGTACAAGGTTTCGGCAGCACACGGTCTAGCAATATCTACTTCACCAAAAGTAGGATAAGTTGTACCAGAAGTAGAGCAACCCAAAGAAGCACCAGCACACGAAGCGCGCACTTCGACAGTAGTACCTGTTAAAGCTTGACAAGTTCCGGGTGCAGTTGTGACTCTGACATTGGTAACCCCTGCAGGTTTATAAACACTGAACCAAACATCATTCACTTCGGCAGCAGCACAAGCCATTCCGCTACCGGAAGTAGTAGCATGAACAGTAGAATAGTTGCCTGACAAAGTACAAGTATTAGTCATTGTGCCCAGGTATTTGGCAATGTATGTACCCGAGCAATTGTTGTAAGGGTTGTAAGGAGTAAAGATGTAGTTGACGTTATTAGGTCTAGTAGCAATTGCATTGTATTCAATCACGGAGTCACTAACAGCAGTAGTAGCCGAAGTTACATTGACTGAAGTAAAGTCGCCGGTACAAATGCCAGCTATACCAATACTGGCAGAAGGTGAGGTCATGGTATAAGCAACAGAAGGATAGAAAAAGGTAGCCACCCCAGTAGGGTCTATCTTTACCCCAAAGCTATTGTTTTGAGCAGCATTGGTTCGATCCCATTTAGTAGTCCATTTAACACTCAAAGAACCTGCAGCATAACCCCATTGAAGTACCACAGTCTGTAAGTCGTCCCAAAGTGGGGCAAAGACGGGGTAACCAAAAGTATTGTTGTTAAGTTGATTTACGGGAGTAGGCGGGAGCGGGTTTAAAGAAGGTAAACCGGCAGAGGAAGGCACTAAAGCCAACCAACCATTAGTTGAAGCGACAAAGCGGTCATAAGCAATACCGCCAATAGTCAAGGAGCCACCAAAACTGATCAAGGTATCCATCTCATCCATCTTAACGGGGGTTCCGGAATAAATGGTAAGATAATTAATGGTGGAAGTAAAAGTAGGAGCAATAGCTGTTGCTGTATAGCCAAAGCCATACGGTAGTCCGATCCCCGCTTGTGCTTTCGATTT
>JANOBV010000018.1:0-2073 GCA_031411835.1 Bacteroidota bacterium | reverse complement strand
GATTTAGCAAAAGAAGAGCTAGAACATTTTCAAGATGTGCATGAAAAGATCAAAGCCAGAGGTTTTGTTTTAGGAAGAGAACGACGTGATGAATATGTTTTCGAATTGAATTCTTTCATCAGAAAAGGATACACAAAGAATTATGTATTGGTCGATAAACTTTTGTTCTCTGCATTAGTAGAAGCAAGGAGTTGCGAACGATTCAAAGTACTTTCTGAAAATATCAATGATCCGGACTTAAAAGAATTTTATCACCGGTTGATGGTGAGTGAAGCGGGGCATTATACAACTTTTCTAAAGTTCGCTAGACAATACGGCGGCGAGATTGATGTCGAAGCAAGATGGCAGGAGTTTTTAGCTTTCGAAGCTGAGATTATTAAGAAGTATGGGCAGAAGGAAACGATTCATGGATAAATAGTGAGTAGAAAGTAGTGAATGGTAATTAGCAAGATAAGGAGAAAGCCATCAGTTCACATTTCGTTATTCACTATTCAGGAAAAAAACATGAGCCTTCTAACCAAGAATTCACTAATTGATATCAAGAAATAGATTCTTTAAAGACTATTGCTTTATAAATTTAAATGAAATTGTTTTTTCCGAAGTACGTAAATTACATATGTAAATTCCACTAGAAAGTTGTTCTGTATTTAGGGTCACATTCTCCAAAGCAATTCCTGGTTTTTCATGAACATATACAATCTGACCGATCGAATTTGAGATTCTGAGTTCTTCTAGTTTCTGTGCTTGCCCAAAATAAAGATGTAGACTATTGGTTACTGGATTTGGATAAAACGAATAATCTAGTTCACTGTTTTCAACTACAGATAGCAAAGTATCGCAAATACTTCCTGTTAAACTTCCTAAATGATAATTGGGCGGAGTGGGTAAAGTAAATGCATTATAATATGGCAACTGAACGCAATGTTGACATAAATCACACGCTAAACCTAAGCTATCCGGATAATTAATTACATGTATAGCCTGAGTTCCATTGGAGCAATTTATATAAATTTTATTGTTAGGTGCAAGTTGCGCTAGAAAAAAATGAGTCGCAAATGGAAATTGTGGAGAATAAAAACCGTCCCACACACCAACGATAATTCTTGAACTGTCAATATTGGGAGATTGAAGATCGTATTGATACAGATAATTCATTGAAGAGACATAAAGAAATCTCCCACTAGGTGAAAATGCAACTCCTGCACTTTGCGCAGAATCATTGATTGCAATGTGATGAAAGTTTGAAAAAGTACCGCTGCAACGGTCGAAGTCAAAAATATCTAGATCAGTGATTACGTCATAGTAGGCCATCTTACTACCATCTTTTGAAAATGCACATTGACCTGTTGCATCGAGGCGGAGTACACCGGCTCCAACGCTGTAAGGTCCATGAATGCCGGATGAGTCGACTAGAAATTTGTAATAACCATTTGTATTGTATGAATGACACATTACCCACCAGTCCTTCCCATTCCCATGCTTAACAGCGCACAACTTTCCTGGAACGATACTTCCATTTTGCCGGACCGTATTTTTATTTATTACCTCTCCTAATCCGCCATTTCTTGACATATCAATGGTTGAACTATAAAGCTTATGCGTTATATAATGTCCTGTTGATGTAGTCTCATCGATGGTGATGTGAAATAAATAATATAATTCCGGATTTCCGGGCGCAGGAATAATGACGTTTCCTTGAGGTATATATAACCCATATGGAATATTTGATGTTGTATAGTCACTCGGATTCAGTCCGCTTCCATTCAACATTGTATCCCCTGTAGCATCTGCAATCCAAATACCGTTTGACGAAAAGAGTAAATTTCCTAAGCTATCAGTAATATTTGCATTCGTTGCTTTAAAGTTCTGAATTCTATTGACTCCATAAATATTTGGAACACCTGAACTAAAATCAATATTAATTCCACCATATGGAAAACCCGCTGAACTTTCATAACCCATCATCCATAAATTGTCAATTCCCTGTGAAAAAGAACAGAGTGAATTAAGAATAAAGGAAATGATAACAAATTGTTTTTTAAGATTCATTTTAATTCAAAAGCTTATTTTTCC
>JANOBV010000017.1:0-1976 GCA_031411835.1 Bacteroidota bacterium | reverse complement strand
AATCGAACTGAAATAAATGTGGCACTTAAAACTTCTGCTAAACAATTATCCGACATCGTTATTGTCGGTACGCGTACTGCGGGCCGAGTAAAAACGGAATCACCTGTGCCGGTGGATGTCATCAATGTCAAACAAGTTAGTTTGCCAACAGGAAGAATGGGTCTCACTTCTTTAATGAATGTTGCAGCTCCCTCTCTGAACTATAACAAACAAAGCGGATCCGATGGGGCCGATCACATTGACCTTGCAACATTACGTGGATTAGGTCCTGATCAAACGCTTGTTTTGATCAACGGTAAACGCAGACACCAAACTGCTTTTATCTCTGTATTCGGAACAAGAGGAAGAGGAAATTCGGGAACTGATTTGAATGCCATCCCCATCTCTGCTATCGATCGCGTTGAAATTTTACGCGACGGCGCCTCTGCACAATATGGTTCTGACGCAATTGCAGGTGTCATTAATATCGTGCTTAAAAAAGATACAGGCGTTTTTTCCGGTGATATAGGATATGGAGGATATTATGATAAAAATTATAATCCCGCTTTTGAAAAATCTTTTAATCAATATGAATCGGAAAATAAATTTGATGGAGCAGCTTTGTCATTCAATGGCAACTATGGGATTCCATTGGGGAAACACGATGGATTCTTAAACATCTCCGGAAATTTTTTGCATCAAGGAAAAACATATCGTCAGGTATTAGACACCACTAATTTCTTAACAAATGAAGATGCTTTACCGATCAACTATTACAGAAGAGCCAATGGCGATGGTTCTGTTGGCTCAGGTGGAGTATTTTTTAATTCTGAAATTCCGATCGGAACGAGTAAAACTCAGTTCTATGCATTTGGCGGGTATAATTATAGTTCAAGTGATGCCTTTGCATTCACTCGAGATTTCTCTGCTAAACCACAACGTTTTCCGACCGATGCAAATGGTAATTTAAATTTTACAAGTGATATACTTCAGACATCAGCAGACGGAACAATCTATTATGATCCGCATATCCAAACTCATGTAACAGATTATTCTGCAGCGCTCGGACTAAAAGGAAAAATGGCTTCAGGATGGGAATGGGACGCAAGTAATAATACCGGAAAAAATGATTTTCATTTTTATGGCGACAGAACTTTCAATGCCTCTCTTGGTTCCGGTCAAACACACTTCGATGATGGTGGATTTTCTTTTCTTCAAAACACAACAAACTTAAATTTCAACAAGGCTTTAAAAAATATTGCTCAAGGGTTTAATCTAGCGGCAGGTGCGGAATTCCGATATGAAAAGTATCAGCTCTATGCCGGTGAAGAAGCTTCTTACAAAAATTACGATCCAACAAAATCCTTCCCTAATGCTAATGGCGATACGGTAACTGTTGCCGGCGGTGCGCAAGGGTTTCCCGGATATCAACCTTCTGATGAAGCAAATGCTAATCGTACAACATTCGGAGTTTACGTAGATGCTGAGTTGGACATTACGAAAAAGTTTCTGATCACCGCAGCTGTAAGAGCAGAAAACTATAGTGACTTTGGATTTACGAGCAATTATAAATTCAGCACCCGATATAAAGTTGCAAGTAATTTTGTTTTAAGAGGTTCAGTAAGCACCGGTTTCAGAGCTCCTTCATTACAGCAAATTAATTTTAGCTCAACTTTTACTACTGTGCAAGGCGGAACTATTGCTGAGGTTAAGATCGCACCAAACTATAGCCCAATTACAAAAGCGGCAGGTATTCCCGATCTGAAGCAAGAAAAATCAGTCAACGGTGGTTTTGGATTTACTTATTCTCCAGTAAATAATTTCAACATTACAGTTGATGGATATATTGTTCAGGTGAAAGACAGAGTCGTGCTTTCCGGTCAATTCGATGCAAGTGACCCTACTCTTGATCCTGCATTGGCTGCGCAATTAAATGCTCTTAGTGCAAGTCTTGCACAGTTTTTTGCCAATGCCGTGAACACAACAAACAAAGGTGT
>JANOBV010000016.1:0-4900 GCA_031411835.1 Bacteroidota bacterium | reverse complement strand
CATTGCGCGGAGAATACTGTTGTGAAATAAATTATTCTGTAATTGATTATTTTCTTGAGGACTATCAGTTATTATTATTACCTGCCCAATGATAAAATCTCCACTATGAATATTAAAAGCAATGACAGGTAGTGTTTTCTTTTCTTTTGAAAAATTAAAATCTAATTCTGAAATAAATGCATTATTCTTTTTAATTGCAGTATCAATTTTTTTTCTTCCCGAATTACCAATTAAATAATTCAAATGCTGTTTGTGCTTATCTTTCCTTTCAAATCCGGTAGAGAATAAAAATTGATCATTTATTGAAACTATTGTTCCTTCAGGATTGGCAATAAGTACTTTGTCCGGCGAATGAACCAATAGATCCTTCATTCTGGAAATGTAATCCTTTAGAGCAAACATAATTTGAAAGGTTCGTGTTTCAATTTATAATGAAATGGTTCGACTTTTCTACTAATTCAGCTGTATTCTTTGCATTCATTTTAACCATCAAATTTTTACGATATGAATTTACCGATGCGATCTTCAATTTTAAAATGTCGGCAATTTCTTTTGTCGAATGCCCAGCACGCACAAGTTGCAAAATTTCTTTCTCTCTTTTTGATAAATGAACGGAATTAATATTTGACTTCGATTTCCCGGGTATTAGTAATGAGGTCAGCTCAATTTCAATTGATGTATTCAGTTTCTCTTGCTCGGCTCTAACACTTTCTTTTTCTGGTTTTACATCTTTCAAAAAAGTAATCAGATAATGAGGATCTTGATTTTCATCTCGTTCTAATATCAATGTTTCGGAATGAATATTTACCCATGAGCCATTCTTATGACGCTTTCTGTATTCATATACGATTGGCTTATGGTCATGTACAAATCGTTCTCGTGTTCGTTGATCAATTTCTTTTGTAAATTGAATTGCAATTTTTTCTAAGTCTTCAGGATGCGTTAGAGATACAGCGAATGCCCATCCACCATCAATAAAATCGATTTGAGACCAACCAACAATTTTTTCAACTGACTTCGAACAAAAAACATTTCTTTTTTCCTTTAGATCACTTATTAAAATAATTTCTCGGGACTGATAATTCAAAGAACTTAAAAGTGAACTTCGATTTTCAAAGTATGATTGTCCGTCAGATGAAATATTCGGATTTTTAAATATGATCTGTAATCCTATAGGCTCATTTTCTGAATTAGCCAGCAACGATATACAAAGAACAAAGTCTTCTTTTACGCCGTCTGTCCGAGTGCAGTTTTTAGTAGTTATATAATTTTTTTGAGGAACAAGTTCTCGCAAGACTTCATTCAAGAAATTTGAATCGTTGAAACATTGATCAATCAATTTGTTTTTTAAATCCAATTTATTTTCACACTTCAACAACTTGTACGCTGATGAATTCCAATATTCAACTTTTCCCGAAAGACTTGTAATTACAATTCCATCGAGAATAATTTCATAAAAAGCCTTCGCAGGTGCAATAAAATTATTTATTTCGTTCATAAAAATAAAAATGTTTAATAGTTGTTCCCAAATTTAATAATCGGAACTGAATTTGCAAATGTAAAAAGGTCAAATAAATGCTAAATTTTGGAGAGACACTAAATCGAGGTAAATTCCCAATTATATTGATCTAATTCCTGTGAACATTTGGTCAACAATTCAATACAGTTATCAATATCATCCTGATTTGCCATTTCAATTACCTGATGGATATGTCGTGTTGGAATACTGATCGCACCGGCTATTGAACCGGTTTTTCCCATACGCTGAATTCCTGCAGTATCCGTTCCGCCGGCCTGTAAAATTTCAGGCTGCCATTTTATAGAATGTTTGTCTGCAGTCTTTTTCATATAGTCAATCATTCTGTAATCGCAGATGGTCGACGAATCCATAATTTTTATTCCGGCACCGGCTCCAAGCGATGTAACTTTTTCATGTGCTTGTGCTCCGGGAACATCATAAGCGATCGTTGTATCTAACCCAAAACCAAAGTCAGGTTCTATCTTATGCGCTGCAACACTTGCACCACGTATGCCTACTTCTTCTTGTACGGTAAATACTGCATAAATATCATAAGGCAAATCTTTCATGCGACGCATTGCTTCAATCAATATAAAAACAGAAACTCTATTGTCAATCGATTTGCAATTCACGCAGTTTCCCATTTCAATCAATTCGCGTTGACGAGTAATAGGATTTCCTACTCGAATGTATTTTTCTACTTCTGACTTCGGCATTCCGAGATCAATAAAATAATCAGTGATTAAAGCAACTTTATTTCTTTCATCAGCTGTCATAATGTGAATGGGTTTACTTCCCATTACTCCTATAATATCTTTTGTTCCATGAACAATTACTCTTTGCGCAGTTAAGGTCTTTGGATCAAATCCACCAAGTGTATGAAAACGTAAAAATCCATTGTCATCAATGTGGGTCACCATGAAGCCGATCTCGTCCATGTGAGCAGCAATCATCACTCGTTTTCTTTCACGACCTTTTTTTATTGCTGTAACATTTCCCATGTTGTCAACACTAACATCGTCAGACAAACTTTTTACTTCGCGTAATACAATTTCACGAACTCGTTGTTCGTAACCAGGAGCGCCGGCTGTTTCGCAGATTTCTTTAAGGAGGGGGATGTTTAATTTCATATATTTTAATGGTGATTAGTAATTAGTAATTGGCAGAGTTCGAACAAAGTTTGCAGAGTGCATCACACTCCGCACTTCACACTCAAACTCACACTATTTTTATCCTAAATGTAGTTTGAGTTTGAAGTTTGAAGTGTGTAGAATGCGCCACACTCCACACTTCAAACTCAAACTCAAACTATTTTATTCTAAATGCAGTGTGTGTTTGAGTTTGTGGCGTGAAGTGTGATGCCACCTACACACTCCGCACTTCACACCGAAACTCAAACTATTTTTTTATTTCACCCTTCCAAGCTTTATCATATTCGTTCTTCCTTGTTCTTCCAAAGGAATACTAGCAAGGTTTATAATTATATCGTCTTTGTTTACATATCCTTTTTCTTTTAGGATATCTTGAAGTTCAATAATTGTTTCGTCGGTTGTAACTGTATGGTCGTAGAAGAAAACGCGTACTCCCCAAACTAAACTCAATACATTCAACATATCAGGAACGTCTGTAAAGATAAGAATATCTGCATTCGGTCGTTGCGCTGAAACTTTGTACGCTGTATATCCCGAACGTGTCATTCCGACAATTGCGCGCGCACCAACTTGTGATGCCATCACACATGCATTGTAACAAACAGAATCCGATATAAATGTATTACTCGTTACACTCGGTAAATGTTTTCTGTTATAATGATATCCTTTTGATTCTACTTTTGCAATGATCGTTCGCATGTGTTCAACAACACGAATCGGATAAAGTCCAACAGATGTTTCTCCACTCAACATCACTGCATCTGCTCCGTCAATTACAGAGTTTGCTACGTCATTTACTTCTGCACGAGTTGGTGTATAACTTGTGATCATACTTTCCATCATTTGTGTTGCAATGATAACCGGCTTAGATGCTTGGATGCATTTATTGACTAGCATCTTTTGGATCAATGGAACTTCTTCCATCGGTAATTCTACACCAAGATCACCTCGTGCAACCATCAATGCATCGGTCTCGTTAATGATGTGATCAATTTCTGTCAAAGCTTCCGGTTTTTCAATTTTTGCAATCACTCGACAACGACGACCGGCTTGTTTGATTCTGTTTTTCAAATCGATTATGTCGAGCGGACTTCTCACAAATGACAATCCGATCCAATCTACATTTTGCTTTAATGCAAAATCAAGATCGCGCAAATCTTTCGGAGTTAAACTTGGAAGCGAAATTTTTGTTTTCGGTAAATTAACTCCTTTACGTCCTGAAAGTTTTCCTCCGCTTTCTACTAGTGCAATTACTTCATCGGTATGATTTGTTTCAACAACATTCAAAACAATTTTTCCGTCATCGATCAATACTATATCGCCAATCTCCACATCTTTTGCAAAGTCTTGATAGTTCATATATAATCGCTGCGCATTTCCGACGCATTCATGCATGCTAAATGTTACTCTCGAACCATTTTGAAGAAAGACCTCATTCCCTTCCACTTCACCAATACGCAATTTCGGCCCTTGAAGATCGACTAAAATGGAAGTATGCAAATTCAATTCTTTGTTCAGAGAACGGATTGTATTGATCACTCCTTCATGCACACTGTCTTCACCATGTGATAAGTTAAGGCGACAAACATCTACACCTGCCAACATCATTTTCTTTAATACTTCGTTAGAAGATGATGCTGGTCCAATCGTTGCAACAATTTTTGTTTTATTAAAAGGTACTTTGTTCATTTTTGTTTTTAGAATAATAAATTGTCTTTCGACTTCAATTTTAATACATCCAAGCGATAAACACCGAGGATCACTTTTGCATTCTTTAATGATGAGACTAATTCACTTTCATCGATCCTCATTTTATCCGGCCTGATCAAAATTAAATAATCAATTACTTTCTGTTCAGGAATTAGAATTCCTTTTGTACAACGATTTGAGATCATATTATATCGATCGCCATCTTCATTTATAAATTCGTAAAATGAAAAAGCATGATCTTCCATTCTCTTATTACTGAAAACCGAATAATCATCCTTTTTGTTCAAGTTAATATTCAGAATTTTATTCAACTCATGACATAAACGATAATCACGATGCTGACAAACAATTCCAATCAGTAAGAAATTATAGTAGTCGTCGTGAGTTAGCTTTATTACCGTTTTTGCCATTATGGTTTGTTCGGTGAATATCGGATTTTTTGGTGACTTTTCTGGTCAAAGGTCAAGTGTCAAAGGTTAATTGCGGTTGACCTTTGACACTTGACCTTTGACCTGATCAA
>JANOBV010000015.1:0-5444 GCA_031411835.1 Bacteroidota bacterium | reverse complement strand
GTCATTTAGTTTAGTCAAATAATGTATTCGTTGTCAATTTATGGAATTACAAGGCCCGTTAGGGCCAGCCTCTTGGTAACCCCTGGACCATGCATGAACGCTAAGCCCCTTTAGGGGCGAACTCTTTAAACCCATGTCTTTTTTTACAATTGTAAAAGGGGACAAGTCGAATGTAACCAATATATGCCGGAACTTTTATCCTGATGAATTAAAGAACACATGCGTTGTGTTCAAAGAGTTCGCCCCTAAAGGGGCTTGGCTTGCTCGCAATGTCTAGTATTACCAAAAGTTCAGCCCTTACGGGCCTGTCACTTCTAAATGCATTTACTTAATACGAATTCTTGTGTATAATTTAATAACATTGAGCTAAAGCTGACGTCAATAAAGTAGGCGACATCTCATTTAATTTCAATAGATATTAATATAATTTTTCTTTATTCGCTACTAATTGTTGCCGAATAAATATTTTGAATCCTTAAAATTTTTGTAAAATGCAAAATTTTGCTAAAAAAGCGAGCTTCCCTCCACATAATATATTTGTATACTTTTTTTGTTTTTTATAAATTGGTTCTACTAATATTCTAAATTATAAGACATTTAAATCATGACAAAACACCTAACCCTACTAATTTGTGCGTCAATGATATTTGCATCTCAACTGTATTCACAGATAGATGTAAAGACCGTTGACATGGCAAAAGTGAATCAAGCAAAACTTGATGGAAAATTTAATGGCAGCGAGAAGTATGTCAATTATGATGTACAAGGAAAAAATCCTTCTCGTGTAGTTGCTAATCCGAAAATTTCAAATAGCGTTAACACCACTAGTGGTTGTGCATGTTGGATCCCACGTGATGCGACTTGGCAAATTGCGCAGTTCGATGCTTCCGGCGGAAGCGGTGGTCCAGGATTACCTCCTGATTACAGAAATGATGACTGGTCTACAGTAGATATGCCTTTGCCTTTCAGTTTTTGTTTTTACGGACAACAAGTGAATAGTGTCTATATTAATAATAATGGTAATGTTTCAATCGGCAATCCATATTCTACATTTACAGCAAACTCTTTTCCTGATCCATCATATACAATGATTGCGCCTTTCTGGGCTGATGTGGATACACGTGGACCATTAAGTGGTATCGTATATTATCAACTTACAAGTACACACCTTATTGTTCAATGGGAAGATGTAGGATATTTTAGTATGCATGATGATCTACTCAATACTTTTCAGTTGATCATGACTGATGGAACTGATCCTCTTCTTCCACCGGGATCTAATGTATCTTTCTGTTATAAGGATATGCAGTGGACAACAGGTGATGCATCAAGCGGTGTAGGTGGATTTGGTGGAACGCCGGCTACTGTAGGAGTAAATCAAGGAAACGGGATTGACTATATTCAAGTAGGATTATTTGATCAAGCCGGTTCATCTTATGATGGTCCATATGCTAATAACGATGGAATTGATGCACTCGATGATCAATCATTTCTCTTAAATGTTTGCCAAAGTGGAAGCAATGTTCCACCAATCTTGAATTCAGCACAGGCATGTGATACACATGATATTTGCCAAGGAGATACACTCTTGATTCAAGGAGTTTTCCTTTCACCTGAACAAGGTCAAATAACAACTGTAACTACAACTTCGCCAATGACAGGTGTGACAATAATTTCAACACCGGGTAATGCAACAAGCTTTACCGTTCAGATTGTTGGCTTAGCATCTAATCTTGGTTTTAATCAACTTATCATCTTGGGAACAGATAATGGTTCACCTGCACGATCGACTCAAATGCAGATTGTAGTTAATGTAAGGAATGCGCCCGCAGCTGTAATCTCATCAAATGACGTTACATGTTTTGGTGGACACAATGGTTCAGCAAATATTAATCTTGGTGGTACCGGTCCATTCGATATTATTTGGGCTCCGGGAGAAATGCAAACTCCGCATGTAACACATCTTACTGCAGGAACATATACTGTAAATATCTCGAGTCCTTCCGGATGTTTTGTGAGTCAAACAATCACGATTAACGAACCGGTTGCATTAACCTCGACTATGACTTCACAAAATGCAAATTGTTCAGGGCAAACTTCTAATGCAATTTGCAATGTTAGTGGTGGAACATCGCCTTATACTTATTCATGGAATACAAGTCCGATTCAAAACACAAATGAAATTTCAAATATTCCTGCTGGTACTTATGTGGTAACAGTTAGTGACGATCATAATTGTCATCTAATTGATTCAGTAGAAATTCAAGGTGCAATTGGATTCACTGCTTCTATGAGTACTACACCGGCAAGCTGTTTAGCAAATGATGGTGCAGCTAGTATTCAAATCACAGGTGGTAGTGGAGATTTCGCATATGTTTGGAATCCTTCTGTTAGCACAGGCGCAAATGCAACTGGAATTGCTTCAGGAAATTATTCTGTTACAATAACTGATAACGTTGATGGTTGTCAACAGACGATCAATGGAATTGTAAATAATATTTCCGGAATACTTGCTACCATAGTTTCTACGACTGATGCAACATGTCAGAACAGCGAAGATGGAACAGCTACTGCAGATGGTTCCGGTGGAACGGCACCTTATTTTTATCTATGGACACCGGGAGGATATACTTCAGCAAGTGTAAACAATCTTGCACCGGGTACTTATACTGTAGAGGTTTCCGATTATTTAGGTTGCCCTGATTATGCTACGGTAACTATCGGTTATCAATTTGTATCTCCTGTTATTGATCTAGGAGCTGACACAACAATTTGTATAGGTACAACTCTTACTCTTGATGCAGGTTTCGGGTATCAATATCTATGGTCAGATAATTCAACAGGTCAAACTCTAGCTGTTACTTCCAGTAGTGTTTATTCTGTGCTCGTTACTGATGGAAATGGTTGTGATGCATTTGATGCAATCACAGTTGACGTTATCACATGTAATCCAAATGCTAGAGCAACACATCTTGATCGTACATTGAGCATCTATCCAAATCCAAGCACAGGTTTAATTGACATCAATTTTGACAATCAAACATCCGGTGCTGCTAATATTAGTATTGTTGATGCATTTGGAAAGATAGTTTATGTTTCTCAAGAAAACCTGAAAGCACACGATGTAAAAACGTTTGACCTAAAAGATTTCACACAAGGAATTTATTTTGTGAAAATAACTTTCGGAAATGAAACTCAGACGGTACGTTTAATAAAAATGTAAATCTTTAAATTACTTACTTCAAGTAAGTGAAAAGGTTAAAAAAATTTAAGGGGTTTAAAAAGTTTAAGGTGTACAACACTTTAAACTTTTTAAACCCCTTAATCTTTTATTCAGAATCTCATGAGAGATTCCATTATCTTTTCTATTGAAGTGCAAAGAAGTTGTGTAGTTGCAGCTTATCGAAATTTGCTACTCACCACTTACCACTCACCAATTACTTGATCACCGCAGAAAGCCCACGATCAACAAGAGCATCCTTCATCGGTTTCAAATTTGAGAACGAATCAGATTTTACTGTACATTTTCCATTATAGTGAACGATGTAAGTACATTGTTCAGCTTGTATCAAATCGTGTTTGCAAATTTCAACTAGCGCTTCGATTACAAAATCAAAAGTGTTTTCATCGTCGTTATATAAAATAAGATCACGAACACGGGCTTCTTTTATTTCTTCAATTACAACTTCTTCTGCTTCCGGATTGAGTGTATTAAATAGCGATTTCATTTTTTTAGTTTTGCTTATCTAAATGTAAAAGTAAAGAAAAAATTGTTTTAAGCGAAAACTTGGATTTCAAGCGTAATTTTAAGCAAAAAAGGGCATTTTTCGAATAAACCTGAAAAATTAAAACCACATTTTCCGCATGTTCAAATTAGGTTGGCTTCGTATTTGCCTTTCAAGAAATGAAGAATATATAGAAGTTTATAACCTAGTAATTATATAAGGGAAGTCATCCAGACTTCTGTATTTTTGAATTAAAGAAAATCCTTTTGCGTACTTTCGCAATAACTAATTATCACCAACGAATATGAAATCTCTAAAATTAAAAACAATCAGTTTACTATTACTACTTACTGCATGTAGTAAAGTTCCAATTTCAAATCGTAAGCAGTTGAACTTATTACCTGAAAGTGAAATGGTATCTATGAGTTTAACAAGTTACCAAGATTTTCTAAAACAAAATCCACCGGTAACCGGTACGCCTGATGCACAAATGGTGAAGAATATTGGTGCAAAAATTCAGTCAGCAGTTATCACCTATTTAGGACAAAACAAAATGGGCGATAGAGTTGCCGGCTACAAATGGGAATTTAATCTTGTCAACTCGAAAGAAGTCAATGCTTGGTGTATGCCTGGTGGCAAAGTCGTTGTTTACTCCGGCATCTTACCATTGACACAAGACGAAACAAGTTTAGCAATCGTTATGGGACATGAAATTGCACATGCAGTTGCACGTCACGGAAATGAGCGAATGAGTCAGATGATGGTTCAACAAATGGGAGGGATGGCATTAGATGTTGCTTTGTCAACGAAAAGTGCAGAGACGAAAAATATTTTCATGACTGCATATGGTGCAGGTTCAACATTAGGTATTTTAAAATACTCAAGAACACATGAATCAGAAGCAGATAAATTAGGATTGATCTTCGCGGCAATGGCCGGTTATGATCCACAAAAAGCAATTACGTTTTGGCAACGGATGTCAGCTCAAGGTGGAGCAAAGCCACCTGAATTATTGAGTACTCACCCGAGTGATGCTACGAGAATCAAGGACTTACAAGCTTATATGCCAACAGCTTTGAAGTATTACAAGCCAAAAAATTAATGATTTAGAATTTTCTTTGAATAATTAATATAAAAACTATCTTTGCGCCCTCGTTTTTGAAGCAGAATAGCGGTTCAAATCGAAATTTTAGATAAAATTGCACCCGTAGCTTAATTGGATAGAGCATCTGACTACGGATCAGAAGGTTAGGGGTTCGACTCCCTTCGGGTGCACAAGCTGTTGATAATCAACTAATTATAGAGTCTATTTAAAGGTAAATGTATCATACTTGATACAGTATTTTTATATTATGTGTATCAGTTTTTAGCCTAAAAACGTATCATTATTTTTCCATGGTTTTTTTTTGTTGACATCTGAAAGGGGTGCAACTTGCAAACTATTTATTCTCAACTTGATGTAAGTTAAATTTCTTTTGAAATTTGATTTTCATTCCATTCTTTTTCAATGCTTTTTATTGAATGGTAAACGAACATGTTTGTCTTCTCAAAATATTTTTAATCACACCATGCTAATATTTCATAATCGAAATCTAGAAATTGGAATGATTTTATAGCTTTTAAAGCGTTTCTATGGTCTAAAAAAACTCTAAGAAATAGATTTCTTGCTTTATTATCTGTTGGATTTGCAAAAACAAAATCTACTACACTGCCATTTTT
>JANOBV010000014.1:0-23566 GCA_031411835.1 Bacteroidota bacterium | reverse complement strand
AAAAAAGGGAGAAAAAAGAGTTGCCTCTTTTTTCTCCCTTTTTTTCTCCGTGCCCCTGTGTTTTAAAAAAAATCAAAGCAAAACTTTTTCCTTAAACAAAACAGCCAACAACGTCTGCCCTACAGCCCGCAACGTATTCGTATCGATCACATCCATATTATCAGCATGCGTATGCCAGTGCGAAGGGAAACCATTTCGGCTTGAAAGATCGCTGTGAATTATATCAATTGCCGGAATGCCGATGTTGTTTACATAAACGTGATCATCTGTTACCCAACCACCATCTTGATTGAGAAAATAATTGCTGTAACCAAGAGATGCTGCAGTCTTCCAGACATTTTCAACTACACCACTAGCGCGATCATACGACAATCCTTCGAATCGAAATTGCGCATTCTTCGCACCTACCATGTCAAGTAGAATTCCATAGTTAGCAGTGTAATTTTTCATATGTAAATTCTTCGCCCAGTATTGTGTGCCTAATGCATAGCTGTCTTCTGATTCTGCTCCACCACCTTCTTTACCCCAATCTTCCGCATCGAAGAATGCTATGTCAACGCCGATATCAATTTTATTCAACTTCAACTGCCGCGCGATTTCCATCAATACTCCTACTCCACTTCCACCATCATCGGCACCGAGAATTGGCTTGTCTTTATCCTTAACATCTTTGTCTGCCCATGGACGAGTATCCCAATGAGCAAACAACAACACTCTGTTCTTTGCTTGTGGATTGAATGATGAAATGATATTTCTGAAATTCAACTTCGTTCCGTCGTACGCATTCACGATTCCTTTTTGGACGATGACTGTATCGGCCCATGACTTCATTTTATCGATGAGATAATCGCCACATGCAATATGAGCTTTCGTATTTGGAACACGCGGACCAAAATCACATTGGGCTTTTACGAATGCGTATGCTGAGTCGGCGTGGAATTCCGGGACTATTACTTGAGGAGTGTTATTCACTACGGGAGTTTCAACCGGCTTTTCTGTTTTGGAATTGCAGGAAAATAGGAAAAAAATTAGGATGGATATTTGGAGTATTTTCATTGGCTAATTAGTACTGTTGACTAATTTATAACTTTGATTTTTTAAAACACAAGAACACAAGTTCACAAAAGGCCACGGAATGTTAGATATTAGTATAAACACAAATTCCGTGGTCTTTTGTGAACTTGTGTTCTTGTGTTTAAATTTAAGAAACCGTCCACGAAACTTCCCCATTCTTCTCATCCTTCAACTGAATATTCAGCTCTAGCAATTGGTTCCTGATCTTATCGCTGGTTGCGAAATCTTTTTTGGCTTTGGCTTCTTTTCGGATGTCGATGAGCAATTGGATTACTCCGGGTAATTTTCCGTCTGATGTTACTGATTCAACTTTTAATCCAAATACATCTTCTAAATATGATTTGAATTTCTCTTTCAACAATTGAATTGTACTTCCTGAAAGCGCATTAAGATTTATAATCCCGTCTTTGATCGAATTGATAACTGGAACTAATTCAAACATATTTGCAACTACTCTCGCAGTATTGAAATCGTCATTCATACTTTCATCAAAACCTTGAATCAGTTTTGTAACTTTTGTTTCAAGTTCGCTATCTGTAGCAGTTGCATTTGTAGTATCGAAATTCTGTAACAACTCATATGCATCCCACAAACGTTTCAAGCCTTTCTCTGATGCTTGCAATGCTTCATTACTGAAATCAAGTGTACTTCTGTAATGTGTTTGCAACATAAAGAAGCGAACGGTCATAGGAGAATATGCTTTTTCAAGAAGCGGATGATCGCCGGTAAATAATTCTCCCGGTAAAAATCCATTGCCTAGCGATTTACTCATTCGAGTTCCATTGACTGTAAGCATATTTGTGTGCATCCAGTATTTCGCCGGACTAGTATGATAACAAGCTTCGCTTTGTGCAATTTCATTGGTATGATGTGTTGCAGCGAGATCCATTCCGCCGCCGTGAATATCGAATTGCTTGCCAAGATATTTTTCACTCATAGCAGAACATTCAATATGCCATCCCGGAAAACCCATTCCCCACGGACTTGGCCATTGCATCAAATGCTCAGGCTTTGCCTTTATCCATAATGCAAAATCAAGTCGGCCACGTTTTTCATCTTGTCCATCGAGATCTCTAGTTCCTTCTAAAAGGTCTTCGAGTTTACGATTAGTAAGAATGCCGTATGGTTTTTCTTTATTGTATTTTTCTACATCAAAATATATTGTACCATTCACTTCATAAGCATAGCCATTTGCAATGATCTGCTTCGTCATTTCAATTTGCTCTAGAATATGTCCGGTTGCAGTTGGCTCAATTGACGGCGGCATGTTGTTGAACAGATCCATTACTTGATGAAATCCTACAGTATATTTCTGCACGATCTCCATTGGTTCAACTTGTTCAAGTCTTGCTTTCTTTGCAAACTTATCGTCACCTTCATCTCGATCACCTTCAAGATGTCCGGCATCAGTAATGTTACGCACATAACGAACTTTATACCCAAGATACTTCAGGTACCGATAAATAATATCGAATGAAATAAACGTTCGGCAATTTCCAAGATGAACATCACTGTAAACTGTAGGGCCACACACATACATTCCGACATAATCAGGAGTGATGGTTTCGAAAGTTTCTTTTTCTCTTGAAAGAGTGTTGTATATTTTTAATGGCATAATTCGTTTTTCGCTAATCGTTTTTCGTTTTTCGAAAGTGTTATCTTTTATCTAGCCTTACGTAAAACGATAAACGTAAAACGATAAACAACAAATCAATGATGCTGAACCATCGCTTGAATATGCTGCAACATATCTTCAGTCATACCCTTAAGATCAAATTCAGGTTTCCAATTCCAATCTTTTCTTGCATGACTATCATCGATACTCTTCGGCCATGAATCAGCGTATTGTTGTCTGACATCGGGCTTGTATGAAATTGTAAAATCAGGAATGTGTTTGCGAATCTCTGCTGCCAATTGGTTTGGAGTAAAACTTATTGCGCCTACATTGTATGATGAACGGATTTTCACTTGATCTGCTGATGCATCCATCAATCCAATCGTTGCTCGCAACGCATCATGCATATACATCATCGGCAATTCTGTATTTTCAGAAAGGAAACATTCATACGATTTGTTCTTGATCGCTTCATGGAAAATGTGAACAGCATAATCTGTTGTTCCACCGCCCGGCTCCGATTTATAGCCGATCAATCCCGGATAACGGATCGAACGAACATCGACATTGAATTTCTCGAAATAATATTCGCACCAACGTTCACCGGCAAGTTTACTGATACCATAAACGGTCGATGGTTCTGTGATGGTGAATTGAGGAGTATTTTCTCTCGGCGTATTCGGACCAAATACAGCAATCGAACTTGGCCAGAACAATTTGAATTTCTCTTCACGAGCCAGTTCAAGTGTTCCCAGCAATCCTTCCATATTCAAACGCCAGGCTGACTTCACTTTTTGTTCTGCAGTTGCACTAAGCAAAGCAGCTAGTAGATACACTTGTTTCACATTGTGCTTTCGGATGATCTCCGATACTTTCGGAAAATCCAAAACGTCTAATTGATAAAACGGTCCGCTGTTCAGGAATTCATCCGAAGGCATTTTGATGTCGGTTGCGATCACATTTGAATCGCCATAGATTCGTCGAAGTTCTTCAACTAACTCTGAACCGATCTGCCCTTTGGCACCTATCACTAAAACTGATTCTTTCATTGCTTTTTGTTTGCCTTGCAAATGTACGTTTTTAGTCATTTAACCAAAGCCTTCTTTTGTCTACTTCAAGTGTACTTTTCAGGAAAATCGGAAACACTTTTTTACCCTATCTTTCCATCCGAATTGTATGAAATACCGGCTACTGCTTCTTTTACTTTTATTGCCTTTATTCCGCATCGGGATCAGTAATTCTCATGACTGGGGCGATGACTTTTCGCAGTACTTATTGCAGGCTCAAAATATTGTTCAGGACCGACCGCAATCGAATCAAGAATTGGTCTTTGCTCAGGACGAATTGCCTTATGCAATCGTTGCTTATCCGGCCGGATTTCCAATGCTTTTAGCACCGATTTTTGCAAAATTTAACCTCTATATTCCGCCTTATTTATACTTGATCACATTAATAATTATCATTTCAGCTTTATTACTTTTTGATTATCTAAAAAAGTCTTTTGATGTTAAATACTGTTTTTTGATAGCTATATACTTTACTTATAATCTCATTTCACTCGTTCTAAAAAAAGAGATCTTATCGGAATTTCCATTCACATTGGTCTTAATTACGATCTTTCTTTTGCTAAAATCCGGCGAGAGAAGATCATTCGTTTTGACAGGAATTCTTGCCGGATTTCTTATATCGATTCGTATATCAGGGGTTGCAATTTTACCTGCAATACTATGTTGGCAATTGTTAATGCAAAGACAAATTTCGCTTAAAAAAAGGCTGCTAGATAGTGTCCTTTTTGTCGCTCTTTCGGGTTCTGTTTTTTACCTCTTGAATGTGGTTTTGTTTGAGATCGACTTGCGAAATTTCTTCGGATTTTATGCCGGTCAATTTGAATCACATCGAATGATGTTGCCGTCAAATTTCTTCGGTTTTTTCCAAAGAACTGGCGACGCCATTTTCCCTCCATTTCAATCCACACTTTTGACCATCCTATTGCTAGTTGCAATCGCAACAGGATACTACAAAAAGTTAAAAGAAGGCGGATTGGCAGAATGGTTCTTTGTCTTTTATCTAACATTGATAGTTTTTTATCCATATGCCTCTTCAGGACTCCGGTTCATATACCCCGTTCTTCCATTCTTGATCATTTATTTCGCAAAAGGAATTCAAACACTTAATGCATTTATCACTTCAAAAGACGAATCATTTAAGCTATTGACAATCATTTTTTCGATTTCAATTCTCTTATCATTCAAAATGTTTTTTTCATTGCCAAAAAATGATGGACCATATTCAACCGATGCTCGCGCTGCATTGAACTTCATTAGAACAAATACTCCCGAAAACGCAATTGTACTTTTTTCAAGAGCAAGGGCTTTGAATCTTTATGCAGAAAGACGTTCAACTGCACTTGTTCAGCAAAAGAGTGAGCATGAAAATTTATCGATACTTAAAAAGTTGAATTGCGATTACGTCCTTTATGCGGACGAACGATCAGGTGCATTCAATCAAGCGGTACAGGATTTTCTGATAATCAACAAATCGGAATATGACACGATCTATAAAGAGGATCGTTTTCTGCTTTTGAAAATGAAAACAGCAGGCATTCAATGAAAACATCTACGAAAATCATCATTGATAAATTTGCCGGCGGGTCGATTGTATTTGTTCTAAAAAATCTATTCCGATTATTTAGCTCTCGAAAAAGCTCGAAATCAAATTCGCCAAAAACTATTGTCATCTGTAAGTTTCTTGGAATGGGAAGCATTGTTCAGTCGACGCCACTACTTCAGACTTTTAAGAACCAATTTCCCGAAGTAAAAATCATATACCTCACCTCCATTTCAAATAAAAAGTTTCTCGAACAAATTTCTTTGATAGATCAATCAATTATCATAAACGACAGATCGCTTTTTTCAACTATAATTTCGACACTTTCTTGTATCAGAATTCTTTTTTCGAAAAAAGTTGACCTCTTCATTGACCTTGAACTCTATTCTCATTTTAGCAAGATCTTCACAATCGTTAGCAATGCAGATTTGAAATTTGGTTTAACTCATAGCAATAACAAAAACCAAAACATCTATTCGTCAACTTTTCAAATGCATATAGATCGACCTGTTTCTGATTCTTATCTTGAAATGTGCAAGCCTTTTAATCCGCAAGAGATCATTTGCGAACTATACAAATTTCCCGTTAGCGATGAAAAAAGAAACGCTGTTCAAAAACGGTTCGAAATTTCCGGAGATTACATTGTCGTAAATCCAAATGCATCTGATCTCAGAATTGAACGCCGATGGCCAAAGGAGAATTTCGTTTCATTGATCAACAAGATTGCTGAAACAGATACCGCAAGAAAAATTGTGCTTATCGGATCTTCTTCAGAAAGTAATTATGTGAATGAAATTTGCTCAGCAATTAATTCATGTCAACAAAAATCAATTGCAAATACTGCAGGCAAATTGTCTATCGATGAATTGATCGCCTTGATCAGTGGGGCAACATTGACGATCACAAATGACACAGGCCCAATGCATTTATCATTTGCATTAAATCGCCCGACACTTGCATTATTTGGCCCTGCTTCTCCAATCCAGTTTGGCAATCAGTCAAATTCAATAGCCGTTTACAAAAAAGTTTCGTGTAGTCCATGTGTTCATGACCATATCAAGCCGCCATGTGGTGGGGATAATGTATGCATGAAGGGGATTGGGGTGGCAGAGGTTTATTTGGCAACTATCGGCTTGATGGAGGTCAAAAGTCAAGTGTCAAAGGTTGATCTGTAGTTGCTGATTCCGCAAACTCTACACTTATAGCGTCACCGATATGTCGTCCCTACGGGACTTGTTGTTCGACATGCTGCACTACCTCACGTTACCGATACGTCGTCCCTACGGGACTTGTTGTTCGACATGCTGCACTACCTCACGTTACCGATATGTCGTCCCTACGGGACTTGTTGTTCGACATGCTGCACTACCTCACGTTTCCGATATGTCGTCCCTATGGGACTTTGGTTGATGGTTCTTCTTTCTTGTTACCGATATACCGTCCCTACGGGACTTAGAGCTTTCCAAAAGATAAGTAGCGACACAAGTCCCGTAGGGACGACATATCGGTACCGAGCAGAAGTATCGTAGTGTCACAAGTGTCATAGGTGCAGCATATCGGTCAAAAAAATCCCTAACTTTGAATCTTCCGAAAACGCCGTGGGATTTACAATAATTCGTACAATCTGCCGTTTTTAGAAACTCTCTTAATCCTATGAAAAAAAATCTCCTCTCCACTTTCGTCTCCTTTCTGATTTTCTTTTCTGCTTATGCTCAAATTGGCCCCATTTCGCTTGGCAATTGGAGAATGCACATTCCGTATAACAAAGGACTGCAAGTCGCCGAAGATTATCAAGGTAAAATATATTGTGCGACTCAATTCGGGATGTTCAGTTATCAAAAATCGAGTGGGGAGTTCGATTTCTTTACAACACTAAACGGACTTTCCGATAATGAGATCTCAAATATTCGTTTTGATCAGACTACAAAAATTTTGATGATCACTTATTTGAATTCTAATATCGACATTATTCTTCCTAATAAAACGATCATCAATTTACCCGATATCAAACAAAAAAGTATTGTCGGCGGAAAAAAAATTAACAACATCACTTTTATTAATGGTTTTGCATATCTGAGTTGTGAATTTGGCATTGTAATTATCGATTTGATCAAACAAGAAGTAAAAGACACTTATTACATCGGACCAAATAGCAGTAGTATCAATGTTATGGATGTTGCCTTTAATGGTACTGATATTATTGCTACAACTGAAACAGGTGTTTACAAAGCTTACTTTTATGATCCTGCAATTTTTAATTACAATGCATGGACAAAAGATGTTTCTTTAGTTGAACCAAACGGAAACTATACTTCAGCTGCTGTTGTTGACAATAAATTCGTAATCGTAAAAACAAATACAGCAACAGAAAAAGATTCAGTATTCATCTATGATGGAAGTACGTGGAATTACTTTATCAATGAAGATTACAAAGGCGCTTATGTTGATGACCACAATGGTAAAATTGTTTATCGCAATGGATATCGTTTGGCGGTCTATGATGCTTTAGGAAACAAATACAATGAGATCGATATTTTTAGTGGCGTGAATCTAGATTTCAGAAAAGGATTATTAGATGCAGAAGGATATTTTTGGGTTGCCGACTACAGAAATGGATTGTATGGAAAATATCCGGACAACACTTACCACAAAATTATTCCAAATGGTCCTGGAGCGGAAGCCGTTTACAACATGCAAGCTTTGAAAAATAAATTGTGGGTGGCTTCGGGTTCAATTGATGGCGACAAACCATTTTTTGATATAAAGAATGGTATCTATCGTTTTGCAGATGAAACATGGAAGACATTCAATCGGGAAAGTGATTCTGTATATGACGCTGCATGTAGAATTTCTTCACCTGCTTTAAGTAGTGTTGCAATTGATCCGAATGACCCCGAGCATGTTTTTATTTCAAGTTATGGCGCCGGAATCTTAGAATATCAAAATGACAAAGGAGTTCGGATTTACAATACGCTCAACAGTACTCTTTCACAAGTAACCGTTTCTGATTCGAATGACATCAGAGTTGGTGGAATTACGTTCGATGATGATGGAAATTTATGGGCTGTAACCGGCTATACAATTTCAGCGCTAACAGTTAAGCGTGCAAGTGGAGGTTGGTTTACCTACCAACTTCCCGATCCGGGATTAATTGATGTAGTATGTTTTAAGCCGGTCGTAGATGACTACGGACAAAAATGGTTTATCGGTCACAAAGGCGCAAGTAACGGCGCAGGATTATTTGTCGTGAAAGAAGCTAGTCTTACTTCTAATGCAGGACTAAAATTTAAACAATACACCAATCTAAAAAATAACGGTAATCTTCCCGATCTTTTTGTGAGATCACTTGCAAAAGACAAAGACGGAGCAATTTGGATCGGAACAAATCAAGGTGTTGCTGTTGTTTATAATCCGGGAAGTGTTTTTGACGGATCAAATTTTGATGCACAAAAAGTAATCATTGAGCAAGATGGTTATGCGCAATATCTCCTCGAGACAGAAAACGTAAATGCAATTGCAATTGATGCCGCAAATAGAAAATGGTTTGGCACTGCGAATGGCGGCGTGTTCCTTATGTCTGCAGATGGCACAAAACAATTGCTCAACTTCAACACTGAGAATTCACCATTACCATCAAACAACATTACAGACATAGCAATCAATGATGTTACTGGAGAAGTTTTCATTGGTACAGATAAAGGATTAATCAGTTATCAAGGTGATGCAACTGAAGGAGGTGAAACGTGTGACGACTATTTAGTTTTCCCAAATCCGGTTTTACATAATTACAACGGACCAATTGCTATCAAGGGATTAGTAAATAATGCTGATGTAAAGATTACTGACGTTGCAGGAAATATTGTCTTCCACACAAAAGCAAATGGCGGACTGGCAACATGGAATGGGATGAATTATAGAGGAGAGCGTGCGCAGACAGGAGTCTATATTGTTTATGTGTCCAATGAAGATGGCACACAAACGTGTACAACAAAAATGTTGTTTTCAAGATAATGCTTCATAAGACCAGAGGAATTGTTTTTTCATATACTGAATACCGTGAAACGAGTCTTATCGTAAAAATTTATACTGAACTTTTCGGGATTCAATCGTACATAGTAAATGGTGTACGAAAGAAGAATGCTAAATTAAATGTTGGTTGGTTTCAACCGCTTACACTTGTTGAACTAGTTGTCTATCACAAAGAGCGACATGGATTACAACGAATATCTGAAATTCGTCCGATGCCCCCACTTCGTGATATTCCATTCGATGTAATAAAAAGCACGATCGTTTTATTTCTGAATGAAGTGCTCTGCAAGGCAATCAAAGAAGAAGAAGAAAATCAATTGCTATTCGAATTTCTTTTCAATACAATTCAACTTTTTGATGTGCAGCAACCGGTGTCAAAAGATTTTCATTTGCTATTTCTCATTAGACTTACAAGATATTTAGGCTTTTACCCAATTCAAAATTTCGATACACAACATCCATTTTTTAATTTGATCGACGGGAAGTTTCAATCGCAAATTCCATTGCATCCGTATTATTTGAATGAAACATCTGCTATCAATTTTTCAAATCTAATTTTGCATTCTGCCGATCTTTCAGCAAGACTTAATATTTCTTCTGAAGACAAAAAGAGATTGATTGAAAATATTCTTGAGTATTATCGTCTACATATTGCCGGTTTTGTTGGCATAAAATCTCATAAGGTTCTTGAACAGGTCTTTGAGTAAGTGTTTTTTAGCATAACATCTCTGAAATAGATGCCAAATAGCAAGTTATTAATTCAAACCATTTATTGGTTCGACATTACAGTGGTAAAAGAAAATAGGACTTCAAATCAATTTAGGATCCAATATTATTCATGAGATTTCATTCATATTTAAAGAAATTAAAAGTTTTTCTTTATTGAAATTTAATTTCATTTGGAATTTTGCAGCTGATTGATTAAAATTGTTTATCAAAACGCATAATACTTCTAATCACAAACACTCGCATCATGAAAACTAAATTTCTACAAAGAACTCTTCTGACTTTTTGCTTTTTACTTCACTTGATTTCCGTCAAAGCTCAATGGCAGCAAACAAACGGACCCTTTGGAGGTAGGATTTCCTCAATAGAAACAGATGGAACACATCTCTATGTAGGTTGCATAGGAGGTGGACTCTATCGTTCTGATGATGGCGGTGCAACATTCCCTTACCGATTCTTTAATGGAACCTTTTTTTTCTTCAATGATATTTTAATTGACGGTACTAATGTTTATGCTGCAACTAATAATGGATTTGCAATCTCAACCGATTATGGCATTACTTGGAATTTAAGTTCTTCAGGTCTTCTTTACACCCCTAATTGTTTACTAAAAAACGGAACCGATATTTTTGCAGGAACAGCAGGTTCAGGCTTGTATATTTCATCTGACAATGGTGCAACATGGAATTCTATTGGCACCGGACTGACAGGCACTGACATATTATGCATACTTCGTAAAGGAACCGATATGTATGTGGGAACAAATAACAATGGCGTTTTTAAATCTACTGATAACGGCCTTACATGGAATCCAACGGCGACAGTAATTACAGGAACATCAGTAAAAAGCATTGCAGCCAATAGTACTTCAATTTTTATTGGTGTAACGGCTGATGGTGTATACAGATCAGATGACGATGGCGCTACATGGAATCTTGCACAAAACGGAATTTCGCCTTCTTCATATTATTACAACACATTATTATGCAAGGGCACAGATGTTTACGCCGGGATTTATGGTGCAGGATTTTATAAGTCCACCGATGGAATAAACTGGAATGAAATAAATACAGGTATTACAAACTACTATGCATCCTTTTTAACTACGGATGGAACAAATCTCTACTGCGGAACAGAATCGAGCAGTTTTAAATCAACAGATGATGGTGCAAATTGGACAGCCATTGTTCAAGATATGAGAGCTTCATATATCACTGACCTTGCTTATACCGGTACCACAATCGTGGCATGTACGAATGGAGGTGGGCTTTTCACTTCTACAAATGGAGGTGCTGACTGGACTCCTTCTAATAATGGTTTTTCAGAAAGAGACCAGGGTGGGTTATATGTGAGTAACTCAAGAGTTTTTTGCGGGTCAAGTTATTCAGGTGCTTTCATTTCTGATGACAATGGACTGAATTGGCTTTCTTCCTCAAGTGGAATATCAAATTCAAGTGTATATTGTTTTGCATCGAATAGCAGCTTTGTTTTTGCAGGAACATTAGGCGCCGGAGTTTTTTCATCAGATGATAATGGAGATAATTGGTTGCCTGCAAATAATGGAATTTCAGGTGAATCCATTTCTTCTTTAGCTGTTGATGGCACAAATCTTTTTGCCGGAACTTTTGGTAATGGTGTATTTCTTTCTACTGATAATGGCAATAACTGGAATGGTGTTAACAATGGACTTGCAAATCTAAATGTGTTTGCAATGACTGCTTTGGGGAATAAAATATTCGCTGGAACTGATGGCGGAGGGATTTTTATGACTGATGATAATGGGACCAACTGGACCCCGATGAGCAACGGCATATCGAGTCCGTTGATAATGCAACTTACAAATGACGGAACAAATCTATTTGCTGCGGGAAATGCCGGAGGAGTTTTTGTTTCTACAGATCAAGGCTTGAATTGGACTGCTTTCAACAATGGCCTTGAAAACAATCCTTTTGCGACATGTGTCATTCCGATTGGTCCCGAACTTTATGTTGGTATTGGTGGTGCAGGAGTGTGGAGTCGTTTGTTTAGTGAACTAGCTAGTATTAACACAACAAGTACGTGCTGCTCTTCAATGAATATTTACCCAAATCCCGGAAATGGTCAAATCACATTTTCGAATAATCAGGAAGAACCCATCACAAGATTAACCGTTATGGATCTTAGAGGGAAACTTGTTGCTGAATATGATTTGATCAATTCGAATCAAAGAGAATATCAATTTGATCTTTCAGGTTTATCGAAAGGCATGTACTTAATTAATGCTGAATCTAAGACTAACAATCTTAAAGGAAAAATTGTGATTGACTGATTCTTGCAATTATAGTTTAAGGGGTTAAAGTTTTATGGTATATATACTTCCACCAGACACTTTAAAAACCTTAAACTTTTTAAACAATTCCAACAACCTTAATGCTCAAAAGAGTTAAAGACAATGTGCCATTTTTGGTGCAAATAAGCATTTATACTAAAGATTTTCGTCAACATTGGGCAGCTTAATCAAGATTTTTTAACTTGCACCTTCAGAAAAAAATAATGGCATTTATAGACGAAATTCTCGAGAAACCATCATACGGATGGACAAACGAAAAGGGCGAATTTTACAAACCTTCACCGAAAGAACTCATCAAAGAGTTTTTCAGTAGGTTGAATGTTTTTAAAAACAAGAAGAACTGGCTTGCCTTTACTTCGTGGGTTTCCATTTTGATCTTATTTCCATTCTTCCTGCTTTTTATCTTTAAATTTTTTACCTGGAAATTATTGATCGCTGCTTTCATCTATAGCATGATCATCATGGGCAGCCATGGTACAGTTTGGTATCATCGTTATTGCACACATGGCGCATATCAATTTCGCAATTCATTTTGGAGATGGCTTACACAGAATTTAGTTCTGAAAATTATTCCTGAAGAGATCTACGTAGTTTCGCATCATGTGCATCATTCAAAGTCGGACACTCCGGGTGACCCTTACAATGCTTACGGCGGATTTTTGTATTGCTTTCTTGCAGATGTAAATCATCAGTTGATCAACAGAAATTTAAGTGAAACAGATTACAACAAAGCTTCCGCACTCATGGAACGTGTAGGAATTTATCGTAACACGTACAAGCAATATCAGAAGTGGGGATCAATTGCAAATCCATTGACAACCGTTTCTTTTATTCTTCTTAACTGGGCATTCTGGTTTACCATGTTTTACCTGATTGGCGGAATTGGTTTAGCTGTTGCATTATTCGGCGGCGCTTTCTTTTGGGCTGTTGGTGTTCGTACTTTCAACTACGAAGGACATGGAAAAGGAAAAGACAAACGTGAAGATGGAATGGACTTTAACAGAAGTGATATGTCAATCAATCAATACTGGCCGGGAATTGTTGCCGGTGAATGGCATAACAATCATCACTTGTATCCATCAAGCGCACGTTCAGGTTTCCTGAAATATCAAATCGATTTCGCGTGGTATTACATCTTTACACTTTATAAGATCGGAGGAATTACCTCTTATCACGATTCGAAAAAACAGTTCGAAGCACAGTATCTTTCTCCGTATTTGCAAAAAGCGGAAGCGGTGACTACTGAGGAGCAAGTGACGACTTAATTTTTGTAAAAAGAGTTTAAATTGTTTAAGGGGTTTAAAGTGTTTAGTACACTTTAAACCCCTTAAACAATTTAAACCGTAAACGATTTATACTTTTACTATTTTAGCAAACAAAGAACTACTAGATTCTGAATTCATGGAGCAGATAATTTACACCAGAGCTACAGTCTTAGACATCGAAATGATGTGCGAGATGAGAGTTTCTTTTCTGACTGAATATTTTAGCAAACAAAACGAAGAGAAAGAAATTGAATTGATGAATCATCTTCGCAGTTACTTTACCAACGCTCTTGAAAACAATTCTTCTATCTGCTGGTATGCAACATCAGGAAATACAGTCGTTGGTATTGGCTTCATTGAGATCCACGATCAACCCGGTAATTTTAAAAATCCATCGGGCAAGATGGGGCACATCATGAATATGTACACATTGAAATCTTTTCGAAAAAATGGAATTTGTACAACTATCTTAAACAAGCTTGTTACTTCTGCAAATGAATTAAGTGTGACTGCTTTTGAACTTCATGCATCCACAGAAGGTTTGCCTATCTATGCTAAAAATGGTTTTCAATTGCATGGTGATCCAACGATGAGACGGTATCTACCGTAATTCGTGAGTCGTGAATCGAATTTACTTCGCAGGAAAGCATCAATTTTATTTCACTGCTTTGTGCTCTCGTATGTTTGTTTTTAACTCTTAAATTTCAGCCATTGATTCACGAATAAAAAAAAATCATTTGTGAATTTGTGGCTTAAATTTAAGTGATCTCTATGTTAAAAATCTCCCGCAGATCACGCAGATTTCGCAGAATAACCGCAGAATAGTTATTCGTTATTCACTATTAGTTATCTTCTACTTGGCCGTTTTGCGGATCCATCTTGGAAGAATGATCGCTCCAATAAAAAGATATGGATAGTAACTCACTAATCGCCACAACAAACCTAATGAAGCTGATAATCCATGCGGAATAAATTCACCAAGAAAATCGGAGAACATGAATTCTGCTATTCCACTACCGCCTGGTGTAGGACTAAATAGAATGATAATGCCCATTACAATTTGTCGTCCGAAAATTAAGAAGTTATCTAAAGGCACATTATGAAAAGCGAGGATCAAACAATTTACGATGCAATATCTGGCAGTCCACGAAACAAAAGTTCCCGCAAATGAATTGACCCAAAATTTTCTGCTTTTGTTTTTTAACCCTTTCGAAGCTATGATCAATTGACTTCCTGTTTCCAATGCACTAGGTTTCCATCGTTTCAAAAACGGCAATGAAAATAATTTCAACAATAACCATTTTACAAAACGCGGGTTGATGAACAATGCATAGGCAACAAATATTTTGTAGGCAAGAATAATATAATAAACTGCCCAGAATGAATAGAAAAATCCACTTCCAAATTTTACCGGATTGATACTATTAACATCGATAGTAGAAAACAATTGTTCTTTACCAATTGTGAAATATACGAGTGGCGCCATGATGGCAAGAAAGACTCCGTCTTGGAACGATGAAAGCATAATTGCCGTTATACTTTTTCCCATGTTGATCTTCTCACGATTCAAAATGAAAATTGCAAAGACAAATCCGCCTCCCAACATACCGGGAGCAAGAGCAGAAGCAAATTCCCAAAGCATAATAACATTGAATGCGCTTCTCCATTTCAAAGCATCGTCTGTCAGTGCGCGGATACGTATCATGTATGCACCATCTCGAATAACCATCATGACTAATGCCATGAAGATCCAGAACGAGGAATTCCAAGTCCAGGAAATAGTTTCGAAAGCTTGTTTATCGAAGTTTCGCAGCAGTAAGTAGGTCGCTGCACCCAAACCAAGCACAATCGGTATTAAAATTCTACCGGGACGAAAGGCTCTTAAGAGTTGCTTGGTTTCTGTTTGCATTCATTAAATATTGATCACGATTCCGGCTCTAGATTTTCGCTTAGCCAGAAATTGTTGAAGCCCATGCCCAATGTGATCTTGATCAATTGCTCTTGTAACAATTCCAAAATTCCGAGAAATGTAAAAATCGCCTGAACTTTATTTTCACATGAAAATATTATATCGGTAAATGCTACTTTCTCTTGCCCTTGCAACATCGTCTTTACAGTTGCCTTCTGATCAAAGATCGTATAAGGATATGCAACGACATGGTGAAACACTTTATTTTTTTCTGCATCAAATCGTTTCAATACTTTATTGAAACTGTTCAGTAATTGATAAAGCGTCAGATTCATCAATTCCTCGGCATGAGAATTTTGCATTGCAATGCCCGCAAGTTCTTTTTGAATATTACCGCGTGTAGATTTCAATCCACGGTCGTCTTCCATTACTTTCAACTCTTCGCAAGATTCTTTGTACTGCTTGTAAAGCAATAATCTTTCGATAAGATCTTTCCGTGGATCAACTTCATTTCCTTGTTCGTCCATTTCCGGACGAGGCAATAACATCTTTGCTTTGATACGCATTAATGTTGCTGCAACAAGAATGAATTCACTCGCCAACTCAATATTCAATTCATTCATCCGATGGATATATGAAAGGAAATCGTTGGTGATATTCGAGATGTGTATATCATTGATATCGATCTCATCTCTTTCAATGAAAAAGAGAAGTAGATCGAATGGACCTTCAAACTGTGGTAACTTTATTTCAAATGCTTTTTCCACGACTTAAACTGTAATAGATTAGAATTCAAATTTAAGTAAAAATTCTGACTTTTTTAGGGTAATTCGGTCTTCCATTTGCAATAAATTCCACTCAAAGTGTCTTGATTTTCAACATTATATGATTTACTGTCGGTATCAGTGTTCTATGAAAAAATCATTCGATAATCAAACACTTCGTTTTGACATTTGTTCCAAAACTAATTCTCGCAAAGTAAACTCCCTTCGAAAAATCTGCCAAATCGACTTCTAGTTTAGAATAAAATGGAATGTCAGGCGCAGAAAATATTTCCTTTCCAATTGAATTGTAAATTTTCAGTTGAACATTTTCTAATTTCAAATTTGAAGACATCACATTAATTTTTCCTTTAGAAGGATTTGGATAGATTTCAAAATTTGATTCTAAAATATTTTCATAAACATTAGTAGAAGGCGAATATTCATATGCACCTCTCTCAATCGCAGCTCCAATAGTAACCCTTGGCAACAATGCCGTATTACAAGATTGATACATACTATTAGGCACTAAAGAAAATCCGGTGTTAGTCACTCCTGCAACTGACCCTCGATCTATAGCTGCTGTAGCAAGAGAAGTCAACGTGTAATCATCAAGAGACACATTCGTGAAGGGAAATGTCAAATAATTATTGTTATAATGATTTTGAGAAGTATCTAACGTTGCTGGGACATTGGTCGCAAAAACAATATTACTAGCATTCGCATCTGAAGCAAAAATATTATTATAAATTTTGAATGTGTTTATTCCGAAAGAAGGAACTATATTAAAATACCGAACACTTCCTGCAAATTTATTAACGACTGTATTATTCACAAAATAAAAATCTTCCAAAATATTAGTCGCTGCATCATAACCAATAATTCCATGATTCGCACCGGAAGTACCTTGGATGATCACATTACCCATAATTACATTCAATCCACCTTGAGCAATATTGATCTCCCAGCTTCCATAACCTGTTGCTTCTTCGTCAATCAAATTATACAAGATAAAACTGCGCTGCGCTCTGGTTTTAATCGAGTTTGCTTGTCCGCGCGGATGATGAAACCAATTGTTTGCAACCATCATTGTATCGGCACTTGCACTGATGTAAATATTATGTTCATAGCCGGAATAGGTAGGATCATTTTGCAACTGATAACCGTTGTTGTAAAATTCAGAATTCATGATTGTTACATTGCTTGTGGTTACACTCCCGTTTCCTTCAAGAATTCCATTCTGACAATTCATGAATTTGCAATTGTTCACAGTGAGATTGTTTGCTTGATAACGGATTCCTGCTCCATTCCCACCGTTTGCATCAGAAACTTGAGCGCCATCAAAAACTATATTTTCTAAATATGCATCATCGCTGGTTCCCGGCGTTTCGAAAACAAATATCCCTTTGCCATTTGGTATATCGCCAATGTATTGTAACACCGTTCGATTTGAATCAGTGCCAAGTCCAATGAATTTTAAATCTTTATTGATCCATTTTGTTGCATCATTAGAATAGATTCCGCCATCAATGTAAATCGTATCTCCATCTTGCACTAAAAGTCGCACTTGACTTGGACTTGTATATGTACGAGTTGGGCCGATTTGCCAGGTGTTTGCTTTGCTCTTACATAATAGACACGCGCAGAATATAAAAAGCAAGAATAGTTTTTTCATAAATTAATTTCTCATTTTGAATTCTGATGTCTTGGATAATATCATCCAATTATTCTGTTTTATCAGAATACTAATGTAAATTGAAAAACGGGGAATTGCAATGGGGAAAACTAAATATACTCACTGCCAATTCATATACGACCCCTCTGGGGTCGACGTGATTTGTGTTCGCATTTATCTACCAATATTTGACCCCTCTGGGGTCAGCGTGAAACATGGTCGCGTTTTTCTACAAACATTCATACACTCTGAGGTCGGTTTCAGCATGATCCGAGATTTTTGTTCAATATTCTATTCGAGTTAATTATTCTCTTGTAAATAATAACATAACGATTTTGCTTTTGACCGTTAGCTAATGATCTCTTTATTACAATCTGCTTTAGCTGAAGGAATAAGAAAACCACTTAGCAATTGGCTTTAGCCAAAATAATTGCTCTGATTTTGGGAATAATTTCAAAAAAGAAAAAAATTTGGCTAAAGCCCGAACCTTCACTTACATCCTTAACCGTCAGCTAAAGCAGACAGCAATAAAGCAGGCGGCAATAATTCAATTTCATACAACACACATTCTCTCAATCTTTCGTCATCTTTAAGAGCAGGAAAAATGAAATGCTTCACTTTTTTCATTCCAATATTCAACATGATCTTTTCGGATTTTAAGTTGACTTTAGGCGTGATTGAAAATATTTTTTTTATTCCCAAATCGTTTGAAGCGTATTCTAAACATCGCTTCGCACCTTCTGTTGCAAAACCTTTATTCCATTCAATACTATTTAATCGCCAACCAATATCCACACAAGGAGTAAAATCAGATTCAAATGTTTGCCAATTGATTCCTATAAATCCAACAAGTTGATTGTCTTCTAGCTTATCAACTGCAAAATAACAATACCCTCTTTCTGTAAATTGCTTTTGCATTCGTTCAATGAATTCTATTGTTTGCTCCTTCGTTTGAGTATTAGAAAAAAATTCCATTACTTTTTCGTCTGAATTTATTTTCGACATAGGTTCAATGTCGGACGAATTCCAGTTTCGGAAACCGAGGCGGGGTGATGTGAAAAGATAGAACGAACTGTTTTTCAAAATATAAATGAATTATTTAATTGGATTAAATTAAAAAATAATTTCGCCTCTGAATCCTCCGCGATCTAAATGGTATTAATATTTTCACATATCTACAATTATTCGACCTTTTCTTTATCGAGCTATAATCTGGTTACCCTCTTAACGTTATAGACACAATAGCCAAAGTGAAAAATATTATTTCTATAAAAAACGCAACTCCACCAAAAGTAAAGTTGCGTTTCTTACTACTGAAAACAATAATTAATTTTTCATAAACCTTCCATTGCGAACTTTGTCGCCAGATTGCAAAGTAAATTGATAACTTCCTACGGCATACTTTGAAATATTCAGAACGTAACTTCCATTAATGTTTAAACTTTCCACTATCCGACCCTCCAAACTGCTTACAATTAAAATCGCATTGTCTGTATTTGAAATGGTAATTTGATTTGATGCCGGATTTGGATAGGTCACAACTCTATTTGCTTTTGTTTCACTAATCCCTGTGAATGGAACATTATGTAAACGGAAACATTCATAGGTAAAATTAACTGTATCTATTCCGTAACCAGCGATGTATTCTCCATTCGGCGAAAGACAAAATGCATTATTCACAACAATTGCGCCTGTTGAATAACCAAGGTCATTGCTGATGTATGAATTTAAATTTTTCAATCCACCTGATGGAGTCCATATAAAAGGAGTACGCGGATCACCCCAGAGCTGACCATCGAACCAACCAACGACAATAGAACCATCAGAATTTATCCCGGCTACATAACCTGTTCCAACATTTGGAAATACTCCTAAGTTAATTACACCTGTTGCACGACTCCAGATCCACGGTTCATTATTATTTGCATAATCTCCGTAACCGCCTATCCAATTTCCGTCTGTAGAAATTGCACTACACTCACCTAGTTGATTGTACTCATCATTCGGATTTCCATTAGTATCGATCAATAAATATTCATTCGGGAAATAACCGCCTGCAGGATTTTTTCTCCAAACTGCCGATTTCCATGGACCGTTGAAATCTTGCCATCCAACAACAATACTTCCATCACCATTCACGGCATTTCCACGAGTACTTTTTCCCGTACTTGCAAATATACTTCCGAGATCCATAAAACCTTCTGTTGAATTCCATGCGACTGCATGTGTAAAAGCAAATCCTCCTGTAGTGTCCCATGAATTTCCTACAACTGTATTGCCATCACCGGAAATATTATATCCCCCACTCAAATTACTGTCAAGTGGAAATCCTAAACTACCTAATGTTGTCCACGAATTTGCAGCTACGTCATATCTCGCCATTTCAATTCCAACACCGGAACGACTTGTTCCTGAAATATAATTTCCATCATCAGAATAACGAGCTTGCCCGCCAATTCCAAACCCTGGTGCTAGTCCATCAATATTAATTGTTGTAGCAGAATCCGGATTCCAAATTGAATAGGGTCCCGCTTGGCCTTCATAGCCGACTACTTGACCTTGATTTGAAACACCGGTCGCTTCAAAATAAATTGGCTTGATTAAAAATTGTCCGAACATCGTTGGAATAGAAATCAAGCAAGCAAGAATGGTTAAGGTAATTTTTTGTTTCATTGTGAAGTGGATTACGATTAAATAACAGGCTGTAAGTAAACGAAATTTTTTGAATAAAAATGTTGAACCTCAACGGTAAATTCTTAAACAAGTGTATGATATTTATCAGGAGTTTCTTACTAATTCTTTACTATTTTATTTCTTTGTATTTGCTTTCCATTTTCTTTACTAATCAAAATATAATAAATTCCTTTTGGCTGATTTGATAAATCAATTGAATTTATGTTTTGATTTTCCAGTAGAACTTTACCGGTTATATCTGTTAATTTAATATTACAACGCTCAGATAAAAATAAAATCGATGAAGTAGGATTCGGATGTACTTTGATCAATTGATTATTTTCTTCCATTTGAATTCCGGTGAGAACAACATCAATTGAATTCGATTCATTAGAAGTACAACCAAGCAGACTTACTATTACATAATATGTTCCATCTGTAGTTACCGTATAGTTCTGATTTGTTGCTCCGACAATCAAACCATTAGAATCGTACCATTGATTTCCTGTTGCCGAGCTCGATGTGAGTACATTTAAATTCTGAGTTATGACAGGAGTAGTTGGAATCGGATTAACATTTACATATAATGAAGATGTTCCTCCTGCCCCATACATGTTAACTCCACTTACAACAATATTTCCTGATACAGCGGTTGAATCGAAATTGACAACAATAAGATTTGTATTACTAGAACCAGTAGTACCTGAAGGTAATGTCCAAGTATAAGATGTCGCATTCGGAATTGAAGAGACTAGATATGTTACGGATTGTTGTCCTTGGCATATATTAATAGGTCCTGAAATTGCATCACTACAACCGGGAACATGATTCTTCACGACTCTATAAAGCAGGAAAGTAATTCCTTCCATTCCTGACGGATAACAATTTGTTAGACCACAAACCACGGCTTGAAGACAACTATCATAAACCATTTTTGAACGATATCCCCAAGTAGAACCTCCATGCCCCCAATATGGCATTCCTAATGTCACTTCTCGATCGAGCCCTAATCCATAATCTAATGTTGCAGAAGTTGTCGGAACAAAATTGGTTAATTGATCCAATGACGACTGACTTAATATTTGTCCGCTAAACAATGCGTGATACCATTGTGCCATTTCAGAAGCGTTCGAAAATATTGAACCCGCTGCGCCGCCTGCAGAATTTAATCCAACTCTCGATGTATCATTATAATCAACTCCATTCCACCATCGATGAGAAATAACACCGAAGTCACTCTCTTCAACATCATAGAATGTACTATCCATATTAAGTGGAGTGAGAATACTATCACGAATAATTTTTGAAATATGAAAGCCGGTTGCACTTTGTGCAATCATTCCAGCCAAAATATAATTCACATTTGAATAACCCCAACTTGTTCCACGAGCAAATAGTGGCGCACCCAACCAACTCAACACTTCTGTAGGAGTAAATACTCTCGTAGGATGAGCCTTGATTGTATCCATCCATGGAGAATAAAAAATCGGGTCAGAAACACCACTTGTATGATTGAGTAATTGGCGAATAGTAATATTAGGGTCTACATTCGCATAAGAAGCAAGCCATCTTGAAATTGAATCGTCAAGACTAATTATATTGTTTTCAGCAAGCTTCAACATTCCGGTTGCAACAAATAACTTTGTATTACTTGCAATTCCAAAATTCATATCGGATGTAATTGGTTGGCCTGCATAAGATACTCCACTTACTCCTTGCCAAATTCCTTGTCCGGGTAAGTAAACACTTGCCGACATTCCTTTCACGTTTGAACTAAGTGAAACATAAGTATCCAATGTGTCTTGCAACATTGCTGCTAATAATGGATTAAAAGATTGCGCTTGCGCAGATTGAAACGCTGACAAAAAAAATAAAACTTTTAAAAGCTTCTTCATAGTTTTTAATTTAGAAATTTCTGATTTATAGCTTGATTACGAAGTTATAATTAAAATGTTTTGTACTCAGAATTGTGTAATAATATCCACCAACGAAATATGTATGTTTGCCCAAATTGATTAATAAACAGTTTAAAAACCATATCTCAATGAAAAAATTATTATTATTTGTTATTGCTATAGCAACATTTCAGTTTACCCAAGCACAAACTAAAATTGGAATTAAAGGAGGTGCAAATTTCTCAACTTACGTAGGGAGTGATGTCGAAAATGCTAAAATGCTAACGGGCTTTCATGCAGGACTATTTGCCAATTTACCAATTACAGATATGATCAGAATTCAACCTGAAGTATTTTATTCAGTTCAAGGAATAAAAACTACGTTTTTAGGAGTAGACGCTACTTCAAAGCAGGAATATATCAATATCCCAATATTGTTGCAATTAAAAGCTTCTGGCTTTTTTGCTGAGATTGGTCCACAGATAGGTTTTTTAATGGCATCTAAACTTTCAAATGATGTCGGTTCTTTTGACACAAAAGATCTATACACTTCTTCAGATATTGGTGCTTGTCTCGGTGCAGGATTCAAATTCGAAAGCGGATTAGGAATTGGAGCACGCTACACAATGGGACTTACTTCGATTGATGGTTTTGACGATAATGTTGATAACGACGTTAAAAACTCTGTTATTTCTCTTGGGCTACTGTATACATTTGGAAATGAATAATAAGTTTTAAAAACAGAGTACTCATAGAAAATAAAAAAGAAGCACTGAGAAATAAATAAATTTACTCAGTGCTTCTTTTATTTCTCTTTGTCCGTCGTGACAAATATTTTTTATTGAAATTGAAAAGCTATCACTTATATTTTGACCGAATCAATGTTATTCTATTCTTCATTTTCTTTTTCCAGTTATTCGGTAAAATAAACTTAGATGACGTCTCCATCATTTGAAGTTTTTCAATTATTCTGTTTTGAATCACTTCATTTAAACTATAAAATTGTCT
>JANOBV010000013.1:0-6067 GCA_031411835.1 Bacteroidota bacterium | reverse complement strand
GTGATCATTGTACGATTCGAGTTTATGACTTAATGGGACGCAATTGCTTTTTTGAAAGTATAAATACAATTGAAGAAGCTGGAATACATGAATTTGACTTTACCTCTTTTCCAAAAGGAATTTATTTCGTAGAAATATATGTGTCAAATTCGAAAAGTATTAGTAAACTGATACTAGAATAATAAATCCTCTTATTACAAGCAACAAATTAGTGTTTTTTTCTCCCGCAGATAACGCAGATAACGCAGAAAAAACGCAGATTTTCTTAATTTAAAAATAAGTGGGATTAAAGGACTTTAATTATTTTATTACGAGTTTTATACTATTTGTTTTCTTTTCAGAGTCAGTAACTCGCAATATATGTTTCCCACTAAGAAGATTTTCTTCGGAAATTGTAAATTCAGAAGATCTCATGTTTTCATACTTCTGAACTACTTTCCCATTTACATCAAACAATTCTGCAGTGTATTTATTTGAAATATTTATCGATGACAACTTAATATGTATGTCAGAGTAAGATGGATTCGGAAATGCACTAATCTCAAAATTGTCAGTCGATAAATTTATAACTCCAACAGTTGCTTCATGAATTGTACTCGATGTTGTATTTGTATTGATCGCCGGATTCATATCAAAATAAATGTAGGCTGTATTTTGAATGATTGAAAAATCAGGGACTACTTCCAGTGGACGAATTCTATAGGTTATATGGCCTTTACTCCCAGCCAAATTTACATTGCTGTCGGGAAGTAGAATATTATCGAAAACAAATGACACAACATTTCCTGCTTCTATCTCGACGTTATAATTATGCGACGATTCGATTACTTCAAAAGACGTCGGATCAAGTATTGCGTCTAGTGTGTCGACTAATCTTACATTAAATGCAGTATCGTTTCCTGTGTTTTGAAAATAAATTGTGTAAGTAATGAAAGCATTCGGGTCAGAGAAAACATTATCCGATGGGCTAGCAGTTTTCAGATTTGGATCCATTGAACATCTTATAATCTGAGAAAGAATGTTAGTTGTAGTATCCAAAGTGTTTCCCAAACTATCCAATGCATTCGCAGCCGAAAAAGAATTTACCGTATTGCCACCGCCCGGCATCAGAATATTAAGAGCCACCAGGTCCTGACGTGCGAATGGCAAAAGGTTAGTATAATGCCAATAATAATTATTCCCTGATACTGAATCATACATTGGAACTGCAGAAATTATTGTCATTAACGGGTCCTTTTCAAAAGCAAAAATTCCAGACGCATTTCTAATGCCTGTATTCAGAATCGAAAGTGTGTACGGGACAATTGCATTACATCTGGGAATTTGACTGGTAATGAAAGTCTCTATCTCGTAATCATGTGGAATATCGAGGAAGTATCCGAAATCCACATTTGAAATATCTGTTCCAGTTGTATTGACAGAATAAACCGCTGGAGTTGTAGTCAAATGAAAACCAGGAATTGCTTCTGACCTGACAGTATAATTATTGTCAGGAAGGGAAATTGAATAATTCCCATTCACACTAATTGCATTATATTGATTCTGATTAATATTAATTAGAACATTATTATATAAAGCATCTGTACTATCGTAAATTCCATTATTATTTAAATCAATAAATGTAAGCCCGGAAATTTCATGTCCATTTAATGTTTCATTTACTTCATAACATCCAATATCACCATGATGCCAAATTGGTAAAGGTCGAATATTCCCATCTAAATCAAAGTTCATTGAATTGGAAGCCCTGTTTACACAAGGAGAAATTAATGACAAATGATAATCAATACTATTTAGAAAAAGTGGGTCAGATGAAAAACATCCATTACCTGTATACATTGACGACTTAATGTTTGAAGTATAAGTATCTAAATTTATCAAATTTGTATCTATTTGTAGTACGCTAGCACTCCAAACTATTGAATTATAAATATTGAAAAAGGAAGGCACCCCATTTACATTATCCCCGTTCATATAAATTTGGGCATAATTACCCGGCACATTTCCCACAACAGTGCAAAAGTTTATATTAACATTGCCTGTGTCAGAGGTAATAAAATTACGAAAATAAATTGCAGCGCCATTGCCTCTTCCATTGCTTCCGGTTGTATCAACTATGTTATCTAAAAAAATACAATTGCTTATTTCTGCACTAGATTCTTCCAAGTATACACCTGCACCATAACTCCATTGAGATCCAATTTCCAAGATATTATTTTTGAATTCACATGACTCAATTAAAATAAATCCTTCATCATTATAAATTCCTGCTCCAGAATTTCTAGACGGGCAGTAGGAAGTATTATTTAAAAATTTGCAATTGCTAACAACAGTACTACATGCAGATGCAAACAATCCACAACCATTTGCCCAGTCTATTCCATTAATAAGGTTATTCTCGATTACGCAATTAAAAAGTGTTAATTTAACGGAATCAGCACTAATACCCGCCCCGTATGCACGTGAGCCATTCGACAATGTATTGTTCGAAATTATCATATCGTTTAAAAAAACTTGTGCAAAATTTAAAAATAATCCTGCACCAATTGCATCCGCACCTGTATTCAATTCACCATTGGTTATTTTGAATCCCGAAATTGTTGTCAAGGGGTCAGAGGTCGTTTGACCTACTAAAGAGATAACTCTATCTATATTACCACCATCAATAATTGTATTCTGCGAACCGCTAGCGCTCAAAAGTGTTAGTCCTTTAATAGTGTCATCTGGCCAAATAATGTTTTCATAGTATATGCCAGCTTGCACAAGAACTGTATCAAATGAAGAACATGCATTCAACGCCGATTGTATCGTCGAAAAATTTGCCGGAACATTTTTAATTGCTGCAGTGGAATTTTTTGCAATACCCAGAAACAATAAAAATGTCAGGATCTTTCTCATGCTAGTCGATTGAATAAAGGTTAGATTTAAAGTTTAAATATAGAAAAAGATAAATTGTAGAACTATCATTTTTATCAATTTATGGGAAACAATTCTATTTATATGCGAATCTTCGATTTAATAATGTTGAACTATACCGCTAGGTCGAAAATAATCACCATATATTAGGTAAAGAAAGCCCAATTACAAAAATGCGCTTTATCGACCTATTGTTTCTATTATCTTCGCCTTACAATTAATTTTAAATGACAACCATAAAGACAGAAGCGTTTGAAATGGCATTGAAATTCATCAATGAAACAAACGTCAATATATTTCTTACAGGAAAAGCCGGGACGGGAAAGACGACTTTTTTAAAGTACCTCAAGGAGAACCCAACGAAGAATATGGCTGTGGCTGCTCCAACAGGTGTTGCGGCAATTAATGCCGGCGGAATTACTTTGCATTCCATGTTTCATTTACCGTTCGGACCGTTTATCCCAATTCAGAGTGGCGCAACTTTTGGATTCGATAAAAAAGCACTTCTTGCAAAATTAAGATATAATTCAGATAAAATAAATTTTTTGAATGCACTAGAACTACTTGTGATCGACGAAGCAAGTATGGTTGCCGCTTATACTGTTGATGCAATTGATACAATACTACGTTCTGTTAGACATAAACAAATTCCTTTCGGCGGCGTGCAAGTTCTTTTTATCGGCGACTTGTATCAACTGCAACCGGTTGTAAAAGATGATGAGCGAATTGCATTAAAACCATATTACTCTTCTAATTTTTTCTTTGATAGTCATGTGCTGAGCGATAACATTCCTATCATGGTAGAATTGAAAACAATTTTTCGTCAGAAAGATGATAGTTTTATAGACATATTAAATGGACTGCGAGAAAATAAACTTACAAAGGAACATCAAAAGAAATTGAATGAAAGATTGCAGCCTGATTTTATTTCAAAAGATGGCGATGGATATATTACTCTTACAACACACAATGTTAATGCGAATAGACTAAATGAATTCAAATTAAATAAACTCAAAACTCCACAGTTTAAATTTAAAGCAGAACTTGATGGCATTTTCCCGGAACATATTTTGCCTGCGGAAAAAGAACTCATTCTGAAAAGAGATGCCCAAGTGATGTTCATTAAAAATGATTCTGAAGGGAAGAAATTTTTTAATGGTAAAATTGGAGTTATTAGTGACATTTCTGACGATGAAATTATTGTGGCATGTGATGGAGTTAATATTTCAGTAGGGAAACATGTTTGGGAAAATTTAACTTATTCAGTCGATGAGAAATCGAAAGACATCAAAGAAAAAGTAGCGGGAACTTTTACTCAATATCCTTTGAGACTGGCATGGGCAATTACCATTCACAAAAGTCAAGGCTTGACATTCGACAAAGTTGTGATTGATGCAGAAAATGCTTTTGCTAACGGACAAGTATATGTTGCATTGAGTAGGGCCACTTCTCTCGAAGGATTGATTTTAACTAGTCCGGTGAATGATCGTTTTCTTGGTCCGCATGCAGATCTTAAACATTGGCAGGAGACTAAACACGATGAGAAATCACTTCCTGCGCTTTTTGAAAAAGCTCGTCAAGAATATTTAAAGCAAATGCTCTTCAATGTATTTTCGTACGAACAATATCTATTTTACTTCAATAAATTGAATAAAGAAATTGCCGAATTCATATCGGAAGATGCTGAGCGTTTATGGCTTTCCGAGTTTTCAATAAAGCATCAAAGCCTTCTAGCTACATCTATTAAATTTAAGCAGCAATTACATGAGATCTGGAATTCTGACTCGGACTATTTAACCAATGAAAAACTTACTTTACGTGTAAACGAAGGCGCTAATTACTTTTTAGAACAATTGAATGAATGGCAGAACATTTTTGCGAGTCATCCATTGAAGATCACAAATAAAAAATCAGCTAGATTTATCGACAAAGTCTTTGAAGAGATCAATGAGCAAATACTATTTAGCAAAACAAAAACAAAATTATGTGTCTCAAGTTTTCACTTGAATGTTCTTGCAACATGGAAAACAGCTCTTCCTGTAAACTTTGAAAAGATCAAGACTACATATTTGTCTTCCGGCAAAGAAGACGTTGAAGAAATTAAATCGGGCCTCTATGAATTGCTGGCAGAATATAGAAATGAGCGTGCGGACGAAGAAGACTTACCTTCATACATGGTATTTAGTAATCAAACCATAAAAAATTGTTGCACATTAATGCCGGGCGATGTTGCATCGTTAATATCAGTCGGGGGATTTGGAAAATCAAAGATGACGGAATACGGAGAAGATGTTTTGAAAATAATTCGTCAATATTGCGAAGAACAAAACATTGAATTAAATTATACAAAGGAAACCAAAAAGAAAAAGCCAAAAACCATTTTCAAAAAATCAGATACTTTATCGCCAACAGTGAATGAAACGATTGCACTCATTAAAGCAGGAAATAGTATGAAAGACGTTTGTAAAATAAGAAAACTTGCAGAGTCTACTATTGAAAGTCATCTTGCATTGGCAGTTCAAAATAAATTGATTCAGATTGAAACTCTAATGGAGATCGATGAAATAGAAACGATACGCTCTTATTTTTCTGCATCGTCAACTGATTTAAGTGTGGCGAGAAAAAATTGCGATAATAAATTTTCGTTTGGCAAATTGAAATTGGTGCAAGCGTGGATCATTTCGAAAAAGAATGAAGTAAACAAATAATGAGTTTCACAATTTCAAGCTCGGTACCACCTACTCAGCCATTTCTTTAGCTTCGAAATTGTGGAGATTCAGGCTCATAAATTTTCTCTTTCAGGCTCAAATTTAAGTCTATTGAGCCACAAATTTGACCAATTTGAGCTTTAAATCAATTTGTGGCTCAAATTATTTGAAATTAAGCTCAATATTAACTATATTTGAGCTACAAATTTCTATTTACTGAGCTTAAAAAAAAGGAGAATGTCAAAATCAATTGATAATCGAAGAGAATCAATCCTGAATTTTATTAAGGAGAATCCCTCCAGTTCATCAAAAGAGATCCATGAAGGTGTCATTGAAAAATTAGGATATGCAACAGTAAAAAGAATACTGCAGAATCTACTTATAGAAAATCTCTTGGTTATTTCCGGAAAAGGTAAAGGAACAAAATATAATCTCAGTCCTAC
>JANOBV010000012.1:0-15683 GCA_031411835.1 Bacteroidota bacterium | reverse complement strand
AGCAACAGCATTGTATACACCACGAACTTTATCGTTGTCGATCGCAAATTGAAATTGTCGACAGAGATCATCGATGTGGATCCATGACATATATTGTTTGCCATTTCCAAAAGGTGCGCCTGCAAATAATTTTACAGCCTTCATCATAGGCGGAAGTGCACCGCTTTCTTTTGCAAGTACAATTCCGATTCGCATTATTGCTACTCGTAATCCGAGTGATTCGAATTGCATGGATGATTTTTCCCAGTCCTTGCAAGTGTTGCCTAGAAAGTCATCGGCTGCCGGACGTGTTTCATCAACCCATACTTCTCCTGAATTTCCATAATATCCAATTGCAGAAGAAGCAATAAAAGTATGCACTTTGTGTTTGTTGGATTTTAAAGTTTCGAAAAGAAGCGCAGCACTATCAATTCTACTATGAATGATCTCGTGCTTGTATGATTTAGTCCAGAAGTGATCGGCAATTCCTGCTCCGGCCAAGTGAATGATAATTTCTGTTTCGTTTAATGCTTCGATCGGAAATAAATTTGTTTCCGGATTCCAGACATAGGTTTTGTATTCCGAGTGGCTTGAAGATCTGCTAAGCAAAGCAACGGAATGACCATGATTAGTCAAAAGTTTCGCCAGATGCTTACCGATTAATCCGGTTCCTCCGGAAATGAGAATAGTTGACATATTAAAAGTTTAAGTGCGATAAAATTAACAATAAGAGGCCTATTTTGTTTAATTTCGCGAAGAATTTAAAAGAGAAATCGATGAGTCATTCCGCTTATTTGCCATATTTAATAGCAATATTGATTATTTCAATGGTAGTACTCCGTTTTATGCGCAGAAAGCGAATTGGATCGGCAGCAGTCCGTTTCGAAGTGCTTTATCTGATGGTTTACAGCTTTCTCGGCGGCGTTTTAGCGACCTTTTTTCTGGAACATCAGGAAATCGGGTGGATGGCCATGTTAATTTTAGCAACTTTTTTCGTTGGTTTTTTCGTCCGAACTCTTCCATTATTCAAATTGATAAAAGACGTCGAAACTAAAGCAGATGGCCGTTTTTGACCGGGATTCAGGGGTTTTTGGATTTATCTGTATTGGATTTGAAGAATTTGGTGAAGCATTCCGGGTAGAGCAAATTACTCCTTCCGATTAACGAACATTTACCCCTTGAATAATAATTTCACATCCATTTGTTAGTAATGAAAATAATCCTACTTTTGCAACCCCTTCGTGGGAAACCTATTTATTGGAAATAACACTATAAATATTAATTAAATTGGACGCAGTGAGCTACAAGACTGTTTCTGCAAACGCAAAAACAGTCAATAAAGAATGGGTGCTAGTAGATGCAACTGACTTGGTAGTAGGAAGAGTTTCTTCTGAAGTTGCCAAAATGTTGCGCGGTAAGCACAAAGTAAATTACACTCCACACGTGGACTGCGGTGATAATGTCATCGTAATTAACGCAGAGAAGGTTCGTTTCACCGGCAATAAAATGCAGGAGAAAGAATACGTTCGTCACACAGGTTATCCTGGAGGACAACGTTTCGCGACACCTACTGAGTGGATGAAAAAAAATCCGGCGTTGATTTTAGAGAACTCCATTCGTGGAATGTTACCTAAAACAAAGTTAGGAAGAGAAATGTTCCGTAACCTATATGTATTCGTAGGCACAGAGCATCCTCATACAGCACAGAAACCAAAAGAAGTTAAATTTTAAAAAGAACTGATTTAAAACATGGCAACGATCCATTCTCTCGGCCGTAGAAAAACATCAATCGCACGCGTTTATTTAGCGCCGGGCACTGGTGATATCAAAGTAAATTCACGTGACTTTAAGGAATATTTTCCTACAGGTCCGTTGCAATATATCTTAAGACAATCGCAAACTGTTATCAACGTAGTTGAGACATATGATATCAAGATCACCGTAAATGGTGGTGGTATCAAAGGTCAAGCAGAAGCATCGCGTTTAGGAATTGCACGTGCTCTTGTGAAAGTTAGTGAAGAAAACAAATCGCCACTTCGTAAAGAAGGTTTGTTAACGCGTGACCCACGTATGGTTGAGCGTAAGAAACCGGGCCAGAAGAAAGCGCGTAAGAAATTCCAGTTCTCTAAACGTTAATAGTACGATATCGCCACATAGTGACGATATCTTCATTCAAAATAAATTCATTCGTCAACTCCAATTCAATGTCAAGAGTTTCATATCAAGACTTACTAGATGCAGGTGCTCACTTCGGCCACTTGAAAAGCAAATGGAATCCCAAAATGGCTCCATATATTTTCATGGAAGCACGTGGTATTCACATTATCGATCTAAACAAAACAGTTGCTAAGATCGATGAAGCAGCAGCAGCAATAAAGCAAATCGCAAAATCAGGTAAAAAGGTTTTGTTCGTTGCGACTAAAAAGCAGGCTAAAGAAATCGTTGCAAATGGTGCAACAAAAGTAAACATGCCGTACATCACTGAAAGATGGCCGGGTGGTATGTTGACTAACTTTGCAACTGTACGTAAGTCGGTGAAGAAGATGGCAGGCTTTGAGAAAATGGCGACGGATGGTACATTCGAAAACATTTCTAAAAAAGAGCGTCTTCAGATCTCTCGTCAGAAAGCGAAAATGGAAAAGTTCTTAGGATCAATTTCTGATCTTAGCCGTCTTCCGGCAGCTCTTTTCATTATCGATACAGTGAAAGAACATATCGCAGTAGCAGAAGCTCACAAATTGAACATTCCAACATTTGCGATCACAGATACAAATACAGATCCTACTCAAGTTGATTTTGCAATTCCTGCAAACGATGACGCGACTAAATCAATTGCAATCATCATGGATACTATGGTGAAAGCAATCGAAGAAGGTTTAGCTGAACGTAAGATCGACAAAGAAGTAGAGAAAGAAAAAGAAGGTGAAGAAGGTTCTGAAAATGCTGAAATGGCAATGGAACTTAACTTCGACGAAGAACCATCATCAGAAGGTGGAGCACCGGCTGGAGCACCAAAAGGTGGACCTGCAGGAAAAGGACGTCCTCGTCGTAGTAACACACCAACAGGTGGCCCTCGTAAAAAATAATTTGAACATTAAAGAATAAGGAGATATAGCAATGACTACTGCAACAATTAGCGCAGCAGATGTAAACAAACTTCGCCAACAGACCGGTTCCGGTATGATGGATTGTAAAAAAGCATTGACGGAAGCCAATGGTGATTTCGAAGCTGCAATTGATATTTTACGTAAAAAAGGTCAAAAAATCGCAGCAAATCGTCAAGATCGTGAAGCGAAAGAAGGCTATGTTTTCGGAAAAGTAACAGCTGATGGTAAAGAAGGATTTGTAGTTGCTATCTGTTGCGAGACAGATTTCGTAGCTGTAAATGCTGACTTCATTAAATTCGGCGAGTCAGTTCTTGACCTTGCCTTGAACAATAAAGCTAAAACTGCTGATGAGTTGAAAGCGATGAAACTTGGTGACCGTACGGTTGGTGAGTCATTGGTTGATCAAATGGGCAGAATCGGCGAAAAAATTGAACTTGTTGACTACCAATATGTGACTGCAGAGAAAGTAATTATCTACAATCACCCGGGTAACAAACTTACATCTGTTGTAGGTTTCGATACAACAAATCAAACGGTTTCTGATGCAGGTCGCGATATTGCAATGCAAGTTGCAGCAATGGCACCGGTAGCAATCGATAAAGACGATGTTGATTCAACGCTTCTTGAGCGTGAAGTTGAGATCGCTAAAGAGCAGATCCGTGCAGAAGGAAAACCTGAGAACATGATCGAAAAGATCGCTGCAGGAAAGATCAATAAATTCTATTCAGAATATACTTTGCTAAATCAGCAATTCATTAAAGACGAAAAGAAAACAGTTCGTCAATATCTTGAATCAATTGACAAAGCAGCCCACATCACAGCGATGAAACGTGTGAAAATCGGGTAATAAATACGATAGTTTAAAAAGGAGGACGGAAGTCCTCCTTTTTTTTTGTCTTATAAATTTTGTTCAAGGTTCAAAGTTCAAAGTTGTGCAGCGGCCAAACTTTGAACCTTGAACTTTGAACCTTGAACAAAAAAATCAATATCTTCGCCCTAGGAAAAAAAACTCTATGAAATACAAACGCGTACTCTTAAAACTAAGTGGCGAAGCCCTGATGGGTGAAAAGGATTTTGGGATCGATCATGATCGGTTACGCCAGTACTCGGAAGAGATCAAAACGATAGTTGATGAAGGCGTTGAGGTTGCTGTAGTGATTGGCGGAGGAAACATTTTCCGTGGTGTTGGAAATGATGCAGGTGATGTGATCGACAGAGTGCAAGGCGACTATATGGGAATGCTGGCCACTGTGATCAACAGCATGGCGCTGCAATCAGCTTTGGAAAGAATAGGAGTGAGAACACGACTTCAGTCTGCCATTAAAATGGAACAGATCTGTGAGCCATATATTAAACGTCGCGCTGTTCGACATCTTGAAAAAGGACGTGTTGTAATTTTCGGAGCGGGAACAGGAAATCCATATTTTACAACAGACACAGCAGCATCTTTACGTGCGATTGAAATTGGTGCCGATGTAGTTTTGAAAGGAACAAGAGTCGATGGAATTTATTCGTCAGATCCGGAAAAAGATAAAGATGCCATCCGTTATGAAACGGTAACGTTCGATGAAGTGTTTGAAAAAGGATTGAAAGTTATGGACCTTACAGCATTTACTCTTTGTAATGAAAATAAAGTTCCTATCATTGTATTCGACATGAATAAAGCTGGAAATCTTCTTCGTGTTTTAGAAGGAGAATCTGTAGGTACTCTAGTTGAATTTTAATAAAAATAAAAACGTCAAAATATATAGCTTATGTTAGATGCAAATAAATTGATCAGTGAATCGAAAGCTCACATGCAAAAAGCGATCGATCATTTAGAAGTTGAGTTAACAAAGATCCGCGCCGGCCGTGCGAATCCATCGATGTTGGATATGATCCAAGTTGATTACTACGGAACGAATACTCCACTTGCACAGGTTGCAAGTATTTCAACACCGGATGCGCGTTCACTTGCTATTCAGCCATGGGAAAAAACCATGATCAAGGCAATCGAAAAAGCGATCACAGATTCTAATCTTGGCTTCACTCCGCAGAATGATGGAACAGTTGTAAGAATAAATATTCCTGCACTTACAGAAGAGAGAAGAAAAGAACTTGTTAAAAAAACGAAAGCAGAAGCAGAACATGGCAAGGTTGGTATCCGTACGATTCGTAAAGAAGCAAATGATTTAATCAAGAGAGAAGCGAAAACAGTTCCTGAAGACGTAGCAAAAGGATTAGAAGATCAGATCCAGAAGATGACAGATCAGTTTATTGCTATGGTCGATAAACATTTGGATGCGAAAGAGAAGGAGATTATGACAATATAGTGAGTGGTAAGTAGTGAGTTGTAAGTAGCACTTCACAGCAAACTAAACTTGCGGATATAATATAAATGGAAAGAGGTTATTGGGATTTACACCAATAACCTCTTTCCATTTATTAGATGTATCTAATTCCAAATTAGAAAGTGATGCTAATTTCTACTCACTACTTACACGCCGTAGGCCACAAACAAAAAACTCCGAGAATTAACCCGGAGCTCTTTGATCAACAATTCAAATTACTTAACTTAAACTTAACATGAAACACGCCTTTTATAACGCGAGTTCTTTTTTAAGGTTTCATTTTTTTTGAAAGATGGAGGAAAACTTCATTTTTGGTTCAAAATTAATTCTTGAACTGAATAAAATCCCAAAGATTTCCATACAGATCTTTAAACACAGCAACCGTTCCCCAATCTTCTTCCGTTTTTTCGCGTATGAATTCAACCCCATTTGATTTCATGAAATTATATTCAGTTTCAAAGTCTGTAGTGTAAAGAAATAAAAAAACTCTGCCGCCGGTTTGATTTCCTATTCGAGAACTCTGTTCTTCACTGACAGCTTTTGCCAATAAAAGTTTACAAGCAGAATCTTTCGGACCAACAACAACCCAACGTTTTGTTTCACTCATGACTTTGTCTTCATATAAAATGAAACCGAGTTTTGAAGTGTAGAAGGCGATGGCTTCGTCGTAGTCTTTTACTACGATTGCGATTTGGTTGAGGGATTGACTCATTTGGTTAACAGGTTTAAAGTTTCAAGTTTCGGGTTGGGCGATGCTTAGCCGATATTTTTTTCTTTTTTCTTTTTTCTTTTTCTTTTTTCTTTTTGTTTAATATTATTCAAACCTGCACAACCTGAAACCTGAAATTAAATCTTCATAGTTCAATGTGGAAAGAAAAGATCTTGCGATCATCCCCCGCCGTCAACAATTCATCATTCTCCAGCCAAAGAACTTTATTTACACTATGAGAATGTGCTGCTGATTTTTCATTGTCGATTCTAGCGAGGAAAGTAAAATCAGAAGCGTCCCAGATCTTTGCTGTCTTATCTCTACTAGCTGTTGCAAAATGTTTTTTGTCGGGTGAAAATGCAATCGAATAGATGGCATAATTGTGCGCCGGAATTTCCATGTATTGTGAATAGTCATCGGTATTCCAGATTCGTAAATGTGCATCTCGTCCACCGCTAATTAGAAATCTGCCACTAGGATGATAGCAAACACAGTTGCACGATTTTTCGTGTGCGGCAATCATTTTCTTTTCTTCTAAAGTTGATGCGTCCAAAATTCTAATTTTTCCATCGCCACAAGCAAGTGCGATTTCTTTTTCGTCATTTGAAATTGCTATAGAGCGAACTTTGCCTGTTGTAATTTGTATCTTTTTTATTGAATCAAATGTGTTGAGATCCCACATTGCAATTTCACCTGCTGCCGATCCGGTGTAGATTTTTTGATTGTATAAAGAATATTGAATGTCGAAGATTCCGGTTTCGTGAAGTCGGGCAGCAAAGATCAGTTTCTTTGATGCAACATCAACTGCATAAAATTCTCCTAACCCGGTTCCGGATAAGAGCAATGACTTTTCTTCTAACAACCGAATTGAATAGATCGGCGAATTCATTTTGCTATATCCTTCCGGCTGTTTTGCATTATGCTTTTCCCATCTGGAAAGTATTCCATCGCTACCTCCGGAAAAGAAGAAATCGTAATGGTCGCCTCTTTCTAAAGTATAAACGGCCCCATCGTGCCCGGTAAAAACTTCTGATTTATTGATAATCATAATTTATTTATGATGCTTTAAAATGATGTATTAATTATCAAAATTGTTAAGTCCAGATCTTTCCACCTTCCGAACAATTTTGGCAAATATCAATTTCTTTTCTGCTCTTGAGAAGACTTTGTCGGAATTGCAGAAAATCTTTTCCCCGCCAAACGTCTTTAAATTGTTCAGTAGCTAAATTCCCAATTTGATGAGTTGCATCTTTGTCAAAGCAACAAGGGACAACTTTTCCATCCCAAGTGATCACAGCCGATTGCCAGACTTTCCAGCAATGATTCATGAGCTTATTCTTTAATTGGAAAGATCCATCCGCCGACTTCTTGTATCGTGAATAATGATCATTTACCGGAATCAATGAACTCCCATTTTGATAATCATTTATCTGTGCCGTTTTGAAAGCAATATCATCAACACCCAATTCTTTCGCAAGCTTTTCAGCGTCGGCGATCTGATGTTCATTTGGAGCGACGACTAGAAATTGAAATACAACATAAGGAGTTTTTGACTGAAGCGCTTTTTTCCATTTCACAATATTTTTCGTGCCTTCAATTACTTTGCTGAGCTGACCACCGATTCTATACTGCTCATAAACTTCTTGCGTTGTGCCATCAATTGAAATGATCAATCGATCGAGCCCGGATTCAACAGTCTTTCTTGCATTTTCATCATTCAAGTAATGAGCATTGGTAGAAGTGGCAGAATACAATCGTTTTGATTTCGCATAAGTGACCATTTGCAGAAAATCTGTATTCAAATAGGGCTCGCCTTGAAAATAAAAGATCACATACAGTGAGTCACGGTACAATTGATCAAGAACGGAAACATAGAACTGCTTTTCGAGCATTCCTGTGGGTCGAGAAAAGGCGCGAAGTCCACTTGGACACTCCGGACATCGCAAATTGCAGGAAGTTGTGGGTTCAATAGAGACGGAAAAAGGCATGCCAAACACATGAGCACGACCGGTAAGTCGCGACCAATAGTAACCTGAAATAACTTTTCCAAAATTGATAAAACGTCGGAACGTCAACTTTGACAGCAGGTTCAGAATGTCGGCAGCATTTTTATTCATTCGTAAAACAAAGATGCATACAAACTATGAGAAAAGGTTGACGTTTCCGGACTTTATTTTTTCGCTGTTTTTCATTGGTAATTTCACTTACAATTGAGTGTTAATAATTCATTATCAATTCAAAAAAGAACCTACAATTAATAGACTATTTTGGTTGCTTATTATATACATGAATGAAATTACTTCTATCCTCTATTCTCCTGATGTTTATTTGCTCTTATGCGCAGGCACAAGACAATTGTTCAGCGGCAGCTGCATTATGTGCAAATAATACCATAAGCCGCACCACTGTTGGCGCCACAGCTTCCGGAACCGATCCTGTTTTAGGATGTGGCGATGGTGTTGTAAACAACAGTGTATGGTTTACGATGTATAGTAACCTTGCGGGAACAGCAACAATTACTGTAACAAATATTGATAATAATCCTGGACTTTCGATGGAAGTGTACACAGGAGCTTGTGGTTCATTAACACCACTTGGTTTTTGTACAACAGGAAGCAGTTTAACCGGCGGCACGATGTCAGTCACATTTGCAACTTCGCTTTCAACACAATATTATGTCATGATTGATGGCGAATCCGGTAATCAGGAAGCTTTTAATATTGTAGCAACAACGAGCAATGATGCAATTGTAGCTCGTCCGGATGCCAATTTCAATACAAGTGTTTACAATGGATGTGTTCCATTAAGTGTTGATCTTTTAAATATTACGACACTTCACGGCGGAACAAATATCACGTATGAATGGAAGATAGATGCAGCTGCTTATGTTCCGGCATCAGGCGCGGATACAACGATATCCCTTAGTGCTGTTGGTCTTCACACTGTGTCACTTCGTGTTTGTAATACAGAATGTGGTTGCAAAAGTGTGAGTCAAGACATAACTGTTCAAGAACTTTATCCAACTATTACCTATAATCCAACCGTTTCTTGTCCGGGCACACCAATTTTCTTTGATGGAGATGCAACTGTTTTACCTGATCCACCTTATTTAGATCCTAACATTACAGATTGGTCTTGGGATTTCGGTGATCCGGCATCCGGTGTTGACAATACTGCAATCGGTCAGAATGTATCTCACACTTTTACAAATACAAGTTCATCTTACACGGTGACTCTAATTGCAGATGGTACTTGCGGACCGGAAACAACTACCACAGTAATTACATTGTTGCCAAAACCAATTGTTGATCCGGGTCCACTCATTAGTATTTGCGAAGGAAATGATGCGAATTTGTCAGTAAGTATTGTTTCAGTTTCTCCAATAATTTCTGTTGATTGGTTTGGACCGGGAAGTTTTGATTGTACAAGTTGTTATACTCCTATTGTTAGTGGCTTGTCTGCCGGTGGTCCGTACACAATGTTTGTTTCGGTAACAGATTCTCTCGGTTGTGTTGCAGATACCTTTGTTGATGTAGTAGTAAATGAAAAACCAACCGTCGATGCCGGATTTGATCAGCAATTCTGCCCATACGATACCTATCAAATATTCCCGACAGTGCTGACAGGTGCTGCACCATATACCTATGCATGGTCGCCCACAGCAGGGCTAAGCGATAGTACAAGTGATAGTCCGATTGCATTTGATACAGATCAAACATATTGTGTAGTTGTTACCGATGCAAACTTATGTGTATCGGATCCCTCTTGTATTACGCTTTCACATTATCCGCCGCCAACAATAAATTCAGCAAATGCGAATCTCTGTGTTACACAAAATCCTTTGCAAAATATGTTTACCGTCACAGGCGCAGGACCGGGCTCAACATATGCATGGGGGTTGTCGCCGGACTATGGATACATTATTTCGGCAGCATTAGACTCATCAGATGTAACTGTAGATCTACCACTAGGAATTGTAGCAACATATAATTTTACATGTATCGTAAATGATGCAGTTACTGGTTGTATTGATACAATATCAACTTCGTTTGATGTTATCAGTGGATTAACAATGTCTGTTTCCGGCCCTAGTCAAGTTTGTGATGGAGATTCAGTAACACTTACAGCAAATGGTGCAACGAATTATGTATGGACATCATCTCCACCATATCCATTTGCAGATCCAACATTGGCAACGCAAGTTGTTACGCCAACAGCTACAACTATCTTTACTATTGACGGAGCGAGTGGTACTTGTACACAAACAATTACAAATACTTTGACAGTTAATCCGCCGCCAACAGTTAGTGTTGCCCCAGTCGCTCCGATCTGCGGTTGTCAAACAGTAAATCTAAATGGAATTGGAAGCACAGCAGGAATGATTTACACCTGGACCAATACAGGAACAAGTGTAATTTTAGATGCAACGCAAATTTCTACCACTGCACTTGTTTGTGCCAATGATACTTTCAATTTGAATGTCAGAGATTCCGGAACTGGATGTTCATCTGATTCTGCAATTGCAGTTGTTGTGCTTATCAAGCCGGATGCAGCAGCAACAGTTACTCCGAATCTTATTTGCTTAGGTGTAACGACAACAATTACTCTCGATGGAACTGGCAGTGATGTAAATCCCGGAACAACCTATCAATGGACAAGTGATGATCCTTCATTGGTAATTACTAGTCCAACAAGTTTAACTGCAACAGCAGATGTAAGTACAGCAACTGTATTTTATTTGACAGTGACAGATAGCTTTGGTTGTGATTCAACAGCAAGTGATACAGTACGTATACAAACACCACCGACAATTTCTGCAACACCACAGTTTTTATGTTTAGCTGATCCTGTTCTTCAGTCTGTCGTTGCAATATCGGGCGCATCATCGGGTTCTACATATAACTGGATAACAGTGCCTGCGTGTACAACTCCAAATTCCGCAACAGGTAGTTCGCAAAATTTTGATTTTGCAACTTGTGGTTCCGGAACATATAATTTTGCGGTGACGGTTACGGATAGTTTAACAGCTTGCGTTTATAATTTGTCTCAAGATGTTTTTGTAATTGATTCAGTTGTATTAGTTGTTACACCGGATACAACATTCTGCGAAGGTGGTGTTGCATTTCTTTATGCGAATGGAGCCAATACCTATACATGGACCAATGGTGCAATAACAGATACGACATCAATTCCGGGGTTAGCAGCAATTGGTTCGCCATATAATTATACTGTAACAGGAACGGTAGGAACATGTACAGCGTCGAAAACAGTTCAAGTGACGGTAAATCCATTGCCGGTTACAAATCCAATTGCAGGGCCGAGTCAAGTTTGTATTAATGATACGACTTCGTTTTTCTCAGTCACGCCATCAGTTGGAAATTATTCATGGACTGTTACCGGCGGTACAATTTTATCAGGACAAGGAACAGATAGTATCCGCATTCAATGGTCAGCACCCGGTTCAGGAACAGTAGATGTTGTAGATACAAACGGATTTGGTTGTGCAGGAAATGTGCAATCTATTTCAATCATAGTAAATCCTTTGCCGGTTGCACCGACGATCAGTGGACCGATTTCTGTTTGTGAAAGTGCAACAGATTCATATTTTGTTAACCCAACTGCAGGTTCATTATATTATTGGGATATTTCAGGTGGATCATATGCAGTAGGACAAACCGGAGTGATCAATAGTTTTATTTGGGGAACACCGGGACCCGGATTCGTAACAGCATACGAAGTGAGTGCAGCAGGTTGTCAAGGTCCGCCTGATACATTAGATGTTACTATCAATCCTAAGCCATCACCATTAGTATTCATCGGAAGTACATTGATCTGTGATAATGTTACAGAAGTTTATGCATTGACATCGACGTTAAACGTTGGTTCAACATATACTTGGACAGCAACTACTGCCGGATCGTCGAGTGTAAATGCAGTTGGAGATTCACTGACTGTTGTTTGGGGAACTGCAGGAGCTGGAACTGTTGAAGTATTTGAAACAAATTCATTCGGATGTAATAGTGATACTGCTCTCTATAATATCACAATCAACGCACATCCAATTGCAACTATATTGCCCGATAGTGCTGCAACATGCAGCAATGCATCCTATCAGGTATTTGGAACAATTAATACAGGTACATTATCGTGGTTTAGTGATGGAGGTGGAACATTCGATGATACACTATCACTAAATCCTATATATACTCCTGCTCTAACCGATACCGGTTATACACACCTCTATATGGTATTGACAAACTGGCCTTGTCCAAATGATACAGCAATGATGGCCTTGTATGTTTCACCGGCACCTACGTTAACAGTAAGTGCTGCACAAGGAACTATTTGTTGGGGACAATCAGATACTTTGAATGCAACAGGAGGCTACTCATATCTATGGGGTCCAAATGGAGAAATAGATAGTACAATTTATGTGAGTCCTTTAGTAACATCAACATATACGATCGATATAAGTAATATCTATGGTTGTACTTCAACAGATTCGGTGACGGTAACAGTCATTCCTCCGGGCATTCCTGCCGCCGGAGTTGATCAGATCCTTTGTATCAACGATACGATAACGTTGAATGGTACACAGCAAAATGCAGGTGGTGTGATTTGGACAACAGCAGGCGATGGAACATTTGATCAGGCAGCAAACCAGCAAGACGTAACTTATTTGCCCGGTACAAATGATACAACATCAGGATCTGTAATGATCTTCCTTACAACAACCGGAGCTTGTTTGAATTTACAAGATACCATAATGATAACGATCAATCATCCATCTTCTATTGTTGCAGGAAATGATACACTCATATTGAATGATAATGGCGTAACAATTCCATTAGCGCCAACAGCAACTAACATCACCGGAGTTACATGGACATCATCAGGTACAGGTTCATTCTCGCCGAGTGATACAAGTTTAAATGCGACCTATACTCCATCAACAACAGATTATACATTGGATTCATTAGTTCTCACAGTAACAACATCAGGTGGATGCGGCGCAGTAACAGATAATATCGTTGTTGAATTTGCGCCATTCGTTGTACCGAATGTATTTACTCCATATCCTTCGAGTCCGGGTCAGAACGATTATTTTGTGATTACAAATATTCCTGCGAATACAAAATTATTTGTCTACGATCGATGGGGATTGATGGTTTTCAAAAGCGATTACTACATGAATAATTGGGATGCATACGGACTGAAGTCAGATGTTTATTATTACGTAATTGAAATCCCCGAACCGGTGAAGGTGTTTCATGGTGCGGTACAAATTATTCGCGAAAAAGAATAGGTTGTAGCAAATCGAAAGAAATCAAAAGGCCACAGGTATTTCATACGTGTGGCCTTTTTTTATTCGTGAATTCGTGGCTAAATACTTAGTGAAATTTAGTGATAAAAAAATCACGAAGTCCTCACCATCAATTTCTCCGCAAACGAAATCATCAATTCTTTTTTCGAATCATCAACATGAATTGCTTTCAAATGTGACATTGCTTCTTGAAAATACAGATCCATTTTTTTCTCCGCCTGTTCTTTAATATTCAATGTGTCGAAAATTGACATAACAGCATTCACTTTTTCACTTGCATTGAATTCTTTTTTGTCGAGCCAGATCTGTAATGATTTTAATTGCTCATCTTTTGCTTGCTCACATGCGCTGATGAGAAGAAATGTTTTTTTATTCGCAATAATATCGCCGCCAACTTGCTTGCCGAATTTTTCTGCATCGCCATAGACATCAAGAATATCGTCATGTAATTGAAAAGCAATTCCTAATTTTTTTCCGAATTGATAAATGTTAAGAATGTCATCCTCATTTGCATCTGCACAAATTGCACCGATGGCCAATGATCCGCCGAGCAGTACTGCTGTTTTCAAAGAGATCATTTCAAGATATTCATTGATGTTTACTTTGTCGATCGTCTCGAAATTCATATCGTATTGCTGTCCTTCGCAAACTTCAATCGATGTCTTGAGAAACATATCCATAACCTCGCGGAGATATTTGTCATTCACTTGCATCATTAGTTGGCAAGATTGAACAAACATTGTATCACCTGATAAAATAGCGATATTCGAATTCCACTTTTCATGAACGGTTTCTTTCGAACGTCTCAATGGTGCTTTGTCCATAATGTCGTCATGCAGCAGCGTGAAATTGTGAAAGACTTCGATTCCGAGTGCAGGAGATATAGCTTCTGCAGGATTGCCGCCAAACATTTCATTACTCATCAAAAGCAAAGCAGGACGCAAACGTTTTCCGCCTAGATTGAGCATATATTGAATCGGATCATAAAGCTCTTTCGGTTTTTTGTCGAGTTCGAGTTTTGATAATCCATTTTCAATTAATTCCTGAAAATGTGAGAGGGTGTGCATGTATAGACGGTTGATTGCAAAGGAACAAAAATTCAGGAGTAATGTTCAATTGCTTGCTTCTAATTTTTTTAACACAGAGAGCATAAAGCAAAAAAGGGAGATCACAGAGTCTCTATGAACTCCCTTTTTTACTTTATGCTCTCTGTGTTAAAATTTTAAGCAAATTAGGCAGTTTACTATTGCAGTACGTACTGACTATTCTGCATAATCAAATTCAACCCCGCTTCTAAAGAAGTGAAATCTCGATTGAGTAGTTCTTTCATTTTCGTTACATCCGGGCGACGGCGAGTCATGTCACCTTCAGCTAATGCAGGCATGTGAACAATTGCAGAACGAGAATTTGTAAACTTGATAATGAACTTCGCGAGTTCTAGCATTGAGATTTCTTTGTCGGAACCAATGTTAGCTACATCGTTTACGACAAGATTATTGTAAAAAGCATTTGTAGTTGCATCAAGGTGATCTTCGATGTAACAGAATGTTCTTGTTTGCGAACCATCACCATAGATGGTAATGTCTTTATCTTTCAATGCAGCAATTAAGAATTTCGAGATCACGAAATCAGAACTTTGTTTCGGTCCATATGTATTGAATAAACGGAAAATAGTAAAGTCAAGATCATATTCACGTTTGAACGAGCGGAGGTAAGCTTCGCCGACATTCTTTACGATAGCATATGGAAGACGAGAGTTTAGTGGAGTAGTGTATTCGTTTTGTGGAAATTCAACCGGCTCTCCATAAACTTCTGAAGAAGAAGTGTAGAACACTCTCTTTACACCTGTGTTTTTAGAAAGGTTAAGAACGTTGTTGATGCCTGTCATGTCATTTAATACCATAACAGGATTTGCAAGTGTTCTTTTTACGCCAACTACTGCTGCATAATGAAACACATAATCGAAACGATATGCATGGAAGATGCTGGAGAGATCCATCAAGTCATTTGCATCGGCCTTGATGAACTTTACATTCTGATGTACAGACTTGGGAACTTTTGATAGAGATCCTGTCAAAAGATTATCAACGATAACAACAAAGTTGTCCGGATCACGCGCTAAACGTTCAGCCATTGAGCTGCCGATAAATCCTGCGCCACCTGTTACGAGTATAGTTCTTTTCATAGTTCTTGGTTATTTACCAAAGTTTAAAATTTAAGTAATACGGCAATCT
>JANOBV010000011.1:0-45483 GCA_031411835.1 Bacteroidota bacterium | reverse complement strand
GACTTAATACTGAAAAATTGATTTTTTAACGAAAAAACGCCTTTTATTCAAAATCCTTAACATTAGCATAATACACAGAAAACGTTTCACTAACCTCACCGATGTTCATTTGCATAAAATAAATCTAACATGAAAAAACAGATACTCGGTTTACTAATTATGGCAGCTACTTTATCAGTAAGTACTGCAGAAGCTCAGGAAACTGAAGCTACACCATTAGATACGCTAACAGCAAGTGTTAGTGGAATCAGACAAGAACTAGATGTCCTAAAAAGGATTAAAGTTTCAGGCTATATTCAAGCACAATTTCAATATGTCGATTCTATTGGTGCAGCTGTTTATTCAGGTGGTGCATTTGGTGCAGGTGTAGATAAAAGATTTATGATCAGAAGAGGTCGTGTTAAATTTCAATATGATGCGCCATTAAATGAAAAAGGGATTAGTACTTCTCAATATGTACTTCAATTTGATGTAACAGAAAGAGGTCTTACCATTAAAGACGCTTATGGAAAATTCACTGATAAATGGATTGGATGGTTTTCACTTACTTTCGGAATGCAGAATCGTCCATTTGGATTTGAGATTCCCTATTCATCAGGCTTACGTGAATCTCCGGAAAGAGGCAGAATGTCGCAGATCTTATTCCCAGGCGAAAGAGATTTAGGAGCAATGCTAACGATTCAAGGACCAAAACTTTCAAATTGGAATTGGTTAAAAGTTGAAGCGGGAGTTTTCAATGGAAACGGTGCTCCGGGTATTGGAGGAAATGTTTCAGACTTTGACAAAATGAAAGACTTCATTGGCCATGTGAGCGCAACAAAAAGCAACAAAGCAGAGACAGTTAAATATGCAATTGGCGCTTCTTACTACAATGGAGGTTTCAGAATTGATACAGTGAACGTTTACAATTTTTCAGCTGATGCTTTAGGTGTTAAAGGGTTCGAATTGATAACGAATAAAAACGACATTAAACCAATTGGAATTGGAACAAGAGATTATACAAAAAGACAATACATGGGTTTTGATGGTCAATTGAACATCGATTGGAAACCGGGAATTACAGTACTTCGTGCTGAATATATTAACGGTGACCAACCAGGATCAGGTTCAACTACCGCAAGTCCAAATTCAAATACTCCAATTGTAGCTGACATTTACAACCGTAAGTTCGATGGTGCATACTTTTATTTCCTTCAAACAATCATGCAAAGTCCTTGGCAAGTAATTGTAAAATATGATTGGTACGATCCAAATACAAAAGTTAAAGGCGACGAAATTGGCAAGACTGTTGCAGGTGGCTTGAAGTCTACCAATTCAACTGATTTGAAATACACAACTCTTGGTTTAGGTTTGGCATATCGTTGGGATGCAAATGTAAAACTTACAGCATACTATGATATGGTAACGAATGAAACATCAAACAATTTATCAGGTTATACAAAAGATCTTGCAGACAATTCATTTACTCTAAGAATGCAAGTGAAGTTTTAAACAGAGATTAAAAAACTAAGTAAAAAATAAAAAAAATGAAAAAAACAATTTTAGCAGTGGTGATGTTTGCAAGTGCACTTATCACAAATGCACAAAAGATCGTTATCAAAGGAAGTGATACTGTACTTCCACTAGCTCAAAAAGAAGCTGAAGTATTTATGAAAAAGAACGCAGGAAAAAGCGTTACTGTAATTGGAGGGGGAAGCGGTGTTGGACTATCAGCATTGATGGACAATTCTACAGACATTGCAATGTCATCTAGAAAAATTAAAATGGATGAGCGTATGAAATTGCAAGATGCCGGAAGAGCTTATAAAGAAGTAATTATTGCAAATGATGCGCTTTCTGTGATTGTAAATCCAAAAAATACGGTAAGCAAACTTACACGTGCACAATTAGAAGGAATCTTTACAGGAAAAATAAAAAACTGGAAAGAAGTTGGTGGAGAAGATCTACAAATTGTAGTTTACTCACGCGAAACTAGTTCAGGAACTTATGAGTTCTTTAAAGAACATGTAATGAACCGTAAAAACTATGCTTCATCAGTATTAAACATGCCGGCAACGGGAGCGATCATTCAATCTGTTTCTCAGACAAAAGGGGCGATTGGTTATGTAGGATTAGCGTATGTAACTAAAGAAGTGAAAGACATAGCTGTAAGTTACGATGGAAAAACGTTTGCAATTGCATCAATTGAAAATGCAAAAAACAAAACTTATCCAATTGTTAGACCACTTTACTTCTATTATCCAACAACAAAAGAAGCAGCCATAAAACCTTACCTTGATTTTATTCTTTCAGCAGAAGGTCAAAAAATTGTTGATCAAATTGGTTATATTGGATTGAAGTAATTTAAAAATATAATTATTTTTTGGTTTACATTAGCCGATCCAATACATTGGGTCGGCTAATGTTTGTAAAGAATACATGGCAATTAAAGAGAAATGAGTATAAAGAGAATCCTTGAAAAAACAGTAGAAGGTGCATTAATGATCAGCAGTGGTATTTCATCACTTGCTGTTTTGCTTATTGTAATATTTCTATTTAGAGAAGGCTTTTCACTTTTTAATACTTCTCCTCTTGAAAATCATAATGTAATTGTTGTAAATAAATCAAATCCCGTTTCAAAACTCAATGCAACACAGATCAAATCTATCTTTGATCAGGAAATTACAAATTGGAAGGATCTTGGTGGGAATAATGATTCAATTGTTTTATTTACGATCAATGATCTCTCGAATTATTTCTCTGACGAAGAAGTCGGAGCAGACTTTGAATTTTTGCCCAATAAATTAGATTCTTTAGTTGGAAGCAATCCAACAATGCTTGCTGTTTATACAGACAAGTACGTTGCAAAAAATTTCACCGGTAAAATTATTGATGTTGACAAAAACAACATCCCTGATTTTATTACAGGAACACAATGGTTTCCTACTGCAGAGCCTGCAGTTCAACTAGGCGTTGCTCCTCTTATACTTGGAACTCTTCTTGTTTCATTCTTTGCGATCTTATTTGCTTTGCCGGTTGGATTAGCAACTGCAATTTATATGGCAGAAGTTGCTGACGAACGATTAAGAAAAATACTGAAACCCGTCATCGAATTATTGGCAGGAATTCCATCTGTAGTTTATGGATTTTTCGGATTGATCGTAATTGTACCAATGATCCACGATGTATTCAAATTACCCGTAGGAGAAACAGCATTGGCCGGAAGTATTGTACTTGGAATTATGGCACTTCCTACTATTATAACTGTGTCGGAAGATGCAATTAGAAATACGCCAAGGAGTATGAAAGAAGCTTCATTGGCGCTTGGCGCAAATAAATGGCAAACAATTTACAGAGTAGTTATCCCCTATTCTATGTCAGGAATTTCAGCTGCTGCAATCTTAGGAATAGGAAGAGCAATTGGCGAAACAATGGCCGTACTAATGGTAACAGGAAATGCAGCAGTAATGCCTAAATCATTGCTGCAACCTGTTAGAACAATACCGGCAACTATTGCAGCTGAACTAGGTGAGGCTCCTGCAGGCGGAGTACATTACCAAGCGCTGTTTGCATTGGGTTGTATTTTATTTTTAATTACAATGGCTATCAATATCTGGGTTCAGTCAATTTCTTCACGCAGAAAAATGAATAAATAAATGTCGAAAAATTTAAAAGAGAAAATAGCTTTTTGGATTTTTAGAATACTTAGTTTGGGAGTGATCCTGATCTTGTTCTGGATCCTTGAGTTTATTTTTGTAAGAGGTTGGCACATGTTGAGCTGGGATTTTCTAACGAAAATGCCGGAAGACGGAATGACAAAAGGTGGAATTTATCCTGCGATAATTGGTACACTCTACTTGGTTGCAGGCTCAATGATCGTTGCATTTCCAATTGGGGTGATGGCTGGTATATACATCAATGAATACACAGTCGATTCATTCTTCAAGCGTTTTATCAAATTGATGACAAACAATTTGGCCGGGATACCATCGATCGTATTTGGATTATTCGGAATGGCTTTGTTTGTGAATACAATGAAATTTGGAGATAGTATCGTTGCCGGCTCATTAACACTTGGATTACTTGCATTGCCCGTTGTAATTAGAGTCACTGAAGAAGCATTGATTGCAATTGATGATTCATTTCGTCTTGGCAGTTATGCTTTAGGAGCAACAAAATTACAGACGATAAGAAAAGTAATTTTACCGATGGCCATGCCAAACATTATTACGGGATTGATCTTATCAATCGGACGTGTTTCCGGTGAGACTGCTCCTATCCTTTTCACCGTTGCGGCATACTTCCTTCCTAAACTACCAACAAGTATCTTTGACCAAGTAATGGCTTTGCCATATCACTTATATGTTATTTCAACCAGCGGAACAAAAGTAGCGGAGTCGCGCGATATGGCTTATGGAACAGCTTTGGTTTTAGTATTATTTGTCCTGATCTTAAATCTACTTGCAAATGCACTTAGAAAATATTTAGGAAACAAAGTAAAAATGAATTGATGCATTATGAATAAAATAGAGACAAAGAATTTAAATTTATTCTACGGAAGTTTTCAGGCATTAAAAGGAATTTCAATGTCTGTAAAAGCGAATACAGTTACTGCATTGATAGGTCCTTCAGGATGTGGTAAATCGACATATCTGCGTTTGTTCAATCGCATGAATGATTTGATTCCTGGAGTGAAAATTGAAGGCGATGTGCTGTTGGATGAAAAAGACATCTACCATAGCAAAGGAATGAGAATCGATGAGCTTAGAAAGAAAGTTGGAATGGTATTTCAAAAACCAAATCCATTTCCTAAATCGATATTTGAAAATGTAGCATATGGACTTCGTGTAAACGGAATGAACCATGCTTCGTTTGTAGAGGAAAGAGTTGAAACATCTCTTCGTCAAGCTGCATTGTGGGACGAAGTAAAAGATAAATTGAAGAAATCTGCCTTCGCACTATCAGGTGGGCAACAACAACGTTTATGTATAGCAAGAGCATTAGCAATTGAGCCATCGGTGTTATTGATGGATGAACCAGCTTCTGCCTTAGATCCGATCTCAACAGCTAAGATCGAAGACTTGATCTATGAATTGAAAAACAAATACACGATCATAATTGTAACACACAACATGCAACAAGCCGGTCGTGTGAGTGATAAAACTGCATTTTTCTATTTAGGGGATTTGATAGAATACAATGACACAAATATTATCTTTACAAATCCTACCGACCCAAAAACGCAGAGTTATGTAACCGGACGGTTTGGCTAAACAATGAAAAATGAAGAATGAAAAATGGCGCTACTTGCATTTTTCATTCTTCATTTTTCATTCTTCATTTTTATTGTTAATTATTAATTGAAAATAGGATGACTCATTTAGATGTAGAATTAAAGCGCTTAAAAGATGAAGTTGTAGAAATGTTTGAGTTAGTAACTCAGCAGATGAAAAAATCGCAACTTGCTTTTATTGGTTTTGACAGAGAAATTGCAAGAGAAGTAAATTTCAACGAGAAAAGAGTGAATGCTCTTGAGTTGAAGATCGATAAAGACTGCGAGAATATCTTTGCATTGTTTAATCCGGTTGCAATTGATTTGCGATTTGTGCTTGCGGTGCTTAAAATAAATTCTAATTTAGAACGGATTGGTGATATTGCCGATGGAATTAGCAGATATGTAATTGGCACCGGAAATCCATTCGAAAAAGAGTTGATTGATATTACCCGTGTAAATGAAATGTTTCAAATGGCTGTAACTATGCTTGCAGATGTACAAAAAGCCTTTGATGCAGAAGATACAAAATTAGCTAGGGGAATTTTTCAAAAAGATGATCTGTTAGACGAGATAAATCAAGATGCAAATGGTGTTATTGAAAGTTACATCCGTTCTCATTCTGAAAACATCAGTCAATCGTTACATATAATATCGGCGATCCGTAAACTAGAAAGAACAGGAGATCAGGTGAAAAATGTGGCTGAGGAGATAATATTTTATTTGGAGGCGAAAGTTTTGAAACATGTTATTGAAAAATAGAAATTTTAGAAAGGGAAGTAATTTATTGCTTCCCTTTTTTTATAAGTTTATATTTAATTCTTTTGATCAATTCAGGACCTTCATAAATAAATCCTGTATAAAGTTGAATCAAATCCGCACCCGCCTCCAGTTTTTCAAGCGCATCTTTTTCAGAATGAATACCTCCAACTCCAATGATCACAAATTTCTTCTTTGATCGTTGAGCAAGGAAACGAATTACATCTGAGCTTCTATTAGTGAGCGGTAATCCGCTTAGTCCACCATCGCCTATACTTTCAATTAATGTTGGATCAGTTGTTAAGTCTGATCTTGAGATTGTAGTATTCGTAGCAATGACACCATCTAATTTAGACTCGAAAATAACTTCAACAATTTCCTCCAATTGTTCATTGGTTAAGTCTGGAGCAATTTTCAAAAGAATTGGTTTTCGTTTGATCAATTTTTGTGTTGCTATTTCGTCATTCAGTTTTTGTAAGGAATTAAGCAACTTAAGTAATGGTTCTTTTTCTTGCAATGCTCGTAAGCCGGGAGTATTTGGAGAGGAAACATTCACTACAAAATAATCGACGTAGAGAAATAACTCTTCAAAGCAGATCAAGTAATCTGAAACAGCATCCTCATTTGAAGTAATTTTATTCTTGCCAATATTTCCCCCGATAATAACTTTACCGTTATTTTTTTTCAGATTAGCAACCATACTTGCTACTCCACCATTATTAAATCCCATTCGATTGATGATTGCTGAGTCTTTAGGCAAACGAAACAAACGTGGTTTATCATTTCCCGGTTGAGACTTTGGTGTCACAGTTCCAACTTCAATGAATCCGAAACCGAGCGATGATAATTCAGGGTAGAGTTTTGCGTCTTTATCGAAGCCGGCTGCAAGTCCAATGGGATTTGGGAAATCTATCCCCATCAAATTTATACTTGTTGAACGATCATCGGTTTTATAGATAGACTTTACGATAGATTTAGCATATGGAATTTTAAATGCAATTTTTAAAAATGAAAAAGTGAAATGGTGGACTTTCTCCGGATCGAAACGAAAGAGAATTGGCCGGATGATTTTTGTGTAAAAACTCATTTGACGAAAGTAATTCAATTTCAAGAAAATTATACACTAAGTTCACTAAAGTTTTGCCACGAATGCACGAATAAAAAAAAGCACATATAAAAAAATAGTTCATTCGTGAATTCGTGGCTGAAATTTTAGTGAATATTAGTGTTTGAATTAGAAATTTGGGTATTGGAAAATAATTTTTAGATTTGCCTAAATTTTAATTTAATGTTAACGTATACAGAAGAGAATTACCTAAAAGCAATTTTTCAGCTTCAGGAAGACGAAAAAGGGAAGATCAGTACTAATTCTATTGCAGAAAGGTTGTCTACTACTCCGGCTACAGTATCGGATATGCTTCAGAAATTAGCTACAAAAAAGATGGTCAACTATCTCAAATACTATGGAGTTAGCTTGACTGCAAGTGGTAAGAAAAAAGCTGTGGCTGTAGTTCGAAAGCATCGTTTATGGGAACTTTTTCTTTATAAAAAATTGGGTTTTAATTGGGATGAAGTGCATGAGATTGCTGAACAGTTAGAGCATATTCAATCAGACATATTAGTTCAGAAACTGTATGACTTTCTTGGAAGTCCGAAGACTGATCCGCATGGAGATCCAATACCTGATGAGCATGGAGTGTTTCCTGCTTTGAATACTATTCCACTTGCTATTGTTGAAATACAAAAAGACGCAATCGTCATTGGTGTATCCGATCATCGACCGGATTTTTTACAGTATTTACAAAAAATAGGATTGAACATTGGCAAGCGCCTAAATATTCTAGAGATCATTTCATTTGATAAATCAATGGATATAACAATTGAAGGCAATAAAAATCCAATTCACATAAGTCATGATGCGGCGAAGAGTATTATGGTGAATTTAGTTTGAGTTTAAGTTTGGGTTGACGACGAGGTTTAAGTTTAAGTAAAATGTTTAAATATGGAATACAACGACAATTCACTTTCAGAAGTACATGAAAGTATAGATACAACACAAAAGACAGGAAAATACAGAAAGCTATTTGCTTTTTTGGGACCAGCTTATTTGGTAAGTGTAGGCTACATGGATCCCGGCAATTGGGCTACCGACATAGCAGGTGGAAGTAAATATGGGTATGCGTTGATTTGGGTTTTGCTAATGTCCAATATAATGGCCATACTTTTACAAAGTTTAAGTGCAAGATTAGGAATTGTAAGAGGCAGAGATCTTGCACAGGCATCCCGCGAAACCTATTCACGGCCGGTGAACATCTCATTATATTTTCTTGCGGAGATAGCCATTGCATCTTGTGATCTGGCAGAAGTTCTAGGAATGGCAATTGGTCTACAACTCTTGTTTGACATTCCATTAATGTGGGGTGTATGCATCACAGTATTAGATACCTTCCTACTATTGTTTCTTATTAATTATGGCATTAGAAGAATGGAAGCATTTATACTTGGACTAGTTTCAATTATAGGGATGGCATTCTTAGCAGAAATGTTTTTAGCAAAGCCATCTTTAGCTGAGATCAGTACAGGATTTATACCTTCCTTGCCTGATGAATCAGCCTTGTACATTGCAATTGCAATTATAGGCGCTACAGTTATGCCACATAATTTATATCTGCATTCATCACTGGTACAAACAAGAAAGTTCAAGCGAACTCCTGTCGAGATCCGAAAAGCAATTCGGTATAATATGTTCGATTCAGTTATTGCATTAAACCTAGCATTTTTTGTAAATGCTGCTATTCTTATCCTTGCTGCTTCAGCATTTTTTAAAAACGGAATGTATGAGGTATCAGAAATTCAAGATGCTCATAATTTTTTAGCACCACTTTTAGGTTCAACACTTGCGCCAAAACTTTTCGCCATCGCTTTAATTGCAGCAGGACAAAGTTCAACTATAACTGGAACACTTGCAGGACAGATAGTAATGGAAGGATATCTAAAGCTAAGAATAGCGCCTTGGATTAGGCGATTATTGACCAGACTACTTGCAATTATCCCGGCGCTAATTGCCATTTATTATTTCGGTGAATCTGCAACCGGGAAACTGTTGATCCTTTCGCAAGTGATTTTAAGTTTGCAATTAGGGTTTGCTGTAATTCCGCTCATTCATTTTGTGAGTGATAAAACAAAAATGAAAGAGTTTGTGATTCCCATGTATGTAAAAGTTGCTTCATGGTTAGTCGCCGGAATAATAGTAAGTTTAAATGTGAGATTAGTTTTTGAGGAGATTGCAGCATGGCTTTCAAATTCTGATAACCCTTTGATAGTTGGATTACTTGTAATACCGTTGATCGGTGCTGCAGCATTACTTCTACTGTATATTACATTTAGACCATTGTTTAAGCAGAAGGAGAAAGAGATTACACCTGTTCATCCGGAAGTTATTTTTCTTAAACCGGAAAAGATTCAACCATATAAACGAATTGCAATAGCCGTAGACTTTTCGAAGTCTGACCAATTCAATATAAGTAATGCTTTAGCTCAAGGTGGAAAACAAGCTGAATATGTGCTAATTCACATAGTTGAGTCAGCCGGAGCTTTATTCATGAAAAATGAAATTCGGGATTATGAATTCATGACTGATGTGAGTAATTTGAATCAATATTCTGATCAATTGAATTCTGCAGGCTATTCGGTATCTATTAAAATTGGATATGGAAATCCGAAGAAATCGATTCCTGCATTGGTAAAAGAATTCAATGCTGATCTTTTGGTAATGGGTGCACATGGTCATAAAGGATTTAAAGACATGATCTTTGGGACAACAGTAGATGCAGTTCGCCATGGAATCAATATTCCACTATTGATTGTAAGAAAATAAGAAGCACAGAAAGGAATTCGTACTTTTACAATCGAATATGGCGAAGGAACAGATCATAATTAAAAACAAGAAAGCATCTTTTGAGTACAGTTTTTTAGTTTCATACACAGCAGGTATCATGCTGACTGGCACTGAAGTAAAGTCTATTCGTGAAGGTAAAGCTACACTTAGTGAATCGTTTTGTGTTTTACTGAACGGAGATCTTTGGGTAAAGAATATGCACATTGCAGAGTACAAGCAAGGCTCCTACAACAATCACGAGCCAAAGCGATTGAGAAAGCTTCTGCTGAATAAAAATGAAATAGTAAAGATCCAATCCAAATTAAAGGAGAAAGGCGTTACGATCATTCCTATTCAATTATTCTTTAATGAAAGAGGACTTGCAAAACTAGATATCTCATTAGCAAGAGGTAAAAAAACATTTGATAAGCGAGAGGACATAAAGAAAAAGGATCAAGTAAGGGAAATAGCAAGAGTTACTAGGTAATTTAAAAGCTAAAAAATATTGAACAAAAAAAAACCTGCTCGAGAAGAGCAGGTTTTTTTTTACAAGTTTCAATTTTCTAGAAAACGAAACCTAAACGAATTCCTGAGTTAGCACCAACTCCGATTCCTGAAGAGCTTCCGCCTTGAGAAACAGTAGTAGATGAAGGAACACCTGTTGCAGTAATAGTTGTAGTTTCTTCGCCAATTGAAGATGAAGAGAAACCAAGACCAACTTCAATTCCTAAGTAAACATGGTTTACGAAGTAATAGTCAGCACCAGCATTCACTCCAATTCCGAAAGTTGATGTAGATGGACCGTCAACTTTTACAGTAGTACCATTGCTGTATCCAGTTCCATCAAAGTTTGTCCAGTCCTCAGTAGAAGAACCTGTGTTGAAAGAAATCCCTGCTCCAACGAAAGGAGAAAGTTTTTCAGTACCTGCAAAGTGTTTTTGGATACCAACACCTAGACCGAATCCGCTGCTGCTAGACTCTTGAGTTCCAGTACCACCAGTTCCATCAGGATTCTCAGTGTAATCTTGAGAAGAACTGCTAGTGTTAACATTAAGACTCAAACGAAGAGCTAGATCATCTTTCAAGAAATATCTCGCATTTAAGTTTGGAGATAAAACATGAATGAAATCACCACCTGTTTGGAATCTTAATTCCACATCACCGGTTACATCACCAGCTACTGGTTTTTGCGCATAAGTAAAGCCGGCAAGGCAAACTAATGCAGCAGAAATCATAATTTTTTTCATTTTCTGTGTTTTTTTTTGGTTTAATTGGTAAATATTATGGGCAAATTTAAGCGGGTATTCTAACACTAGTCAAGTTTTTCGTTTAGTTTTGAACTTTGCTTTGTTCATAGAGCTTGTGTTCAAGCTTTTAAAATTTCAGCATTAATATTGTTTAACATTCACGAAATCCGGAATTGACTTGTTTAGCTATTTTGTCGTATAAAAGTTACAAATATTTTAATTTTCTTACATTTTTAAATAAAAAAAGAATAATCAACAGTTTTTTATAATTTATTTGCAGAAAACAATTCATTACTAGCATGTTGTACCAAAACAAGATCGGCCTATTAAAAAATTGTTAATAAAGATTAGGTTAAATTTTGTTAATCTAGCTTGTTTTTTTTTTAAATTGTACAAAATTTAAGGAATTCGTTTAACCAAAACTAACCTCTATGAGAAAAGCAATTACGCTATTCGCGCTATTACTTGCATTCTGTAGTATGCAAGTGTCTGCGCAAGACAGACAAATCACCGGAAAGGTTATCTCCTCGCAAGATAATCTGGGAATCCCCGGTGCGACTATTTTAGTTGCAGGGACAACAATCGGGACAACTACCGATATTGATGGAAACTTCAAGATCGGTGTACCAACTACTAACAAGCAAATCCAAATCTCCGGGGTTGGCTTTATAACAAGAACTGTTGAACTAGCTGCTTCTGATGTTGTGAATGTAACATTAGAACCAAACATTCAGCAGTTGAATCAAGTTGTTGTAACGGCACTAGGAATACCAAGAGAACAAAAGTCGCTAGGTTATGCTACACAACAAGTAAAAGGTGCTGACATCACCGTTGCAAAAGAAGGTAACTTCATTAATTCACTGCAAGGTCGTGTTGCCGGTGTTACAATTACCGGGTCATCAAACTTAGGAGGATCATCAAGAATTCTACTTCGTGGAGTTCGTTCGATCTCCTATGAGAATCAACCATTATTTGTTGTTGATGGAGTTCCAGTAAACAATGGAAACTTCACAACAAGAGATCAGGTTCGTGGAGCATTGGGTTATGATTATGGAAATGCAGCGCAGGATATCAATCCTGATGACATTGAAACGATCAACGTATTAAAAGGAGCATCTGCTACTGCACTCTATGGTTCTCAAGGAGCGAATGGTGTAATCATCATTACTACTAAAAAAGGTACAGCACGTACTGGTGCTGAAAAATCTCCGATAGGTGTTTCGATTTCGTCAGGTATGACATTTAGTACTGTTTCAGTACTTCCGGAATATCAAGATATTTATGGTGGAGGTGCAAGCGATCAATTTATCGTGAGCGACCTTGACCCTACTCAACTTCGTTCTAACTTCGAATATGATGGAAGTTGGGGACCGAAAATGGAAGGTCAAATGGTTCGTCAATGGGATAGTTATTATCCTAGTTTGCCTAACTATGGTAAATTAACTCCATGGGTTGCTCATCCGACTAATATCGAAGACTATTTTGAAACTGGAGTAACAGCAAATAATAACATATCAATTGACGGTGGAAATGAACTAACAAAGTATCGTCTTTCATATACAAACTTCAATGAGAAAGGAACGACACCAAATTCATCTTTGAATAGAAATATTTTCGGTTTCAGTGGCTCAAATAAATTTACGAATAAATTGAGCAGCACATTAAACATCAACTATATTGGAGCAAATGGAAAAGGTCGTGCTCAAACAGGTTACAATAACCTATCATCAAACTTTACACAATGGTGGGAACGTCAGATCGATATGAGCCAATTGAAAGATTATAAAAACCCTGATGGAACTCAACGTACATGGAACATGAATTCTGAGACAGATCTTTCACCCCTTTATTGGGATAATCCTTATTGGGTAGCTTATGAAAATTATGAAACAGATCAACGTAATCGTATTTATGGTGCTATTGGATTGAATTATGACTTCACATCAAAACTTTCATTGAGTGGTGCAATTAAAACTGATTACTATTCCGATAATCGCCAAGAAAGAGTTGCAAAAGGTGGCGCAAGTCAATCAGAATACAAAGAACAAAACATTTTCTTTAATGAAAATAATTATGAATTGAAGTTAAACTATAAAACAGCAATCAATAAAGATCTTGACTTGACAGCATTTGTTGGTGTTAACAGACAAGATCGTAAGACAGAGAACAATACTTTCAAAACTCAAGGTGGATTGAATGCACCGGATTATTATAATCTTACAAACTCAGTTGGTAATTTACTTTCCACTCCTGACAAAGCACTTTTGCGCAGAAATTCAGTTTACGCAAGTGCATCATTTGGCTACAAACATTTCTTATACTTAGATCTTACAGGAAGAAATGATTGGAGTTCTACTTTACCATCTGGGAATAACTCATACTTCTACCCTTCTGCTACCGGAAGCTTCGTCTTCTCTGAATTTGTAAAAGCAAAATGGTTGAGTCTTGGTAAAATCAGATTAGGTTGGGCAAATACAGCGATCGATCCTGTTCCTTATGCAGCATCAGAAACACGTCCAACAGTTTCTAGCAATTTCGCAGGTTATGCATCAGCAATTATTCCAAATGCTGCAAACAATTCAGACTTAAAACCTGAACAAACAAGTTCAATTGAAGTAGGAACAGAATTGATTTTCTTAGATGGAAGGTTATCAGTTGATTTCTCTTATTACAGTACAACATCAAAAGATGTAATCTTTGCAGTTCAACAATCACTTTCAACAGGTTTCACTTCAAAATTCTACAATGCAGCTGAGTTGAGTAATAAAGGGATTGAGATTCAATTGAACGGAACAGTTGTTAAAACAAAATCAGGTTTTTCTTGGGGGTTAGGATTTAACTTCGGTAAAAACAAAAACATGGTTGAAAAATTATTCACTGATGAGAACGGTGTAGAGACACAAAGTCTACTCATTCAGAATGCGCCATTCTCTGCTACATTCCAAGCTCGTCCTGGAATGGAATATGGACAGATCGTAGGTTATGATTATGCTTATGATGCAAATGGAAATCACATCATTGATGGTGGTTCTTATGCTAGAACAGCAAAAGTTCAACCGTTAGGATCAGTACTTCCAAACTTTACAGGAGGTGTTAGCACAACGTTCGAATTTAAAGGTTTCAAACTATTTGGATTGATCGATTTCCAAGATGGTGGAAAGATCTTCTCTATGACAAACATGTGGGGTAAATACTCAGGTACTTTGAAAGAAACAGCAGAAGGTGGAATTCGTGAAAACGGACTTGTACTTGAAGGTGTAGTTCAAACCGGAGTTGATGCAGCAGGAAATCCTATATCAGATGGAACAGTAAATACAACTTCAATTGCAGCAATTGACCACTTCTTCCTTGATGGAGGTTATGTAATTACAGCAGCTGATGTTTATGATGCTTCTTTCGTGAAGTTCCGTGAACTTTCACTTACATATTCTTTACCTAAAAAGTTGTTTACTAAATCTACAATCCAAGGAGTATCTCTTTCATTTGTTGGAAGAAATCTAGCGATCATTTCAAAAAATATTCCCAACATCGATCCTGAATCAGGGGTATCGACTAGTAACATTCAAGGTTTAGAAGGTGCGCAGCTTCCAACTGTAAGAACATATGGATTAACTTTAAACGTTAGATTCTAATCAAGAACATTAAAAAAAAGAACTATGAAAAAAATCATATATAATAAATCAACGATTCTAATCACTGGTTTGGCACTTATGCTAAGTTCTTGTGAAAAGAATTTTGAAACGATCAATAATGATCCAAACAATCCGCGTTCTGTTCCGAATAGCTACTTATTAGTTGGAGCTGAAAGAGGAATCATGGACAACACAACCGATGTATGGTGGGGAGCAAACATGGGAAATCAGCTTGCTCAGTATTGGTCATCGAATCAGTACTCTTCAGAAAGTCGTTACCAATTCCGTCCGGGAATCACGAATGCTTATTGGGGATTATTTTACTCAGGTGGATTAAATGATCCAGGTTCAGGAATAAATGTAGGTGGATTGAATGAATTGAATGTTATTATTCAAAATTGTATTGCCGATCCGGCAGGAAATGCTGCTTCAGGGTTTGCAGGTAATCAAATTGCTTCGGCTACAATTTTAAGAGTATGGATCCTTCAAACTATGACAGATGCTTGGGGAGAATTACCTTACTCACAAGCTCTACAACCGAATTTATATCGTGCACCAAAATACGATTCTCAAGCTTCTATTTATGCAGGTTTAATGTCTGAAATGAATAGTGCTTTATCACAAATCAATACTGCTGAGGCAGGTCCAACTGGTGATCTTATTTACGGTGGTGATATGGATCTATGGACTAAATTCGGAAATTCTTTAAAGATGCGTCTAGCACTTAGAATGGCCGATGTTGATCCTGCGAATGCTAAAACAGCATTTGAGGCTGCTGCAACTGCAGGAGGTTTAACAGCAAATGCTGATAATGCGTTATGGCCATACGGTACAGGTACTGATGCAAATCCAATTTATGGTAATCGTTATGTAGATAATCGTAATGACTACTGTGCAAGTGATGTTTTCTTAAACAAACTTGATTCACTTAGTGATCCACGTCTAGCTGCCTTCTTTAACCCAGCAGTAGCAACAGGTCTTTATGTTGGTGAAGTTTATGGACTAACAGAAGGTAATGCTGCTGCTACTCCAAATTCTCAAGTATCTCAACGTTCAGATTTAACATTGTCGGCTGATTTACCAGGGATTTTTATGGACTATGCTCAAGTTGAATTTATGCTTGCAGAAGCATCAGAAAGAGGATGGTCAGTTACAGGTTCTGCTCAGTCACATTACGATGCCGGAGTTGGCGCAAGTATAGAGTATTGGACTACATTGAACGGAACCCCTGCTACTCCTGCAGATATCACTGCATACCTTGCTCAGCCAATGGTAGATTATACGAATCCGGCTTCAGGTAGTACTTACAAAGAAAAAATTGGTCAGCAAAAATGGATCGCTCTTTTCAATCAAGGTACTCAAGGTTGGACAGAATGGAGAAGAATGGATTTTGGAATTCTTCGCTTACCTGCTGATGGTGTTCTTGATACTTACGACGGTATTCCTTTACGTATGAAATATCCGGTAGATGAACAAACATTGAATAGCGGTAATTACAATGCTGCAATTGCATCTCAAGGTCCGGATCTACAAGGAACAAAAGTGTGGTGGGATATCCAATAAGAATTAATAATTAAAAATTAATAATGAAAAATGGCGGGTAACTTTTAGTTCCCGCCATTTTTCATTTCACTTCACTTCATTCTAATGCTTTCCCCATTCCTTATTCTCCAGCATCGGAACAAACTTAAAATTCTTCAATTCTTTTTTTTCAATTTCAGTTTCAGAAATTTTTGTGATAAGATTCATGATCTGAACTTCACCGGCACCAACAGGAATAACCATGATCCCTCCTACTTTTAATTGCTTTACTAATTCTTCCGGAACGAAAGGCGCACCGCAAGTGATCAAAACTTTATCGAACGGAGCGTAGCCAGGTAAACCTTTATAACCATCACCATAAAATAATTTCGGCGAGTAGTTCATTGCTGGTAATAGATCTTTTGTTCTATCGAAAAGTTCCTTTTGTCTTTCTATAGAAAATACTTTTGCTCCTAATTCAAAAAGAACACTGGTTTGATATCCACTTCCCGTTCCTATTTCAAGTACTTTTTCGCCCTTTTTTATGTTAAGTAGAGAAGTTTGATAGGCGACAGTATAAGGCTGTGAAATAGTTTGTCCGGCCCCAATCTGAAATGCGTGATCAGAATAAGCTTGGTTCAAAAAGGCGAGATCAAGAAAAAAATGACGAGGGACCTTCATCATAGCACTTAGAACATCCTCATTATCAATGCCTTTTGACCTCAATTGGTCAATAAGCTTCTTCCGCATTCCTTGATGCTTAAAATTGTCTTCCGGTAAATGAATCATATTTTACAAAGTAACATTAACAGGAGCATCAAATTTCAAAAATTTTCTATTAATATTAACAAAAACACCTATGAAAACCTTTTGAAGGAAGTTGTTTTAAGGCGGTAAAAATTGTTAATTTCGCGACACTTCTCAGAAAGCAAAGAAAGAAAATGTTGAAAATTGGAGTTATCGGAGCCGGGCATTTAGGAAAGATCCACATGCGCCTTCTAAAAGAGATTGCGCAAGCCGAGCTTGTTGGATTTTATGACAGTAATGAAGAGTATGCAAGAGCATTCAGCATTGAGTCGGGAATTCCATTTATCGAAAGTTATGATCAGTTAATCGATATGTGCGATGCAATTGATATTGTAACGCCAACTGTGGCTCATTTTGAATGCGCCTCAAAAGCATTACGTGCATCTAAACATGTGTTTATTGAAAAGCCCATTACTCACACTGTGAATGAAGGAAAAAAACTCGTAGCGCTTGTTACTGAAGCCGGAGTAAAAGCACAAGTCGGACATGTAGAAAGATTCAATCCCGCATTTCTCGCAGCAAAAGATTATCTGAACCAACCACTTTTTATAGAAACACATCGACTGGCAGAATTTAATCCGCGTGGTACTGATGTATCAGTTGTACATGATCTAATGATTCATGATATCGACATTATTCTTAGTGCAGTAAAGTCTCCAATAAAAAAGATCAATGCCAGTGGTGTTGCAGTAGTAAGTGATACAGCAGATATTGCAAATGCAAGAATAGAATTCGATAATGGATGTGTAGCGAATTTGACTGCTAGTCGTATTTCATTGAAGAACATGCGCAAGAGCAGATTTTTCCAAAGAGACGCCTACATTTCAGTTGATTTCCTCAAAAGAAAAACAGAAGTCGTTCGTTTAAAGAATTTGATCGGCGATCCGGGTCCGCTTGATATTACAATCGATCTTGGAAAAGACAAAGGTTCAAAGATCATTTATTTTGATCAGCCAAAAGTTGAAGAGTCTAATGCAATAAAAATGGAGCTTGAACAATTTATTGAAGCTATCCAAAACGATAGACAAACAGCGGTAACAATAGATGAAGGTTATCAAGCATTAGTGGTCGCTCATCAGATCATGGACAAAATAAGTTCTTCATTGAACGTATTAGTATAATTACAAAATGAAACTTAATCGTCACTTTTTTTTCTTAATATCAATTTCACTTGTCGTTTCAGTGAGTTTACTTTCATCATGTTCAATAATTGAACCTGATGCTCCCTCACCCACTTACATTCAGATAGACACGATTCTTCTAAATTCTGTTTACTCCGTTTCAGGAAGTAGTTCAAATAAAATAACAGATGCCTGGGTAATAGTTGATGGTGAATATCTAGGTACATTTCCGGTTCCCGGGAAATTTCCAATTGCAGATGGCGGAACGCATAGTATTACAATTCGCGCAGGAATTATGGAAGATGGAATTTCAAGTTTGCGTTCTGCTTATGTGAAATTTACTTCATTCGATACGACGATGAATATGACTGTTGGTGAAACTTATTCTATCGTTCCACGTGTTGCATATGAATCAGTGAATAATTATCCTAACATGGAAGATTTTGATGATGCCACATTAGATCTTGTAAGTACTTCGGCTGGTAATACACCGGTGACAATTATCACTTCACCTGATCCGAATGTATTTGAAAATAATTCCGGTAAAGTCACACTAGCAGATACAAACACAGTTTTAGAAATTGCTTCAGCTGCTCCTTTTACATTGCCACTTAATACACTTACATACGTTGAATTGAATTACAAATCTGAAATTGATTTTGTTGTTGGTGTATATGTAACAGCTGGTTCAGTTTATAAACAAGATCTACTTAGTATTAGAGCAAGTTCCATTTGGAAAAAGATCTATATCAACATCAATGACCTTGGTGGTGTTGTTTCAAATGGTACTGCATATAAAATTTATATTCATGCAGATAAACCCGCTTCGATGACTTCTGCTGTATTGTATTTCGATAATTTCAAAGTGATCTATTAATGAATAAAAGATTACAAACAATTAAATTTATTTTCGCTGATTGGCTTGCTGCTTTTCTTGCATGGGGATTGTTTTTCTCATATCGAAAACTAGTTGTTGAAGGACAGATCTATTCGCATGACCTTTTCTTCAATGATAAAAAATTTTATTACGGAATATTATTCATTCCAATTGCATGGGTAATCACTTATGCATTGATTGGAAGTTATCAAAATGTCTATAGAAAGAGTCGTCTTAAAGAATTAGGTCAAACGCTTTTCTTATCCGTTCTTGGCGTTCTGATCATATTCTTTTTCTTATTGCTCGATGATGCAGTAGTTTCATACAAATCATATTACCATACCTTTTTCACGTTATTCACGCTTCATTTTCTAATTACTGCTTTATTTCGATTCTCCTTATCAACGAAAGTTAATCGGGATATTTACAAAAAGAAAATCGGATTCAATACTATCATGATTGGTAGCAACCTTAAAGCCCTGAATCTTTTATCACAGATGGAAAAAGAATTCCGTGCAACCGGAAACTTATTCGTAGGATTTGTTCACGTTGAAGGAAACAATGATCATTTACTTGAGCAGAAAATGTCAAATCTAGGCGGCATTAAAAGTTTAAAAGAGATCATTCAGCAATATAAAATTGAAGAAGCTGTAATTGCATTAGAGTCATCGCAACACGAAAGCATTGGAAATATTATTAATGAATTAGAAGACACACCTGTTATCGTGAAGATCATTCCCGATATGTATGACATCCTTTCCGGCTCAGTAAAAATGAACTCTATCTTCGGAGCACCGTTGATCGAGATCTCCCCTAATCTAATGCCTGTATGGCAACAATCAATCAAGCGAATTCTGGATATTTCAATTTCGATTTGCGTAATGTTGATTTTTTCGCCGTTATATATTTTTACTAGTATCGGTGTTTTACTTTCGTCACCGGGTGGATTATTTTATAGTCATGAAAGAATTGGTCTACATGGACAACCATTCAAGATCTACAAATTTCGATCGATGTATTCAAATTCAGAAAAGACCGGTCCGCAATTATCAAGTTCAACAGATACTCGTATCACTAAATTTGGTAGATGGATGCGTAAAATTCGCCTAGATGAAATCCCACAATTCTACAATGTTTTGAAAGGTGATATGTCGATAGTAGGTCCGCGTCCTGAACGTCAGTTTTTTATAGACAAGATCATGGAGCAAGCTCCACATTATCGCCACTTACATAAAGTTCGTCCGGGAATTACTTCTTGGGGACAAGTAAAGTTCGGTTATGCAGAAAATGTTGAGCAAATGGTTGAGCGATTGAAATATGATTTGATCTACATTGAGAATATGTCATTAGCAGTTGATTTTAAGATCATGATCTATACTGCCATGATAATTATTAAACATAAAGGGAAATAATTTTTTACTTCACAAAATAATATAAAATGAAAGTTGCAGTTATCGGAGCCGGCACAATGGGAAATGGCATTTCACATGTTTTCGCTCAATACGGTTTCAAAGTAAATATGATTGATGTTTCTGCTGACGCATTGAAGCGCGCAACAGATACAATTGGAAAAAATCTGGACCGAATGGTTTCCAAAGGCAAATTAACGGAAGAGGTAAAGCAAAGTACAATTGGCAACTTGTCATCATTCACTTCATTGGAAGAAGGTGTGAAAGGTTGCGGATTAGTAGTTGAAGCAGCTACAGAGAACATTGATTTGAAATGTAAAATTTTCCGTGACCTCGATTCTTTTTGCGATGCGAATACAATTTTAGCAACTAATACATCATCAATTTCAATTACAAAAATTGCAGCGCAAACTAAACGACCGGACAAAGTAATCGGAATGCATTTTATGAATCCTGTTCCAGTAATGAAACTTGTAGAAGTGATTCGTGGTTATGCAACGAGTGATGAAGTAACGAAAATCGTTTTTGATCTGTCAAAAAAATTAGAAAAAATTCCTGTTGAAGTAAATGACTATCCGGGCTTTGTAGCTAACAGAATTTTAATGCCAATGATCAATGAAGCGATCTATTCACTCTACGAAGGAGTTGCAGGCGTTGAAGAGATCGATACTGTAATGCGTTTAGGAATGGCACATCCAATGGGACCATTACAACTTGCAGACTTTATTGGACTCGATGTTTGTCTATCAATTATGCGAGTACTTCATGATGGATTTGGTAATCCGAAGTATGCTCCTTGTCCTCTACTTGTGAATATGGTAATGTCCGGTAATCTTGGTGTGAAAAGTAAGAACGGATTTTATGAATATACAGAAGGAAGTAAAGATCTGGTTGTAGCAGCGAAATTCCGCAACTAGAAATTATTTGGCTGCGCTAATTCCGTAAAGTAAACTTGCTTGAAAACGTTGATCGATCACACCAAGTTTTTCAGCGCCCGACTTAGAAACTTTGATTATGATTCCTTCATTGTCACCTGTGTTTGGAAGTTGTCCTACTACTTTTACATAGATTGAACGAGAATTCATCCGATTGGTAATTTTTATAATTGTACCTGAAGGAGCAGTTCTATGAAGAGCGTAATACTTATTGCTGCCGGAAGATTCATCTTCGATCCATGAGGCAACACCAGATTCATTCACTTCTTCACGGCCATTGGCAAAGATTATCTTTTTATCATCGGCATCGCTTGGGGAGATTGGTTTTACTTCGCTTACTTCTTTCGGCTTAATAACAACTACTTCAGGCTTCTCTTCTTTAATAGCAATTGGTTTTATTTCAGTTACATCATGAGAAACTACAGGAACAGATACAGGAGTTTCTACAGGCTTTCTATCTATAACGTTTGCATGATTTGAACTACCTTCAGAAATAACTAACACTTGACCTTTTTTTATTGACGATGATTTTAGGTTATTGGCTTTCTTAATTTGATCAACTGAAACATTATACTTTTTTGCGATAGCATAAAGTGTTTCAGAATTAGCCACCTTATGAGTGACTTTTTTATCGGAATGCTTTTCGGCTACTTTATTCTCATCAACTTTATTTTTTTCGAAATAAGGATCGTTGGATTTTAATTTTCCGGGAATATTTAACTTCCCACCAACTTTAAGTTGCTCCGTTTTTTTATTGGCGAGTTTTAGCTCAGAATAAGAAATATTGAACTTTCTAGCTATTGAATACCATCCATCTCCTGCTTGAATTTTATAAACATGTACAGTTTTTCCATCTACCGTTTGTTTCGGAAGATTTTCTGTTTGGGCAAATACTACGTTTAAAGTAAGTAATAGGAAGAAGAATGCCTTCAGTTTATTCATTGTGCTAATGCTTTTTGTTTAATGTTTAATGTTGCGGGATACATAATTGATACTTTCTCCCTCTCCTATTAGGATACAGCACTTTTGGATTTCGAAATTAGTGATAGACCAATGAATGTGATCAATCCATTTACAATAAGTAATTCAAAACCGAACCTATAGTTATTGAACCATTCCACTGAATTCTCATTCAGAATGTAGCAGATCAACGGAGAGAGTAAACAGATTATTGGAACAAATTTGTCTTTAAGTTCTCGCTTTGCAATTATTCCATAGGCAAACAATCCAAGGAGTGGACCATAAGTATAACTGGCAACTGTGAATAATTTACTAATCACTGCATCGTCATTGATAATTCGGAAAATGATGATCACTAAAAGTAAGATCGCTGCGAATGAAAAGTGAACTGTATAACGAATTTTCTTTTTCTTCTCTTCTGTCCAATTTGATTTTTTGAAATTTAGAAAATCAATGCAGAAAGAAGATGTCAATGCTGTCAATGCACCATCTGCACTTGGATACGCTGCAGAGATCAATCCGATAATAAAGACGATACCTACTACTCCACCCATATGATTTAAGGCTATGATTGGAAACAGGTCGTCTGATTTTGCAGGTAATGTAATTCCTTTTGCAGATGAATACAGAAATAGTAGTGCACCTAAACAAAGAAATAAGAAATTAATGAAGAGTAACACGACACTGAACGTAAACATGTTCTTTTTAGAATCAGGCAATGTTTTCACGCTAATATTTTTCTGCATCATTTCTTGATCCAGTCCCGTCATAGCAATGCTTATAAACATTCCACCAAAGAACTGCTTTAGAAAATACGATTTAGAATGCCAGTCAGTATTGATCATTTTATCGTAGCCTTTCTCATGAATTGCACTGAACAAATCAAATAGTCCCATGTGCAATTCCCTTGAAATGTAGAATACAGAAATAACAACAGCAAAAAGCATAAACGTCGTTTGAAGTGTATCTGTCCAAACAATCGTTTTTACTCCACCTTCATAAGTATAAAGCAAAATCAGAATGATAAAAGAAAAAACAGTCAACCAGAAAGGAACTCCCCATGCGTCGAAGACAAAAAGCTGAAGAACGTTTACAACAATGTACAATCTGAATGCAGCACCAATTGTTCTTGAAAGAATAAAGAAGAATGCGCCCGTCTTATAACTCCAAAATCCAAATCTGTTTTCGAGATAGGTATAGATTGAGGTCAGATTCATTTTATAATACAGCGGCAGCAAGACTAATGCAATAGTTGCGTATCCAAAAAAATAGCCGAAGACTAAAACCATGTATGAGAAATTCGTTGCGCCAACAATTCCGGGAACTGACATAAATGTTACACCGGAAAGTGAAGCGCCAATCATTCCATAGGCAACCAAGTACCATTTTGACGACTTATTGCCAATGAAATATGATTCATTATCTGCATTTCTGCTTGATCTCCATACTACATAAAAAAGCATGGCTGAATAGGCGATTACGCAGAGTAAGATGAGGGTTGGGGACATCCTTTTGAACTAATAACGAATAGTGAATAACTAATAATTAATAACTAATAATGAATAATGAGCTATTTGGTGATTGCATTGAGATTGCTTGGACTTTCCTCTTTAGCAAATTCGTACTAGATTGCAATTTGAGGAAAGTATGTGCATTTTAGACAGGCTGCTTGATTAGTTATTAGCATCGATTGTCTAGCAAAAATACTTGCCAATAAGGCCCGAAGTAAGTAATTTAGCAAGCGAATGGACAGGTCGTCATTTCGAAATTATCAACAGCGCATTGAGTACATTTTCATCAAGAATATTAGAAGAAACCGTTTCAGAATTCAGCCGTTTGCCCGGAATCGGTAAAAGGACTGCTTTGAGGTTGGTTTTACACCTTCTCAAAGCTTCAAAAGAAGATTCTTCACGATTAGGAGAGGCATTGGTGAGACTACATAGTGAGGTGAAGTACTGCACTATTTGCCACAATATCTCTGAAAAAGAAGTCTGTGAAGTATGTTCTGATCCAAAGCGCGACAAGCAATTTCTATGTATTGTTGAAGACATTCGAGATGTCATTGCAATTGAAAATACCCAGCAATTCAAAGGTCACTATCACATTTTAGGCGGAATTATTTCGCCAATGGATGGCATCGGACCAAATGACTTGAACATTCCTTCGTTATTGGAACGAATAAAAAATAGCGCAATTACTGAGATAATAATTGCTCTTCCTGCAACGATGGAAGGCGATACAACTTCATTTTTCATCTTTAAAAAGATCAATCAGATCGATCGTGCAGAGCTCAAATTCTCTACAATAGCCAGAGGTATTTCAGTCGGCGGAGATCTTGAATTTGCTGATGAAGTTACTCTTGGAAGATCCATTTTGCAAAGAGTGCCGTATGAAAATTCGTTGATGAAATAAAAACTTAAAGCAATTAAAGTTCAATTGTTTTTTTAAGTTTGAACCTACAAAATCCACTTGTGAAGTTATCAGTTGTCATAGTTAATTATAACGTAAAGTACTTTTTGGAGCAATGCCTTCATTCCTCCTTGAAAGCTGCTCAAAAAGTTGAGACTGAGATCTGGGTCGTCGATAATAATTCAGTCGATGGTAGCGTGGAAATGGTTGCGAAAAAATTTCCTTCCGTTAAACTTATTGCCAACAAAGACAATCGCGGTTTTTCTAAAGCTAACAATCAAGCTATTCGTGAATCAAAAGGCGAATATGTTTTGTTGTTGAATCCTGATACAGTTGTTGAAGAAGATACATTTGAAAAGGTAGTTCGATTTATGGACGAGCATCCAGATGCCGGTGGACTTGGCGTAAAGATGATTGATGGTAGCGGTAAATTTTTACCCGAATCAAAACGCGGATTGCCTACTTACGATGTTGCTTTCTATAAGATCTTCGGACTTTCCAAAATATTTCCAAAGTCAAAAACATTTGGTCGATATCATCTAGGTTTTTTAGATGAAAATGAAACGAACCCGGTTGAAATTCTTGCTGGAGCATTTATGTTACTTCGAAAAAGTGTGCTTGAAAAAATTGGTTTACTCGACGAAGATTTTTTCATGTATGGAGAAGACATCGACCTCTCCTATCGTATCATAAAAGCTGGATATAAAAATTATTATTTCCCGGAGACAAGGATCATACATTACAAAGGCGAAAGCACAAAGCGCAGCAGTGTGAATTATGTTTTCGTTTTCTATAACGCAATGATCATTTTTGCAAAGAAGCACTTCTCTAAATCGAATGCTTCGATGTTTTCTTTCTTCATAAAAATTGCTATTTATCTGAGAGCAGGCGCTGCAATCGTATCCAGATTCATTGATAATTTCTTTTTACCCATTTGCGACTTATGTTTAGTGATCATCGGAATTTTCCTTTTGAAAAATTACTGGGGTATGAATTTCATGATCCGATATCCGGATGAGTTCATGAAATTTGCTGTGCCTGCCTATGGATTGATCTGGATTACGTCGATATTTTTCAGCGGTGGATATGATCAACCAATTAAATTAAGTCGAATCGTAAGAGGAATTTTCTCCGGAACACTATTGATCCTCGTAATTTACGCCTTACTTCCTGAAACATATCGATTCTCTCGAGCATTGATTCTACTTGGAGCTGTATGGTCCACATTAGCGATTGTTGCTTTTAGATTCTTGATCAATATTATTCGTCGACGAGATTTCAACCTGACCGGAGATCACAGAAAACGATTGATCATTGTTGGACTAGAAGAAGAAAGTCATCGTGTATTGACATTACTGAAGTTGTCTGACACATCTCACAACTTCATAGGCTTCGTTCAACCGGAAAACAAATTGCAATCAGCTCATACTGAAAATGAGTATGAAAAATATTTCCTGGGAAACTTTGATCGTTTAGCTGAGATAACAGAAGTATTTCAAGTCGATGAAATAATTTTCTGTGGAAAAGATATTTCTTCGCAACAGATCATTGACGTGATGTCGCAAGTAAAACGACATGAACTTGAATTCAAGATCGCGCCACCGGAAAGTTTATTCATCATAGGAAGTAATTCTGTTGAAGACCCGGGCGAACTATATGTGATCGATATCAATAACATCAACAAGAAAGTCAATAAGAGAAACAAGCGTTTCATTGACTTGATCCTTGCTCTTTTGCTGTTAGTTCTATCGCCAATTATGTTTCTATTACAAAAAAATCCAAGCGGATTTATTAGTAATATTTTCAAAGTCTTGAGTGGAAAAATTTCGTGGGTTGGCTATTCAAAGAATCAAAGTCCGGATAATATGTTGCCTCGAATCAGACCCGGAATATTGAGTCCTGTGGATGCATTAATGAACATGCCAAAAGATCAGTTAACGACAAACAGGCTAAACTCTTTATATGCAAAAGATTACAAGGTCTACGCAGACCTTCAGATCATTCGCAAAGGGTGGAGAAATTTAGGCAGAAAAGCAGTCTAAAGCAGCTGATATTTTCTAAATTTGTGAAATCCGGAAACGGAAATAATTTTAACGATAACAAATACCGATACAATTCCATGGTCCAACTGATCATGCCCAAAATGGGCGAAAGTGTTGCTGAGGCAACAATTTTAAAGTGGTTAAAAAAAGAAGGTGACACAATTGAAGCCGATGAGCCGATCTTAGAAATTGCAACTGACAAAGTTGATTCTGAGGTTCCATCTCCTTGTGCAGGAATTATGTCAAAGCGATTGTTTGAAGAAGGACAAGTTGTAAAAGTTGGTGAAATCATCGCTGAGATCGCTGAGTCTGGTGAGAAAATTTCTGCTGCTCCAGCATCAGCACCGGTCGCAGCTCCTCAAATTTCAAAAACTGAAACTGTTGCTCCATCATCAAATGGAAGTCCGAAAGTTGCTGTTCATACAGAAGTAACTATTGATAAAAATTCAGCAAGTGGAAGATTCTATTCTCCGCTTGTAAGAAATATTGCAAAGCAAGAAGGTGTTCCAATGAATGAATTGGAAAACATCAAAGGTAGCGGAGCAAATAACAGATTGACCAAACAAGATTTGCTTCAACATTTGACAAGTCGTGGTAGTCAACCAGCAACGGCAGCATCTGCAGTACAAACTTCTGCGCCTGCAAAAGACAAACCTGCTTATTCATCACCTGCAGTTTCTGTTTCAGCAAATGTTGAGATCATTGAAATGGATCGTATGCGCAAGCTCATCGCTGATCATATGGTGATGTCGAAACAAACTTCGCCGCACGTTACATCATACGTAGAAGCAGATGTAACAAACATGGTTAAATGGCGTGAGAAAGCAAAGAAGGTATTTGAGAAACGCGAGAATGAAAAGATCACCTTTACTCCACTCTTCATTGAAGCAGTTGTGAAAGCGATAAAAGATTTCCCTATGGTCAATGTTTCTGTTGACGGAACAAAGATCATAGTTAAGAAATTTATAAATATTGGAATGGCTGCAGCATTGCCATCAGGAAATTTAATTGTTCCTGTAATTAAGAATGCAGATCATTTGAATTTGATTGGACTTACAAAAAGTGTGAACGACCTTGCCAATCGTGCAAGAGCAAATAAGTTGAAGCCCGATGAAATTCAAGATGGAACTTTTACAATTACCAATGTTGGTTCTTTTGGAAACGTAATGGGAACACCAATTATAAATCAGCCGCAAGTTGCAATTTTAGCAGTTGGAGCAATCCGAAAAAAGCCTGCAGTTATTGAAACTCCCGAAGGTGATTCAATCGGTATTCGTCACATGATGTTCCTTTCGCTTTCTTATGATCATCGCGTAGTTGATGGATCATTAGGCGGAAGTTTCCTTCGTCGCATTGCTGATTACATGGAGCAATTTGATGGCGATCGTACTATTTAATATTCGTTAAAAACACAAGTCTCTCCCACAATGAATTCAACCGGTATCAGATCTCTGCTGGTAATTTTAGGTTTTGCTCTAATTTCTTTCGAAGGAAATTGCCAGAAAGCAAAAACACATGTCCTTACAATGGACGAAGCAAAACTTGTAAAGAAAGATGCAGCAACAATGTTTACTACCGGCGATTATTCCGGCGCGCTACTTTCATACAAAGATCTTGTAAAAAGTTCTCCCGACAATGTCGATTACAATTACAAATTGGGATATTGTTATTTAGAAACATCGAGCGATAAAAAAGCTGCCTTACCTTACCTTGAAAAAGCTTGCAAATCTCCTTCTGCAAAAAAAGAATGGTCGTATCAACTTGGACTTGCTTATATGTACAATGAGAAATTCGATGAAGCCATTACCGCATTCACGGATTTCAGAGATTCAAAACAAAAACTTTCGAAAGAATTAACACCTGCCGATCGTTTGATCGAAATGAGCGGAAATGGAAAAGCACTAATTGCAAATCCTGTAAATGTAACGTATACAAATCTTGGTAAAACGATTAATACTCCGTACGAAGAATACAATCCATTTATTTCAGCAGATGGAAAGCAATTAATTTTTACTTCACGTAGAAAAGGAAATGTCGGCGGATTTATTGCTGATCTTGGAATTTATACAGCCGATATTTATTCGTCAAATTGGAGAGATACAATTTGGACAAAAGCAAAAGGTGCCGGTGGAATGGTGAATACAGAATGGGATGAAGAAGCTGTTGGTTATTCAGCAACAGGCGATTTAGTTTTTATTTATTTCGACAATGCAGAATTTTATGGTGATGTTGGTGCTTCTGCATTAAAAGGAAAAATGTGGCAACGTCCGATGATGATGTCGGCAAATCTGAATACGAAATCATTCGAAGGTGGAGTTACAATGTCACTTGATGGAACTACGATGATCTTTTCTTCAGATGTAAAAGGTGGTTTAGGCGAAAGTGATCTGTACATGATCAAGAAAGGAACGAATGGTGAATGGTCAACTGCTGTGAATCTTGGTAATACTATCAATTCAAAGTATGCAGAAGATTCGCCGTATTTGTCTATTGATGGAAAGACATTGTACTTCGCATCGAAAGGATGGAATAGTATGGGTGGATTTGACATCTTCCGTTCTGAGTGGAATGAGAGTTCATCGTCATGGGGAGAGCCAAAGAATATTGGTTATCCTTTAAACGACGTTGACGATAACACCTTTATTTCATTTACCGGTGATGTTAAGACAGCTTATATGTCAACTGTTCGTCCGGGAGGATTTGGTGATAAAGACATTTATAAAATAGAATTTGCAGATGAAACGAATCATCCATTCAGCGCATTTGTTTCAGGCGTTGTAAGTTCTAGTACAGGTGGAAAAACGGAGATCACAAAAGTAACAATGGAAAATAAAGAGACTGGAAAAATAACCTTGTTCTCTCCTACTGCTGCATTCAATGATTTTGTATTGCCCGTATCTCCGGGAAAATACACTTTGCATATTGAAGGATATAACTTTGAACCATACAATGAAGAACTGACCATTGAAGCAGAAAATCCACCAAAGGAAATCGTGCACAATGTGTCTGTTAAAACAACTAAATAAAATCTGATGGAATTAAATTTAAAACGCCCGATCGTTTTTCTTGATCTGGAAACGACAGGAGTAAATGTTGGGGCCGATAGAATTGTGGAAATTGGTTTCCTGAAAATATTTCCGAATGGCTCAAAAGATTCGAGAACATATAAAGTGAATCCAACTATTCCAATTCCGGAAGAGACATCGAAGATCCATGGAATCTACGACAAAGATGTAAAGGACTCTCCTACTTTTAAAGATCTTGCAGCTGAGTTGAATACATTCTTAGGTGGATGTGATTTAGCTGGTTACAATTCCAACAAATTCGATGTACCAATGTTGATAGAAGAATTCACACGTTGTAATATTGATTTTGATATACTTTCAAGAAAGTTGATCGATGTTCAGAATATCTTTCATAAGATGGAACAACGAACTCTTGCAGCAGCTTATAAATTCTATTGTGATAAAGATCTGACGAATGCACATTCTGCTGAGGCAGATACATTGGCAACTTATGAAGTGATGCTTTCACAGCTCGACAAATATGATTCATTGAAAAACGATGTAGATTTTCTTTCCACCTTCAGTTCGATCACAAAAAATGTTGACTTAGCAGGAAGAATTGTTTTCAACGATAAGAATGAAGAAGTCTTCAACTTTGGTAAATACAAAGGTCGTCCGGTAGTGGAAATTTTCAAATCAGACACATCTTACTACGATTGGATGATGAAAGGTGATTTCCCGACGAATACAAAAAATGTAATTACAGCATTGCGTTTAAAAATGTTCAATAAATAGAGAATGAAAATTATTTGTATCGGAAGAAATTATGTTGAGCATGCTAAAGAACTGAACAATGCAGTTCCCGGCGAACCCGTATTTTTTTTGAAGCCTGATACAGCAGTCCTTCCGCGCGACAGAGCATTTTATCTGCCCGACTTTTCAAAAGATATTCACCACGAAATTGAATTGGTGTTGAAGATCTCCAAAGAAGGAAAAAAGATTGCAGAAGAATTTGCGCATCGCTATTACGATCAGATCACAGTAGGAATCGATTTCACTGCCCGCGACATTCAACAAAAGCAAAAAGAAAAAGGTTTACCATGGGAACCGGCAAAAGCATTTGACCACTCCGCTCCTTGCGGTGATTTTATTGACTTTTCGAAATTGAAAGACAAAGAGAATATTCAATTTCATCTTGACATCAATGGCAAAACCGTTCAGTCAGGAAATAGCAATTTGATGCTTTTCAATTTTTCAAAAGTGATTAGCTATGTTTCGCAATTCATTACGTTGCGCAAAGGTGATTTGATTTATACAGGGACGCCGAGTGGTGTTGGTCCTGTCAAAGAAAATGATATACTGGAATGTTACCTTGATGGACAGAAGTTGCTTGAGGTAAAAGTGATGTAAGTGGAAGCATTGCTAACTCATTTTAAAATTAAACAATGAGACCACTAAAAGTTAGCACAAGCTCGCTTATGCATTATTTAAACCTAGAATTACTTAGTGTTCTTGCACTAAAAACTTAGTGAGCTTAGTATTGGCTTAGCTAACTATTTTAAACTTTTGTTTTCTTAATCAACTTTACTTATTCCCACAAACATTACTTTATCTTTCAAATAAACTGAGATCCAAATCAACGCAAGAAAAATTGCAGCTGACGGTGGTTGACCTCCTGCAAGTTCAATTGAAAGTGCTCCGCCAAGATATGCACACAACAATAGAAATCCAACCTTGCGAGTTTTTGGGAAAAGGAAAAGTGCTACCGAAACTAATTCTATTACTCCAAGAAAAGTAACATAATTTCCGAGTCCGGCTTTTGAGAGGTTTTGAACCATCATTTCTGAACCCGAGAGTTTCATAAATGCGCTCATGATGAGCATTAGCGATGGAATTCCCATTAGTACAATTGATAGAATTCGTGTAATTTTTGGTGACATGATTTTTAGTTTAATGTTTCGGCAAAGCTATGGTGAAATAATAGCGACCTGACTGTACTTTCCCAAAGGAAAGCGGTATACTTTAGGAAAGCGATATAAAAAGGAAAGCAAGTTTCCCTATCTTTACAAAATGGAAATGGAACTTGAACACGATAAACGAAAATGTCCGGAGCATTTGAATTCTACTGAATGTACAAAGCAATTATTGCCGGTGAAAGATGCACTTGATATTTTGAGTGGTAAATGGAAATTGCAAATTATCATGTCGCTCACTTTTGGAAAAAAGAGATTTAAGCAGATTCAGAATGAAATTCCCGGATTGACGCCGAAAATGTTGTCGAAGGAATTGAAGGAGCTTGAGATAAATGAGCTTGCGGTTAGGCATGTTTATGATACGTCACCGGTGACGATTGAATATGAGTTGACGGGGTATGGGAAGACGTTGAGGCCGTTGATTGGGGAGTTGCATAAGTGGGGGACTAGGCATCGGAAGCGGATAATTGGGAAAAGGGTATGAACCGGGATTTAAACCTGGATTAAGGGATTAAAGGATTTATGGATTGAGACCTGTATTGCAGAATTTATGGATTGTAGGATTAAAAAGAAATAAGTAAAAAGTTAAAAGAAAAAAGAAAAAAGAAAAAAGAAAAAAATGGAAATAGGAATTGATAGTTTTGCGGCGGCTAGTGTGGGGAATGATAGGGATACGGGGGCTAAGAGTATGTTGGCATTGGAACAGTTGCTTGAGAGAATTGAGCATGCTGATAAGGTTGGGCTGGATCTTTTTGGGATTGGTGAACACCATAGAAAAGAATTTTTGGATTCGGCACCGACGATGATACTTGCGGCTGCGGCGGCGAGGACGAAGAAAATAATATTGACGAGTGCAGTAACAGTGTTGAGTGCTGCTGATCCTGTTAGAGTATTTCAAAATTTTGCTACACTTGATCTGATCTCAAAAGGTCGTGCTGAAATGGTTGTTGGGCGTGGTTCTTTTACTGAGGCCTTTTCCCTATTCGGTTTTAACATTCATGACTATGATGAATTGTTTTCCGAGAAGTTAGACTTGCTATTAAACATTCGCGACAATGAATTTGTAACATGGTCAGGGAAGTTTCGTCCTGCGCTAACTAATCAACCGATCTATCCACGACCATTGAAAGACCCTTTTCCAATTTGGCTGGGAGTTGGTGGAACACCACAATCATTCGTGAGAGCCGGAACTCTTGGCTTGCCATTAATGGTTGCAGTGATCGGTGGAGAAACACATCGCTTTCGTCCGTTGGTTGACTTGTATAGAGAAGCCGGTCAACGTGCAGGACATGCTCCTGAAAAATTGAAAGTTGGATTGCATTCATTAGGATACGTTGCAGAATCAAGAGAGAAAGCGTTGGATGATTATTACCCGGGTTATGCAGAAACTTTCACACGTATTGGTCGTGAACGCGGATGGCCTCCTGTTACACGAGGTCATTTCGATGCACAGAATGGTCCAAGAGGAGCTTTGTTAGTCGGCGAACCCGAAGAGATAGCAGAAAAAATTCTTCATCACAGCAATGCCCTAGGTGGAATCTCACGATTCACTTTTCAAATGGACAATGCTAAGTTGTCGCATGAGAAGTTGATGAGGTCGATTGAGTTGATTGGGAGTAAAGTTGCGCCGTTTGTAAACAGGGAAATGGTTTAAGGGGTTTAAATTGTTTAAAGGGTTTAATGTGTTAAAGGGTAGCGCACACATTAAACTCCTTAAACAATTTAAACTATTTAACTGTCGTCGAATCCGTATTCGTCGCGCCGAGATTAAAAATATTCGCTTCCGACTCGTTGATCGTTTCTTTATTCATAGCAACTTTCCATTTGCCATTTTCTTTTTGCAGATCGAAAACCATTTCTTTGGAGTTGCCTTCGACTTTAACTTTTACTTTGGCTTCGTCGCCGGTGATGGATTCATCAACAACATCAAATTTGGCATCAGCCATAAATGGATCTGCTCCCATTTTTTTGAAACCACTCATCATATTTAAAAGTCTGTCTGTATCATCGGTACCAAAAGTTTTGGCAGCATCATAATCTTGCTTTGCAATTGCAGAAAGAAATTTTTCAGTGATCGATGAAGGCGAATCACTTTTTCCGCAAGCGAAAAGTAATGTTGCAGTTGCAATGATCAATATAGAGCGAGTTGATTTTTTCATGTCAGTAATTATGGGAGAATACTAGTTTGGTTTTAGGGTTTAGGTAGAGGTTGTCACAAGCCACGTAATCGATACCATTTCCGTGTGACAAATTTATAAATTTTTTATTTCGATTTGCTGCTGTGAGCACTTTATATACCAACTCAGTGCAATACATTTTGTTGCTTGTTTTCAGATCGAAATCATTGTCAAATGAAATTCCTGCTCTAAAATAAACTGCAAGTGCAGAATCAATTGACACTGTATTCAAATCAGTCCGATAGATTGCAAAAGAAGTATTATCTGACTTATCGCAGAATGAAGCAATCGGTTCCAAACGGATCTTATCACTTCGCTTCCCTTCTGCTGCCACAACATGACAAACATATGCTTGACCGTTTTTGATCTGAATAATTCCGGCATGAGAATAATGTTTGTCAGTTTGCGAGAATGATCTCAATGCCTGAGAAACAAAGCTTCTTCCTTCTCTCAAAATGATGTCACCATCTTTGAACTGATCGGTTGGAATTCTAAATCCGGTCTTCACTCCACTTGCATGCGATCCATTAAAAACAGACAACTTCGAGATCGAACAAAAACTGATCGTAACGAAAACAAGAGTATAAAGAAGATAATTTCCGAACTTATTCATTTTACATTCTTTCAGGAACAGTAATTCCAAGTATGCCCATACATTTTGAAATTACAAGTGAAGTCATTTCACTAAGATGCAAACGAAAAGACGTAATATCTTTCTGTTCAGCATCCACTACAATATGCTCGTGGTAGAAATGATTGTATGCTTTTGCAAGATCGTAAACATATTGAGCCACAACTGCAGGACTATATGCATCGGCAGCAGCTTTGATAGCAACGGGATACTGATAGATCTGCTTGATAAGAAATTTCTCTTCAGATGATGAATCATGCGAAACGAATTTATCAGAATCAAGTTTCATTGCACCGCCTTTACGAAGTACAGAACGGATCCGTGCATACGTGTAACTGATGAATGGACCTGTGTTTCCATTCAGGTCGATACTTTCAGCGGGATTGAAAAGCATTCGCTTTTTAGGATCAACTTTGAGGATGTAATATTTCAAAGCTGACATTCCAAGATTATGATAGAGCTCTTTTGCTTCGGGTGAATTGAAATCATCCAATTTACCTTGCGCTTTGGTAGCCATTTCTGCTTCTTCCACGATCTCTTTGATCAAATCATCGGCATCTACTACTGTCCCTTCACGCGATTTCATTTTTCCTGAAGGAAGATCAACCATTCCGTATGACAAATGATATAATCCATCGGCCCAACTTCTTTTCAACTTACGGAAAATTTCTTTCAGAACTTTGAAATGATAATCTTGTTCGTTACCTACAACATAGATCAATTTTTCCAGTCCCGGATATTCATCAAAACGCAACTGAGCTGTGCCCATATCTTGCGTGATGTATACGCTCGTTCCATCACTACGCAAAAGAACTTTCATATCTAATCCGGCTTCAGTGAGGTCGATCCAAACAGAACCGTCTTCCTTCTTAAAAAATGCTCCCGAAGCGACTCCATCCTGAATGATTTCTTTTCCCAGTAAATATGTTTTGCTTTCGTAATAAATTTTATCGAATGAAACACCTAGCTTTTTATACGTCTCAGCAAATCCCTCATACACCCAGTTATTCATTTTCTCCCAGAGAGCTTTTGTTTCAACATCACCTGCTTCCCACTGTCTGAGCATTTCCTGAATTTCTACATGAAGTGGCGCAGTACGCTCTGCTTCTTCTTTCGCTACTCCATCTTTTTCCAACTCTTCAACTTGAGCTTTGTATTTTTTATCGTAGAGCACATAATACTTCCCGACAAAATGATCGCCTTTCATATTTGTTGAAGCCGGTGTTTCACCGTTACCGAATTTTTGCCAAGCTAGCATTGACTTACAAATATGAATCCCTCTGTCATTGACTAGATTCACCATGACTACTTCATGTCCGCATGCTTTCAAAACATTTGAAACAGCAAACCCAAGTAAGTTATTTCTAACATGTCCAAGGTGAAGTGGCTTATTTGTATTTGGCGAAGAATACTCAACCATCAATTTCGATGGTTTGAAATTTTCATCAGCCGATTTTTTCGGATCGAATAAATGCGAATGATCATTGCTGATCGTTGCTAGGTAATTCTTCCAAAATTTCTTTTCGACACTCAGATTTAAAAATCCTTTAACAACATTGAATGACTCCAATGGAAAATCGGATGCACTTATAAATTCACCAATTGCTTGAGCAGTCTGTTCTGGACTTTTACCGGCAGCTTTTGTATATGGAAAAACAACGAGTGTGACATCGCCTTCAAATTCCTTCTTTGTCTCTTGCAAAATAATTGACGAAGCCTCTACATTGAGCTGATAGAGGCTTTTCAATCCTGAGGCAATTACAATTTTTAATTGCGATTCAAATCTGATATTCATTCTTTAGGTTAGATCAATTTGTTAGCTGGCTGACTACACGCTGTAAAATCTCGAATGTATTCTCTGCCATTAGGTTTTCTTTATCGAGGGTCGGATTCACTTCCGCGATCTCGAAGCAACATACTTTTTCATTCTGAATTAGACGAACCAGTAAACTACCTGCTTCTTTCTCTGTGATTCCGTTACGAACAGGAGTACCTGTTCCTTTGGAAATGGATGAATCCATAGAATCCACATCGAATGTAATGTAGATCACATGGCAGCGACTTAAATGTGCCAATGTATCACGAGCGATTTTCTCAACACCATTACGTTTCACTTCACTTGTACTGAAGATCTTTACTTTATTTTTTTTCAGAAGGTAACTTTCTTCCGGCTCAACATCACGTAGTCCAATATAAACGATATCGCTCCATTCTATTTTCGGAGCAATTCCACCCAGCTTTTTGATCTTAGCCCATAGATCAAGAGTTTCTTTATCGGGTTTATTCATTTTATTCGTTGCATTGTCCTCGTTAAGTACAGCAGCGATTGGCATTCCATGCATATTTCCCGAAGGCGTTGTCCATGGCGAATGAAGATCCGCATGTGCATCGACCCAGATAACTCCAATTCTTTGCTTCGGATAAGCCATTTTTATTCCGGAAATTGTTCCTGCAGCAGTACTGTGATCACCGGCAAGGACAATTGGGAATTCATTATTCTTTAGTGAATTTCTAACGGCATTTGCAGTCCGTTCCAGAACGGTGTACATACCTTTAATTCTTTTAGCATACGGACTTCCCGGAGATTCAAAGAGCAAATTATTTTCTGTTTGAACTTCTACAGAGTCAATCTTCTTGAACAGATTACTACCGTAGTCGAGAGCTGCAATTTTAATTGCATCAGGACCCATTGATGCACCTCTTGTACCGGCACCAATCTCTGATTTCACTTCTACGAATCTTATCTTTTTCATACTATCATTTTTTATCTAAAAAATCTTTTACCTAACGCAAGTAATAAAAGTAAGTTACTTACTTTAGCAAAAATCTTTCAATCCAAGTCACTCGGATTTATCTTAATCCCACAACCTCTAATTAACTCAACGGTTTAGAATGAAGAATACCTACCGCGATCTGATCGAACAGACCTTCTATTTCCCCCAGGAAGGCTTTGAAGTAATCGACAACAACCTTAATTTTTACGGCATTGATTTGATGGAAATCATCAAACAATATGGTACTCCGTTGAAAATCACTTATCTCCCTAAAATAGGTTCGCAAATTAAGAAAGCTAAGCGAATATTCAATGTTGCCATAGCGAAAGCTGATTACAAAGGTACATATACCTACTGCTATTGCACTAAAAGTTCGCATTTTTCTTATGTTTTGCACGAAGCTTTGAAACATGACATTCATCTTGAAACGTCATCTGCCTTCGATATTCCATTGATCCGGGCGCTTTATGCTGAGAAAAAGATCGATAAAAGCATCTATATCATTTGCAATGGCTACAAACGACCACAATACATCGAAAACATTATTGGCTTGTTGAATGATGGTTTTGAGAACGTTATCCCGGTTTTGGACAGCATGAATGAGTTTTCTCATTATGACAAACGAATCAAAGGAAAGAAGAAAGTAAAAGTTGGGATTCGTATCGCTGCCGGCGAAGAACCGAATTTCGAGTTTTATACCTCAAGATTGGGCATTCGCTACGACGAGATTCGCGAGTTTTACATTAAAAACCTAAAGAAAAATAAGAAGTTCGAGCTGAAAATGCTCCACTTTTTCATCAATACTGGAATCAAAGACACAGCTTATTACTGGTCAGAACTTGCTAAATGTGTGAATGTTTATTGCGAGCTGAAGAAAATCTGCCCAACACTTGATTCACTTGACATCGGCGGTGGCTGGCCAATACGTAAGTCACTCGGATTTGAATACGATTACGATTACATGGCTGAGCAGATCATTAAACAAATTCAGACGACTTGTCGCGCGCAAGGTGTAGAAGAGCCGAACATCTTCACAGAATTTGGAAGCTTCACCGTCGCTGAAAGTGGGGCTACTCTCCTATCCATCGTAGATCAAAAGCAACAGAACGACAATGAACTTTGGTATATGATCGACAGTTCATTCATCACAACTCTTCCTGATACTTGGGGGATTAAACAGAAATTTATTTTACTTGCAATTAATCATTGGGACAAAGAACATAAACGTGTTAACATCGGTGGACTTACTTGCGATAGCGATGATTATTACAACACAGAGTCGCATGTGAATCAAGTTTATCTTCCATCAGAAGAAAAGCTTGAGGGAGAACCATTGTACATAGGATTCTTCCATACAGGAGCATATCAAGAAAGTATTGGAGGCTATGGCGGAATACAACATTGTCTTGTTCCTGCGCCGAAGATGGTTATTATTGATAGAGATGAAGATGGCGAGATCACTACACGTCTGTTTGCAAAAGAGCAGAGTGCGATTTCGATGATGAAGATACTTGGTTATTAATGGTGAGTAGTAAGTGGTGATTGGTAAGTAGATGGCTGCTTCCATTGCATCACGTGCTACTTACCACTTACCACTTACTACTCTCTACTTACTACTTACTATGATTGGCGGAATATTCATAAAAGCAAACAACCCAAAATTTCTCGCACGTTGGTATGAGGACAATTTGGGTATTGGGTTTGGGACAGGAATTTATTTTAGTTTCAAATGGCGTGATCTGGAAAAAACGGATGACATTGGTTATACTGCCTTCTCATTTTTTCCGGAGACAACAGAGTACTTTAGTCCAAGTAATAATGATTCCATGCTAAATTTACGTGTCGATAATTTAGAAACCACAAGAGAGCTACTAAAGAATAATGGTGTTGAAGTTGAAAGTAAAGTAGAAAGTTATGATTACGGTCGTTTTGGCTGGGCCATAGATTGTGATGGAAGAAAAATTGAATTGTGGGAACCGGTTGACAAAGCATTCGATGATTATCACAAACCGATGGAGCTTTTCGAGAAGGTCACAGGATTAGGTGGTGTTTTTTTAAAGAGTAAAAATGTTCAAGAGTCAGTCGATTGGTATAGCAAGAATTTCGGGATGGATTTTAGTTACTCGTTTTCTAATTTGCAGTGGCGAGATGTTCATCAAAAGGAAACTATTTGCAATACAGTTTTTTCATTCTTCGCTCAAGAAACAAAATATTTCGGAAAATCTACAAAAGATTTTATGCTCAATTTCAGAGTGAAAAATTTAGATGAAATACTTCATGAATTACGTTCATCAGAAATAGAAGTTGATGAAAAAGTTGAGACGTATGACTACGGAAAGTTTGGTTGGATCTATGATCCGGAGGGAAATCGGATTGAATTGTGGGAACCAATTATTAGTTAAAAGGAAAAAATAATTGCGAAATGAATTTCAGCAATTATTATGGTCGCATGAGATTAATGTCAATATTGTTTTCTACTACACTTTGATCGGTCGATTCCACTATCCCATTTCCTGTAACATCAGTTGAAACGTAGCCTCTTAAAAATGTAGCCGTATTATTTTCTACCAATGAAAGATCGACTAAATTAATACTTCCATTTTTATCGACATCACCACTATATATACCGAATACTCCGGTAGCAAGAAACTTTAGGTTATTTCCGAATGCCTTACTTGCAGCATCAGAAAAGTTATAAAAAACACTTGAATTTGAGAATAGAAATGGAGTACCGCTCCATGTTTCTATTGAATTTCTATGTTTGACGACTAGATAGTATGAAGTATTTAATATTGTACTTGGAAAAGTAAAGATCCCATTTCCATTTACATCAATCGTTTTTTTATCAGAATGAATTGTTGAATAAGGACTACTTGATGAATGCAATTCAACAGTAATAGTATCACATGTATTTGGGAAATTGACCGGATCAATTGCTGGCTGCAATAAACTACCACCCAAATAAAATCCACTAATTATAACTTTAAGATTTAAAGTTATAAAACAATTTTCGTCTATTTGGCCATTACAATTATCATCAATTCCATTTCCACAAATCTCCGCAATAATAGTATGGTAAACACCTGTTTGAGAATCACAGCCATCAATTGTACATGGATTACCATCATCAACATTTACGGCGGTATGAGTTACAGATCCTGTAAGTAGGTCGCATGAATCAGTAGTACATAAATTATTATCATTTACATTCACTAAAGTTAGATTTGTAATGATAGTACTATCGCAACCTTGAACGGTTTGTAAAGTAACGTTATAAGTTCCACCTGTGGATACCGTAGCACCATTAGGTAAAGTATAAGAAGTACCTAGAGCAATATATCTATTCACTGAACTTGTATAAGTTGGATTTACAACCACTGAAAATATTGAAGAAGAAGCAGTACATCCGGCAGCATTTGTAGCAGTAACAAAATAATTTCCGGAGGAAGTTATTGTTACATTTTGAGTTGTCATTCCATTGGACCACAAATATGAACTAGCAGAATTAGCGGTAAGCAAAACTGATCCTCCTTGGCAAAATGTTGATGAACCATTAGGTGTAATTGTTGGCTGGAGAACATGTTCAATCAAAAGCAAATCATCAATTCTAAATTGAGTTGCACTTGTAGTGGTAAATTTAATACGCAAATTAGTTGTTGATGGTATTGATCCCGTCAATGTAGTATAAAGCCAAGTTGTCGCTGAAACTGCCGGCAAAGAAGGCATTATTAAATTAGTATAGTTAATTCCATCGGTACTTACTTGAATAAGCATATCACTGCCTGTAGAAGCAGGAACACTTTTTAAAATTCCAAAAGACAATTGTAAATTACTATATGTGGAAGTATTGATTCCTGAAATAATAAAGGTCCGTCCACTTGCAGTAAAAAAAACATTGGCACCGGCAGAAGCAGTCGGATATCCCGATGAATTTGTTGTTGTTCTTACATCAGCTGTTCCGGAAAATGTAAAAGCTGTATTTTGAAATCCATTATTAGTTTCATGTGTAGCAATAGATGTAGTCGTAGTTACCGTTCCCATATTTTCAGAAAAAACAGTATAATCACTTTGATAACCAGGTCCGACAGTTAGCGTAATCGGTGACATCGCATCATTTGATGTATTGATATCCCCGGAAAGTATAGTATTAGAATTGAACAAATAATTTCCGGATAATGTCATATTATACAATGAAGAAAAAGTAACATCTAAAGTTGTATTCGCTGCCAGAATTCCTGAATTAATTGTTTTTGTAAACGATTGCACAACTGAAGATGGATCAGTTATCTGAACGACAACATCAAAAGGTGATGCAGCAAAGTTTATCGAAGAAGAACCATAATTTTTAATTCTAACTTGAACAGATTTACCGGAAGCAGGACAAGCAATAGAAGTTGGACTAAGTAAAGATAAAACACCAATATCTTCTGTTGAACAATTACCATCAATATTGATGTAATTGGTTTTTGTCATAGTATTACTTCCACCAGAATTAGAAACAGTTAATGAAATAGTTTTTAATCCGGATGTAGAATACGTAACTATATGTGGACCCACAGTAGTTGCAGTCGCCGGACTAGCACCTGATCCGAAGTTCCAAGAAAATGAGGTAGGACTGTTTGTCGAATTATTTGTAAATGTATTTGATTGTCCAAGGCAAGTCGTTAATGGGCTGGCACTAAAATCCGCAACCGGTGCACTTACCACATTAGGAGCAGCAAGCCAAATAGTAGCATTCATCAATAATTTACGATGGTTCCCTGCAGCATCTCCGGTATAACCAAAAAACAATCCGTCATTGGGGTCTCCGGTTCCATCATCACAAGGTGAGCTATCGCCTATTGCAGCTACTTTACCATTTCCATAGCGAGAATAAGCAAACATTACATTAGTATTTCCGAAAGAGGAACCTGTTTTGTAAACAACACCTTTCACTGTTGCATTTTGAGCAGTACTTAGCGTAAGTGATGTACCCCCGGAAAACTGAACTTGAGTTACATTTCCTGCAGGGCCATGTAAAATTGAATCTGAAGGTAAAGAAGGTAAATTAGAAGTTGTTTGAGAAAAATCGTCAATGTCGAATAACATTCCAAATGGATTTGTTTGAATTGAATTATTGTTCATCAAATCATTCCAAATTACAGGTGAGTCTTCTCCGTCATTATTTCTATCTGAGATTGTATGATCAGCAATCATGAACAACCCGCCTCCATTTGCAACAAAATTAATTATTGCAGTTTTTTCAGACGCTGTGAAAAGTATATTGGGCTCACAAACAATATAGACATCGTAATTTGAAAGATCTTGTGCATTACTAGAATTTCCATAGGTAATTTGAACATTGTAAGGAAGTGTTTCAACTGTATAATTTCTATTCACACAATCAATTCCCCAGTATGACAAAGCTCCATCCCAAAATGTTTCACTTGTAGTAGATGTAATTCCTGATTGAGCTGGGAAAGGAATTCTTTGTGCATTAGATTCATTTCCTCCATTTAGAACTGCAGGTCCGGATGAATAACCCAAATTTCTTGAGCTTGCATCAACGACCCAATCTGCATTAGCAGCAGATTCTGCTTTTGTAGCATCAAAAAGTACTTTAATTGTTTGTGCACTTAAAAATTGCGAATAAAAAAAACTTACAAATAGCAAATAAAAAATCTTCTTAAAAAAAGATTCCTTTTTTGTCAAAGGTTGCCCAATCCAAATACACGCAATATTTAATTTTATCATTATAATAAAGTCATAGACAAATTGACCTAGGTAACTACATAGGCAATTATAAACCGAAATCTTCGGGCAACTCTAATAGAGGGAACAGCACTTGCAGTTAATGCTATACAAATCTATCAATTTTTTTCAATAATGACTTGCAAATTTTAATCTAAAAATAGCTTAATAATTGAGAAAAACGTTGCTTTTTTTTAAATAATGCTTATTTGAAAGAAACTAGTTTCAGTGAATCATCATTCTTGAAGAAAATAAAAATCATTTAAAATTACATTTCATCAGAAAATGAAATGCCTCAATAAGCAGAATTAAATAATTAGCAATGCTTGCTATTTTAAAATTTCATAAAAAAAAACAGCAGCCAACCGGATGAGGAGTCGACTGCTGCTTTTCACTTTTAACACTAAACCACTTACATTTTCGGTAAAAGAACCTTATCTAATACATGAATAACACCATTGCTTTGATAAACATCATAAGTTGAAATATTTGCTACTCCACCGTTTTCATCTTTGACAGTAATGTTGTGACTTCCATTCATCATAAATGTAAGAGAACCACCAGAAACTGTTTTCATTGATACAGAACCTTTTCCATCTTTTATTGCTTTAGAAATGGTATTGAAATCAAATTTACCGGCTAAAACATGGTAAGTAAGAACACCTGACAACTTAGATTTGTTTTCAGGTTTCAACAATGTTTCTACTGTACCTTCAGGAAGATTTTCGAATGCATCATTCGTTGGTGCTAAAACCGTAAAAGGGCCTTTACCTTGCAAAGTCTCTACGAGTCCGGCTGCTTTCACCGCTGCCACTAAGGTTGTATGGTCCTTAGAATTGACTGCATTTTCAATAATGTTTTTTGCAGGATACATTGATTCACCTCCAACCATCGTTGTAGTGGATTGAGCAAAAATTAAACCTGCGTTAATTGAAACAGCCAAAGCTGTCATTAGAATTTTCTTTTTCATAAAATTGTTGTTTAAGGAATTTGTTTTTTGTGTTATTATTTATCTGTTTGAATAGATAAACGGAGAAAAAGGAAAAGCGGATTTCATAAAATGAAAAAAATAATAATTATTCTAAATAATTAAAAAATCAAAACTTATCTATTTCACTTTTTAATTGGAATTATGCGGATCATTTTTCATTAATAGTGGTAAATCCCATTCGAGTTTTCTTTTAAAAGGGTGTTTTCTGAATTTACAGGTCTCAATTTGGCAAATTTCACAAGAAGTAGGTAGACAAGGATCAGAATGAATAAAAAATTCAACTCGTCCTTCAAAATGTTTATTAACGACTATTTCAAGAGCTTTTACTGCATCGTGAGAAGTTTGTAGATTTTCATACCACGGTAAGGTAAGATGTAGATCGATATGCAAGGATGACCCATATTTCACAACTCTCAAATTATGAATATCAATCCAGTTCACTTTACGTTCTTCATTTAAGACTTCAACAATTTCAAGAACTTTATCAAAATCAGTTTCATCCATTAATCCGGCCATAGAATTTCTAAGCAAACGATATCCCACAAATAAAATATAGATTCCTAAAGTGATTGTAAGTATTGAATCAATTATTTTAAATCCTGTCAAAAGCATTATTCCTAATCCAATCAACAAAACTATCGATGAGATCGTATCTGAAATAAGATGTTGTCCATCGGCTACGAGTGTAGAGGAATGCAATTTACGTCCCTCCTTTACCATGTATTTACCCATGAAATAATTAATTATTGCAGCAACAGCTATGATAATTAAACCTACATCAAGCTTCTGAATTTCCTCTGGAATAGAAAAAGAAATAATCGCTTTATAGATCATTCCAATTCCTGCAAAACAAATTAGTGCGCCTTCGAATCCAACGGCAAAAAACTCCATCTTACCATGACCGTAAGGATGGTTTTCATCTTTGGGTCTTGATGCATATATCAAAGTAAACAATCCGAATGCTGCTGCAATTATATTGATGATAGATTCTAATGCATCAGTTAGTACAGCATTTGAATGTGTGAGATACCACGCAAGAAACTTGAAAACGGTAAGTACAGATCCGGCGACAAGTACTCGTCGCATAATTCGGATCTTCTTTTTGAATTCGATCTGATGTCTTTTAATGATCATATGAATTCAACTTCGGTAGCACCGTTACCATATTTTTCGATAGGCGCATCGGTATAACGAATATTAGGGAATCTCTTAAGTTCTTCACGAATAGAACTACGTAACACGCCTGCCCCAACTCCATGAATAAATACAATTTTATGCAATTTGTCAATTAACGCTTTATCCATTTCTTTCATAAAAAAATTTATCTGATAAGAAATGATCTGTGCATTTGACAT
>JANOBV010000010.1:0-1643 GCA_031411835.1 Bacteroidota bacterium | reverse complement strand
CAAAACGTGTTGACGATGGATGGTGAGATCATTGTTGATTCTGAACCAACGATCGGATATATCCATCGTGCTTTCGAAAAACTTGCTGAACACAAACCTTTTTATCAAGTAACACCACTTACTGATCGAATGAATTCTTGTTCATCACCGATCAATAATATGGGTTGGCACATGACAGTTGAAAAACTGATCGGAGCTGAATTGCCGAAACGTGTAGAGTACATGCGAATCATCATCATGGAACTTGCACGTATTTCTGATCATTTGGTTTGCAATAGTGTTATTGGAGTTGATACCGGAGCAATGACAGGTTTTCTTTATGTGTTTCAATGGCGAGAAGATATCTATGAAATTTACGAAGAGATCTGTGGTGCACGTTTAACGACAAACATCGGTCGCATTGGAGGATTCGAAAGAGACTTCAATGAGATTGCTTGGCGTAAAATTAAAAAGTTAGTTACTGATCTTCCTGCCGGATTAAAAGAATTCGAAAAACTTTTAGTACGTAACAGAATATTTATGGATCGCACTATTGGTTGCGGACCGATATCAGCAGAACGTGCATTGAACTACAGTTTCAGCGGACCGAATCTTCGTGCTGCCGGAGTTGATTACGATGTTCGTGTTATGAATCCGTATTCATCCTATCAAGAATTTGAATTTGAGATTCCGATTGGAAAAAATGGTGATACGTATGATCGTTTCATGGTTCGAGAAGAAGAAATGTATCAGAGTATGTCTATTATCAGACAAGCGATGGAGAAAATAGAAAAGTTGCAAGACAAAACTTCATTCCATGCAGACATTCCTTCATTCTATTTACCTCCGAAAGAAGATGTGTACAATAATATGGAAGCATTGATCTACCATTTCAAAATTGTAATGGGAGAAACAGATGTTCCAAAAGGTGAAGTGTATCATTGTGTAGAAGGTGGTAATGGCGAATTAGGTTTCTATCTGATCAGTGACGGAGGTCGTCAGCCATTCAGATTGCATTTCCGTCGTCCGTGTTATATCTACTATCAAGCGTACAGAGAAATGATCAAAGGTGCATTCTTAAGTGATGCAATTTTGACAATGAGTTCTATGAATGTAATTGCGGGTGAATTAGACGCTTGATCTTAAAATTTAAATTGACCTAAGCATACAAAAATAAAAATATTAAAAATGAATGCTGTATCCCGGAGGGAGCTTGGTTCATTTACCTTCGTAAATTAAAATTGGTTTAAAATTAAAATGAATAACGGTAAAGAAATAAAATTCAGTGACGAATCACTTGCTCTTGTACAGAGAATGATGAAGCGTTATCCTGAAGGAAAACAAAAGTCAGCATTGATTCCGATCTTGCATATTGCTCAAGCGGAATTTGATGGATGGTTGAGTAGTGAGACTATGGATTATGTAGCTTCTATCATTGGAATTCTTCCTGTAGAAGTTTATGAAGTAGCATCATTCTATTCGATGTTCAATATGAAACCTGTTGGGAAATGTGTGATCGAAGTTTGCAGAACAAGTTCATGTTGGTTGTTAGGTGCAGAAGATGTAATTTCTCATTTGGAGAAAAAGCTGAACATTAAAAATGGTCAAACAACTTCCGATGGAATGTTTACTTTGAAATCTGTTGAATGTTTAGGATCATGCGG
>JANOBV010000009.1:0-5533 GCA_031411835.1 Bacteroidota bacterium | reverse complement strand
TGTCCCTGTTACCGGCCATTGACCCTGAATTTCTGAACCCGATTGTACTAATTGATTTCCATTGATCATCCATTGATAGACAGAACTCGGGTTCATCCCTGTAATAAATGTCGCATTTTCATTTTGACAGATCTGACTTGGTCCGGAGATGACAGGAACCGGAAGTGGATTTACTGGAACAGTTAAATAGGCAACAGAGTCGCAGCCATCAGGTGAAGTTTGACGACACGATACCGATCCTTGTCCGGCAGCTGACCAAAGAACTTCAATAGAATTATCAATTACAAAGCTTACAACACTTCCACCAACTACGGACCATATATATGTGTGCCCTTGTTTTGGAGCAACCGTATAGGTTGAAATATCATTCACACAAACAGGTGCTTGTCCGGAAATTGATGGTGCCGGTCCATCGAGTACTGAAACCGGAAAGTTTATTGTTGAATCACAGCCATTACTATTAGTGATAGTGCAGGAAATAGTTTCATTACCAACATTAGAAAACAATATGATTAATGTGTCACCGTTTACATTTGACAATGCTGATCCGCCAGTAAAATTCCAAAAGATCTGATCAGAATTTTGAGCCCCTGTAACAATAAATTGAACAGGTCTGTTACTGCACAATGTTGAATTTCCAATGATCACAGGTGCAGAAACCGGAAGCACATCTACAGTTAATGTTATAGTCGTGTCACAAATTGCCAGATTTGATGAGTTTAAAGTTACACTTCCCTGACCTGCGGTATTCCATTCAACAACAACAGAGTTTGCGTTTATAAATTGTATCACACCACCTGCTATTGTCCATGTGTTTATTGCACCTGATTGACAAATATATGTACTCGTTGTACCGGCACAAACTTGTGTAGGGCCCGAGACAATCGGCATTGGTTGTTCGTAAATTTCAATTGGAAAATACTGTGTGTTGCTACATCCATTCAGAGTCGTTTGAATAAGGATTATAGTATCACTACCGGCAGCTCCATAGTTTACTACACAAGAATTTAATGCAACAGAAGAAATATTTGAACTGCCTGTTATCGACCACGTATAACTTAAGGAAGAATCAAATGGAATTGCAGTGTAAGATTGACTATGTCCACTACAAGCATTTGAACTTCCTGAAATAGATCCAACAGGATTTGGATTAACGGTTACATCAAAAGTTATTGTCGTATCACAACCGGGAAATGAAGATTGTTGTAATGTGATTGATCCATTTCCAACACTACTCCACATTATCGTAATCTCATCTGTTGAAGATGTAATTACGGTTCCACCATTTACATTCCATGACGAAACGACTCCGACTGCAGGTGGCACAGAATAGATTTGTGTTTCATTTAAACAGACTGTATTAGAACCGGTAATTACCGGAGCGGGCTTTGGTGTCAACTGAACTGATAATGTCGCAATAGCAACACAACCATTGTTGTCTGTTTCAGTAACGCTGATCAATGAAGTTCCGGAACCGGAATAATTTATTATGACAGGATTACTATTCGGCGAAGAAATAGTACCATTTGTTAATGTCCATAAATACAGACTGCCGATTGATACCGGAACCTGGTAAGAAAAACTTCCGGGTGTACAATTTTGAATTGAACCGGAAATGATCGTAGAAGGCAAAGGATTAACGTCAACTGAAAGGTTAACAGTTGAATCACAACCGTTGCTATTTTGAACATTCAATAAAATATTTCCGGCACCAACTGTATTCCATAAAACAGTTATAGAATTATTATTATTTTGTGTGATCACTCCGCCTGTAACATTCCAGTTGTATGTATTTGAACCATTGTATTGTGTCGAATACACATAAGAACTATTTAAGCAGGTGGAAGTCTGACCTGATATTGATGCAACGGGGTTTTGAAAAATCATGATTTGCATCTGATCAATTGCAGCAGAGCAACCACTGTTTCCTGTTGTAATTAAAGTAAGATTAACGATTCCGGAACTAATTTCTGTAGACGACGGTATGTATGTTGGATTTAAAGAAGCTGAATCAGGATAGAATGTACCTGTGCCGCCATACCAGAATGCACCACTTGCAGTAGTTATGCTACCGGATAATAATGTGCTCGCTGACTGAGCACAAATATTTATATCACTACCGGCATTTGCCGAGATCAATGAAGTCACTTGTGTAACAATAACAGTGTCTACTGCAACAGAACAATTTCGGCTATCATTTATGGTTACAATATATGTTCCGGGACCAACTCTTATGTTTTGAGTTGTTGCACCATTGTTCCATGAATAAGAATAAGGAGCAAGCCCACCACTTGCATTTGCGGTAAGAACAGTATCATTTATTCCAAAACAAAGAACAGGATCTATCGGATTTATTGACACTGCAAGATCATTTACAAAATTAATACGGAGCGTATCACAAAAGCCCGTTGCTCCACATAGGCCTGCTACAGTACCACAAACTTGGTAATCAATATAAGAAGGTAGTGATGAACCAACAGTAGCCTGAACAAGCACTGAGTCACATCCGGAAGTACAACTGAGAAATGAATCATATAGTGCATTCTGAGGTACAGAGGTCCATGTAATTGAACTTTCAACCAGATTACTCACAGACATAGAGCCTGAACATGCTTGAGAAACCCATTGCGTACCTTGTAATTCCGGTTGTCCAATAGATGTGATCGAATATGTATTGACATTATTTCCGGGTTTACAAAAGGTGATGACGTAAGGACCAGGACCATTTAAACATATTGGAGTACCTAGGGATTGAGGAGTTCCGCAATTGATCTGATAAAATAATGAGCCACCCGGAACTGCTCCCGAGATGATGTTAAAATTTATAGCTTCCGCGCTTGAGTCTAATGTAAGATTGAATTGTAAGCAGGCATCAGAACCTGTTGCGCTGCAACAATGCCCGGCTCTAGGAAAAGAAGTACTCGTCCATGTTCCATTTGGTTGACCTGTAAGATCAATATTAAAAACGGGAGTTGATGGATCGCAATTTTGTGCATTCACAAAACGGATCATCAATAATAATAAAAATAAGTTGGTGCTTAGTATTTTCATTTTAAAGGAATAGGTCAAACCTGAATTCCCACAACAAATATGGTGTAGTCTTGTACTAAGAAGGTGGAAAAACCTCACAAGAACTTACAAAACCTTACAGAATAGTTAATGGAGTTTGTTTACGCTTCCGTTTTTTATAAACCTTATGAAGTCTCACACTTGTACTTCGCACTCGCGGGACAAAGTACAGTGGGGCAGACAACAGTATATCTCAGAAATAAATTTTCCGTCTAACTTTATAAACAATATTTCTAAAATTATTGATATGTCCAATAAGATAAACGAATCTATTTTGTTGAAATTTTATACCTTCGTCCATATGCTCAGCCAACTTACTCCTACGCTATTTTGGGATACAGATATTTCCACTCTTTCCGTAAAGGAGCATTCGGCATTTATCATTCAACGGGTATGTATGCTTGGGTCATGGGAAGATTGGCTTCTTTTAAAAGACACTTATGGAATTCCAACAATAGAGCGTGAGTTATTATCTGCTCGGTATCTCGACAAAAAAACGCTTAATTATTTTAGCATTATATTCAATAAATCAAAAGATAATTTCCGATGCTTTTCCACTCAACAGTCAGCCCAAGGGCAATGGAATTATTAAAAGAACTTCAAGCGCTTCCGCTGCTTGATGAATTTTACCTTGTAGGAGGCACTGCTCTTTCATTGCACTTTGGCCATAGAATTTCCGTTGATCTTGATTTTTTCACTTCCAAAGAATTCAATACATCAGTCTTTGTAGATACATTAAAAGAAAAATATTCAATTTCTATATTTGCACAGGCCAATAATTCTCTTACTCTTGATGTGGATTCCGTAAAGACTGATTTTATCAGACACAACTACCCTCAACTTAAACCTGTTTCATGAATTGAAGGAATAAAAATCGCCTCAGTCGAGGATATTGCTGCTATGAAACTCAATACCACTATGAACCGCGGATCTAAGAAATATTTTTTTGATATCTTCGAATTACTCAATCATTATTCCATCAAACAACTTCTCTCTTTTCGTTCAGTGAAATACGCTTTTTCCTCACAGATGATTGTTCTAAAAAGCCTCATCTATTTTAATGATGCAGAAAAAGAACCTGATCCTATTTCAACGAATTCGACAAGTTGGCAAACTGTAAAGGCGAAAATTATAGAAGTAGTTAGCCTCTACAATAAATAGTGCTAATGAACTCCCAGGATTTCCTATATGGAAATTCTGATAGCAGAGCCCCCACTTCATCGCCATTTTCAGCCTTAAGAATCTTCTGAAACAATTGCTACTAATGGGCTTAAAGTTTAAATTGTCAGGGGGCTATTTTTTTCGGTTAAACGGGGTGCTGAAGGAGTGAAATTTCCAGTGGAAGTAAAAAGCGAAATGACAGACGTCAATGGCTACGGAAAAGACATCGAACAACTGATAGAAAAAGGAATAAAACAATTGAGTCAACTAAATAAATTGTATTCTGAAATTTCATTGGAAAGAAAGACGCGTTTACTTGGTTCGATATTTCCTGAAAAGTTCGTTTTTGAAAATAAAAAATATCGAACCACAAATTTGAATCAGGCCATCCTTCTGTACCTCCACATTGACAAGGGTTTGCACGAAAAAAAAAACCGGACAACTCAGTGAATTTCTTGAGTTGTCCGGTTCTGTACCCAGGACCGGAATCGAACCGGTACGGCATTACTACCATCGGTTTTTGAGACCGACGCGTCTACCAATTCCGCCACCCGGGCATTTTAATTTTGGTGGGCCAAAAGTAGGATAATTTTATGGGTTTTGAAAATAGTCTGGTGGAAATAGGTTGGTAGGTATTCTTGGAAACCTATCTTACTAACTGGTTGATTTAGTAGTTTTTGCGAAATAACCCTTTGACTAGACCGTATTTTATATGCGTATTATTATCAAAGCAGATATTGTACATTATTCCATTTCTTGCATTTACCAAAAACAAAACCCATTGAATTAACTACTACTTAATTCAATTGCGGGAATATAATTGACTTGTTTCTCTGCTCATTCCAAGCCAACACTAATAACCCCAACCGGAACCTACAATAATGTTTTAAGAACTCATGTTCAAAAATCATATCAAGACTCAACAAATATTGTATTCCATACATCATTACTTACGTTAATGATGAATACATCTGGTATACGGAAGGAGTTCATTCTGCGCTTGCGACAATGTATCATTGACATCACTGATCTTTCTGCAGGTATTTATTTCACACAGATTAAAAACGGTAGTTTGGTTTCTGAATCGAAAAAATTCATCGTGATGAAGTAAGAGTTTCTTTTTGTATTAAAGAAAACGCCACTATTTTTTAGTGGCGTTTTCTATTTATTGGGTGTTTTTTAATTATTTATTTACCCATGAAAAAATCTACGATACTTTTTGCATTCTTTTTTCCGATTCCTTTAACATTTTTTAGTTCATCTTCGCTTGCGTTTACAATTGCCTTGATGTTTCCAAATCTTT
>JANOBV010000008.1:0-2900 GCA_031411835.1 Bacteroidota bacterium | reverse complement strand
TTCTCAACAAGATTCAATAGTACAATTTGAATTTAAGTCATTCTTAAAAGCTACTCAACAATCTTCAGTAAATTATAATTACGAAAACTTGAATATTTATTATTCTCGTTGCGAATGGGAAGTTGATCCGGCTGTTGATTCTATAAAAGGAAAAATTACTTCCTATTTTAATTCTTCTTTAATTCTTGATTCAATCACTTTTGATTGTTCTCGATTTCTTATAGTAGATTCAGTATTGTATCATTCTTCGCAAATTGCATTCAGCAGAATTGATGATTATTTGAAAATAGCTTTTCCTGTTTCAATTCCTGCATCAACTAATGATTCACTGAGCATTTTTTATCATGGTTCACCTGAATCTTCCGGAAATGGTTCTTTTGAAATTGGTAGTCATGCCGGTGTTCCTTCTTTGTGGACATTGTCTGAACCCTTTGGTGCGAAAGACTGGTGGCCTTGTCGGCAGAACACAGCAGATAAAATTGATTCAATTGATATTATTTGCAAAATTCCATTTGGAAATAAATGTGCATCAAACGGGAAATTAATTTCTGTCGATACAGTGAGTAATACATTGCGTTATCATTGGAAAAGTAATTATCCAATTGCTCCTTATCTAGTGGCAATTGGTGTCACAAATTATGTTGAATTTTCTGATACAATAGTCTTGAGTAATTCAGATTCACTGCCAATTCTCAATTATCTCTATCCTGAACAAATAAGTTTTACTCTTCCTGCAGTTTCTGTTACTCCGTCGTTAATTGAATTTTACGATAGCCTTTTAATTTCTTATCCTTTCTCAAAAGAAAAATATGGCCATGCGCAATTTGGATGGGGCGGAGGCATGGAACATCAAACCATGTCGTTCATTGGAAGTTTTGGTTTTGAATTGATCGCTCATGAACTGGTACATCAATGGTTTGGTGATGAAGTTACATGCAACAGTTGGATGGACATTTGGTTGCATGAAGGATTTGCAACCTATTTAGCCGGGATGGCTATAGAACGATTTAAGCCGGAAGAATTTTATTCTTGGAAATACTCGGCGCTCCAAGATATAGTATCAAAGCCAAACGGAAGTGTGATCTGCAATGATACAACTGACTTAACTAGGATATTTAATGGACGTTTATCCTACAGAAAAGGAGCATATATATTAAGCATGCTTCGATGGAAATTCGGTGATGAACTTTTTGTATTGTCTTTGAGAGATTTTCTAAATAGTACAACAGCCAAGTATGATTACGCTACTACATCCGATTTAAAAAATTCATTCGAAACAATAACTTCAACTAACTTGACACAGTTTTTTGATGAATGGGTTTATGGAGAAGGATTTCCGATCTACAATATAGAATGGAGTAAAAAAGGAAATTCAGTTGACATGGTTATCAATCAAACGACTTCTGATCCCGGTATATCATTCTTTCATATTCCTATTCCCATTCAAATTGGAAATTCAACGACAGATACACTCGTTGTAGCAGATCCAACTTTTTCCGGACAACAATTTCAATTTGATTTGAATTTCAAACCGGATTTCGTTGCGATTGATCCTGATTTGAAAATTATTTCAGGCAATAATAAAATACGTGAAGATCTTCCGGAAGGAAGTGTCAACGATCTGATTGCAATTTTTCCGAATCCTTCGAATGGATCAATCGACGTATTTGCAAAGACGAATAGTTTGAAAATGGATGAGTTTAGTTTGTATGATTACTGTGGCAAGGAGATTTATTCTCAAAGATTTTATAATGGCTTTAGAGCTACAATTGACATGTCAACTTATCCAAATGGGATCTATGTTATAGATGTAAAAACTGACATTGGTCACTTTCACCAGAAAATTATTCTTCAAAAGTGAGAATTTGCTGTTTAATGCAAGATATTTTGGAAATTAGATAACGTCCGGCCTGAATTACTTGAAATTAGCGATTTTCTATTGTATTTTAGCGTACCACAATTCTGTGGAAAGTTACATACTGCGCAATACAATGAAGTTAAAAGATTACTCAAGGATTTTCCTTTTGACGGGAGTATTTATAATATTGTCAAATAAAATTTACTCTCAAAGTGAAAGACTGATTTGGAAAGATGCAGCAGTTTCTGAATTTTCAGAGAAGTGTTATATGGAAAGTTTGCCGCTTAACTATCGCTTGCTTGAATTGGATTTGAATGCAATAAAAACGGAATTGAATAAAGCAATTTATGACACCGATCCAAATGCTTTTATTAATGGTCCAATAATTTCATTGCCATTACCACAAGGTGGATTCGGAAGATTTAAAGTTGCACGATCAGAAGTGTTACCTGACAATACAAAGCCATCTTACTCAAATTTGATTCGAACATTTACTGCATATGGAGTGGATGATAAATATGCAGTTGCAAAATTTGATTATACGATTTTCGGATTTCATGCAATGGTGATGACACCAAGTGGGTGGTTTGTAATTGAACCCTATTCGCTGACAAATTCATCGCATTATATTTCTTTTTATAGACGAGATAGAACCACTCATTCGAATTTCGTTTGTGAAACTGAAGATGGTGAAATTCGCAAAATTCAACCGACTGAAAATTCAACACCTTCTGTAAATAGAACTGCAGGAACTACTTTAAAAACATATCGATTGGCATTGTCGTGTACAGGAGAATATGCAGCTGTATTCGGAGGCACGCAAGCCGGAGCCTTATCTGCAATGGTAACTTCTGTAAATAGAGTTACAGGAGTTTATGAATTGGAGTTAGCAGTCAGATTAGTTCTTGTTTCAAATACAAACTTATTGATCTATACAGATGCAGCAACCGATCCATTCACAAATAATAATGGAAGTACAATGCTAGGGCAAAATCAAACAATAGTAACAAGCACAATTGGATCAGCGAATTACGATATTGGA
>JANOBV010000007.1:0-2276 GCA_031411835.1 Bacteroidota bacterium | reverse complement strand
CCATTAGATTCAATTTGAACGCTAATAGATTTGAGTCCTAAGCTGAAATAGGTTATCTTCGCGCCTCAAATCAGTAAAAGCATACCATTCAGCTAAGTCGTTAGTTTGTAGTATTTTAGCTAAAGGCTGAATAAAGATTAAGATCATGTCAACAATTGTAGGAATAGTAGGAAGACCAAATGTCGGGAAATCGACACTTTTTAACCGTTTAACGGAAACACGTTCTGCTATTGTCGATGAATCTAGTGGAGTTACTCGTGACCGTCATTATGGACATGCAGAATGGATCGGCAAACAATTTTCAGTTATTGATACAGGCGGATATGTACGCGGATCGGATGATGAATTTGAAGACATGATCCGTGAGCAAGTTGAATTTGCTGTCGAAGAATCAGACATACTTCTTTTCGTAGTTGATGTTGAAGCCGGAATTACTGACCTCGATGATGCCGTTGCAAAAATGCTTCGCAAGAGTGGCAAAAAAGTTTTCGTCGTTGCAAATAAAGTTGACAATCATCAGAGAATAGCACAGTCGGCAGTCTTTTACAAATTTGGTTTAGGAGATCCGTATTGTATCTCTTCAATCAATGGTAGCGGTACAGGTGAATTGCTTGATGCACTTGTTGAAGTTCTTCCAAAAGAATTTGTTGATGAATCAGCAGGCTTACCACGCTTTGCAATTATCGGTCAGCCGAATGTTGGAAAATCGTCATTGTTGAATATGCTTATCGGTGAAAACAGAAGTATCGTTACGCCAATGGCAGGAACAACACGTGATCCGGTTCATCAACGTTATTCAAAGTACGGACACGATTTCGTTTTAGTAGATACAGCTGGAGTTCGTAGAAAAGCAAGAGTGAAAGAAGATTTGGAATTTTATTCTGTGCTTCGTTCTATTCGTGCAATTGAAGAATCGGATGTTTGTTTGCTGATGATCGATGCAGCTTCCGGAGTAAATGCTCAGGATCTTGCTATCTTCCGTTTGATTGAAAAAAATAATAAAGGCGTTGTTCTTATTATAAACAAATGGGATCTTGTTGAAGGCAAAAATAATTTGTCTACTAAAGAGTATACAGATAAGATTCTTGAAAAGACTGCACCTTGGACAGATATACCTGTTCTCTTTACATCCGTGCATGAGAAGCAACGTATTCACAAAGCACTAGAAGTAGCAGTTCAAGTTTATGAAAACAGAGCAAAAAAAATCAAGACTTCTGAATTGAATGATTTCTTCTTACCGCTGATTGAGCGATACCCGCCGGGAACGGTGAAAGGAAAATACGTTAAGATAAAATACGTAACACAACTTCCAACTCACACTCCGCAGTTTGCGTTTTTCTGTAATCTTCCGCAGTATGTGAATGAATCGTATGCACGTTTTCTAGAAAATAAACTTCGGGAAAGATTCGATTTCAGTGGCGCACCGGTGAATATTTATTTCCGGGCGAAGTAGTTCACTACTTTTGCTGCTTCCAAAATAACAAATTCTTTTATTGGCTCCATAGTACAACGGATAGTATGTAGGTTTCCGAAACCTGAGATCCAGGTTCGATCCCTGGTGGGGCCACTATGCAGTGTGAAGTTTGTAGTGTGGAGTGTGGTGTGCTCCTCCACACTACACACTACAAACTCAAACTCAAACTCAAACTACATACAGTGTGAAGTTTCAGTTTGAAGTGTGGAGAGTGGACAACCACTACACACTTCGCACTACAAACTCAAACTCAAACTAAATGCAGTGCAAAGTTTCAGTTTGGAGTGTGGAATGTGGCTACTAAAACAGTTAATTCTTCTTCAGAGAGTTGCCTTCTGATTCCCGAATCATAGCATAGAGCATTTTCGAAATTTCTTCTGCTTTGAAATAAAACGATTTATATTTTTCCGAACTAATTATTTCCTCGGATTGAAGTAGATCGAGAATTGCAACGCATTCAATTAAACTTCCACGGGCAATCACTAGAAAATTGCGTTTATCTGCTTTACTAAATCTGCCTGCGCCTTCGGCAATATTCAATGCTATACTCAATGAAGCTCTTTTTAATTGATCTTTATAAACTTTATCAAGATTTGCAATCATAAGTATCTCAATTTTCACCAAATCATTAAAAAGCTTTGCTTTCTGATATACATTCAATTTTTCAAAATCAAACATTTTTTAATGCAAGATCGGGAGACTGATAAAATAATACAACCAATATAAGAGTGAAAATAGTAATATCAAAAGCCTTTCAACTCTAATTCCTTATTCCTCTGCAACCAATTATCCTTCGGATAAA
>JANOBV010000006.1:0-1975 GCA_031411835.1 Bacteroidota bacterium | reverse complement strand
AGTTTTTGTCCGGTTACTTTTTCAAATGTTTGTATGACTTCTAAAACAGTATTTCCTGTCCCCGAGCCAAGATTGTAAACTTCGTAATTGGTAGTATTCTTTTTATTCACTAATCTTTCGATTGCTGCAATATGTGCTTTGGCAATATCAACTACATGAATGTAATCTCTTACACATGTTCCGTCCTTTGTATTGTAATCGTTTCCGAAAACTGTTACAGACTCCCTTTTGCCAATTGCCGTTTGTGTGATCACAGGAACGAGATTACTTGGTGGCTGCCAAGGGTATTCTCCTATCAGTGCACTGCTATGCGCTCCGGCCGGATTGAAATATCTTAATGCAATTCCGTTGAAGCTTGAGACTTTCAATGTGTCTGATAAGATCTCTTCGCCAATTTGTTTCGTATTTCCATAGGGTGACTCTGCTTTTGAAAGTAACGATGATTCACTTACAGGAAGAATTTCCTGTTCACCATAAACAGAGCAACTCGATGAGAATACAAAATTGTCTAGTTTTAATTCGTTATAGATCTCAAGCAAATTGATGAGTGACACTAAATTGTTTCTATAATACTTTAAAGGATCATTCACTGATTCGCCTACTGCTTTGAAGGCAGCAAAATGTATCGTTGCATCGATTTTATGATCATTAAATATTTTTTTTACTGTGGGCTTATCGCAAATATCTGCTTCAATAAAAATAATTTTCTTACCGACAATTTTTTCTATAGCAAGCAGAATGTCTTTTCTGCTGTTACTGAAGTTGTCAGCGATAATAGGAGTGTACCCTTTGTTGATCAACTCAACAACGGTATGTGAACCGATATATCCGGCACCCCCGGTAACAAGTACGTTCATTTTATAAACTCCAATATTGAGTCTTTGAAAATCTTCCTTTATAAATTCCTTTGATGTCTATGATCAATCCATCTTTGTTTAGAACATTGCTAAACCAAGCTTCATCGTAGTCTTTGTATTCAGTATGATTAACTGCAATGATGACAGCATCATAGTCGTTTCCGATTTTTGGAGTTAACTCAAAGCCGTATTCATGTTTAAGTTCTGCACTATTAGCTCTAGGGTCGCTTACCTCAACAGTGACACCATATGAAACTAATTCTTTCACGACGTCAGCAACTTTTGAATTACGAATGTCTTCTACATTTTCTTTGAATGTTGCACCAAGAACAAGAACCTTCGATTTAGAAACATCTTTTCCTGTAGCAATAATTTTCTTCACAGTTTGTTTTGCAACATAAAACCCCATGCTGTCATTCACATATCGACCGCTATTGATTACTTGAGCATGATATCCTAATTCTTGTGCTTTGTAAGTTAGATAGTATGGATCAACTCCAATACAATGTCCGCCAACTAATCCCGGTTGAAAGCGAATAAAATTCCATTTCGTACCGGCAGCTTCCAAAACATCGTACGTATTTATTCCCATCTTATTGAAGATGATACTAAGTTCATTCATCAATGCAATGTTCACATCACGTTGTGTGTTCTCAATGATCTTTGCAGCTTCGGCAACACGAATAGAAGAAGCGCGATGTACACCGGCCTTTACAATGATCTGATAAGTATCCGCAATCTCATTCAACGATTCTTCATCGCATCCTGAAACCACTTTTAATATTTTCGTGATTGTATGTTCTGTGTCGCCCGGATTAATTCTTTCTGGTGAATAACCGATCTTGAAATCTGTTTTGCATTTTAGTCCCGAAAGCTCTTCGAGAATAGGTAAACAATCTTCTTCTGTACAGCCCGGATAAACAGTCGATTCGTAAACTACGTAATCGCCTTTTTTCAAAACCTTACCAATTGATTTAGTTGCACTCAATAGTGGTTTTAAATCCGGAAGATTATGTTCGTCAATTGGAGTGGGGACAGTTACGATAAAGAAAGATGCTTCCTTTAATTTGTCTAATGACGACGAAAATTCAATTGACTTATTTTTGAATTGCTCAGAC
>JANOBV010000005.1:0-10224 GCA_031411835.1 Bacteroidota bacterium | reverse complement strand
AGAACCAACGTCCTTTAATTTGGTCGATTGTAAAGAATAATTATGCTACCTTTACTGTTACTGTAACCTTTAGGTCGCATGACAGATATAATAACATAAATGTGAAAGAGAAACGAATGCGATCCATTTGTTTCTCTTTTTTTATTCAATATGGTCGTACAGAGTTTTCTTCAATATATACGTTTTGAAAAACGTTTTTCAGCCAATACAATCTTGGCGTATGAAAATGACCTCAAGCAATTTTTTGAGTTCCAAAAAAAACTCTATGAAGTAGAAAATCCCGGTGATATCAACCAGTCCATGGTTCGTTCATGGATGGTGAGCATGATGGAAAAGGGAGTAGGGGCTAGATCTGTCAACCGAAAAATTACTTCTCTCAAAACATTCTATAAATTTCTTTTAAGACGAGGCGATGTAAAAACAAATCCTCTTCTCAAAGTTATATCACCCAAAATATCAAAACGACTTCCTGTTTTTGTTGAAGAAAGTAAAATGAATTTACTTTTTACAGAAGTGAATTTTGGTGACGGATTTGATGCCATTAGAGATCGACTAATTCTTGAATTGCTCTATGCTACCGGAATGAGGAGAGCTGAGCTTATAGGACTTACGGATGAACGTATTGATCTGTATCAGTGCCAGGTAAAAGTTCTTGGAAAAAGAAACAAAGAACGTATTATCCCGTTTACTTCTAAGTTAAAGGAGTTGATAGAAGAATATCTGAATGTGCGTAAGGAAATTGCTCCCTTTCCCGCATCATTTTTCGTATCTTCAAAGGGAATTAGTATGTATCCAAAGATGGTTTATAGAATAGTAACAGAACGATTAAGTGCAGTAACAACTTTGGAGAAAAAAAGTCCACATATTTTACGACACACTTTTGCAACGCACATGTTAAACAATGGTGCGGATATCAATAGTGTAAAAGAATTACTTGGTCACGCTAATCTTAGTGCGACGCAAGTTTATACGCATAACACAATTGAGAAATTAAAAGAAGTTTATAAACAAGCTCACCCACGAGCTTAAAAAATCAGGAGGATCTCTATGAAAATCAGAGTACAGTCAATTCATTTTGACGCAGACAAAAAATTACTGCAATTCATTGAAGAAAAAGTTGACAAACTAGTTCACTTTTACGACCATATTATTGGTAGTGAAGTCACTCTTAAAGTTGATAAAGCAAGTGACAATAAAAATAAAATTGTTCAAATATTAATTCAGATTCCGGGTAATGATATTATCGCTAAAGAGCAATGTCATACTTTCGAAGAAGCTACTGACCTTTGTATTGAAACCTTATCGCGTCAAATCAAAAAATACAAAGAAAGACTCAGAGGAGTTTAATTTAAATTGTAAGAATTATAATGGAATTGCGCTAACACCGTTTCAAACGGAGCGTAATTCTATTGTATTATCCAAACAGATGAAGTCCATTTTTTCAGTCATATTCGCAGTTTTTATTCTGAACATTTCAAATGCTCAGGAGAATCGCAATTTTAATGTGGTCAACAAAACCGTGATTACCTACAATGACACACTTGCGCTTCACTTTTTGCAAGACTCTACAATGCACTCGCAAGGGTGGGACACATTACCACAAGCCGTTTTTTGGAAAGATGTCATCAATATGACGAGCGATACTTGTATCGTTAATATCTCGTACTGCCGTAAACCAATCAATCGTGTGAATCGCTCCGTTTGGATGAGTCAGACCGAGCCGGAAAAACTGTGTTACAAAGACAGTCTCTGCAAGATCTACGAGGTAGAAAGTGCTGATCATTTATTTGTAACGGCTGGTAAAGGTGAATTCTACGAAGTGAAAAAAGTGTTGCCTATTATTAGTCGTGAAATTACTGCCTTTGAAAAAAATAATTGCGATCCTTGGTATGCTCAGGCCATTATGTTAATTGAAAGTCCTGGCAAATTAAAATCGAAATCATCAGTAGGCGCAAATGGCCCTTTTCAATTAATGAGATCTGTCGCTATCCGATACGGATTGAAAGTCAATAAATATGTTGATGAACGATCTGATATTGATAAGTCAGCAAAAGCTGCTTCTTCATTGATCAAGACAAGTTGCATTCCTTACATCAAAAAGTTCCTCGATGAAAAGGGAGTTGCGTATAGTGAAACAGATCTTTGGTTCCGATTGCTAGTTCTTCATGCTTATCATGCCGGCCCGGGAAATGTACATTGTGTTATTGATGCAATTAATCCTACAGAGGGTGGTGTTCAGCTTTTCCAAAAGATCTGGCAGACGACTTGCGGTGGATTTAAAAACGAATCGCAAAACTATTCTCAGATCGCATTAGCGTCTTTGATCAACTTCAATAGTCTGATCGAACAAACAGGTGATACAGTTTTCCTTGTAAAAGGCGATGTGCTCTTGAAAAATTATAGCCGAAAAAAATACAAGCCTTGGGAAGCATTTGATTATCTAAATGCATGTCTTGATGCCTATGAAAAGGATTTTATTGACGAGATGGTTCCATATGATTATTTTATGAAACGAGTCAAGTCCATTCGAACTGAATATGTACATCTTGCTTCTCTGATCACTCAGTCGCAAAAGGATGTGGTTCTTCGTAAATACCCAGCTGGGGAAGCTCATGTAAATGATATAGCTGCGCAGCTTACGAAAAGACAGCGCTACGAAGACGCTATTCGAATGCTGAAATTGAACCTGGACGAAAATCCTTCCAATCTCTCCTCGCTTGATAGTCTAGCCAGATTGTATAGAATTACCGGCGATAGCAAGAATGCTGAATTTTATAGCAGCAAAGCGAGCGATACAAAACTTGTTCAGAAAAATACTGAATAAAGTTGTTTGCAATCTGTCTTTAAGTATTTTTGAGCCCAATAGGGGTTATGCAAAGACTTACAATTCTAATTTGTTTCTTGTTACTACAATTTCTTGCTAAAGGTGATGAACTTTTGAGCAAGATCAAATTTGGTGGTCCGACTGATTCACTTTCTTCTGAATGGATCAATTCATCAACTCTTCTTAAAGATTCTGAAACCGGTATACTTTTTTCTCGAACTGATTCATCGCATACTTATGGATTAGGTTTTAAAGGAGCATTTCCACAAAACTGTTTAAGCAAAAGTTTAACTGTTTCTATTCATGCAAAAGTTAGATTCGCATCCATTAATTCTGAATATGCAATTGCAATGTCAGTTGCGCATTCTGATTCCACAATAATTTGGGATTCGAAGGATGTAAAAGTTAGCAAGTTCGATAAGTGGACAGCTGTCAATGTAGAATTTCAAATTCCGGCTTCTTTTGTTGTCGACGCGAACAGCTTATTTGTATATGGCTACAATAAAAACGGAAAGTCAATCTGCGATCTGTATGATCTTGAAATTTCATTGTATGAACATGAGAGTGAATCTTTTCTTCCTGCTGTGAATTTGTTTGCCGATAAAGGAAAGAATTTGAACTATATAAAAATTACAAATGGCGAAAAGTTTTCTGTATTGTTGGATTCTATCAATCGAAAAGTAAAAATAATTTCTGCTCAGGGAGATTCTCTATATAGTGACCTTGGTTTTTATCTCGAATATCTTAAAAAGCAAAGTGGCAAAAAAAGTAAGATAATTTTATTAGATCATTTTGATAGATTTTCTGTTGAAGGGAATGACAATAGAATCAAACTTCATCTCTTTTATAAATCCAAAGTTGCTAATTTGAATGTGTTAATTGATGTGGACAATATTACTGGGTATGTTAGTATAAAACCTGACCTCGTTTTTAAGTCTGATTTATTCCTCAAGCGAGCAGCACTAATCTTTCGGTATAACGTTGATTTAGAAAAAGTATATTGTAAAAACGGCGATATTGACTCTGTAACGTTTAGAAACGAATATTGGCTTGAGAAAGAGGGTCTGATGTTAAAAGGAAAAAGTATTGATTTTCTTTCTTATCGAAATCAGTCAAGTTCTTCAATGCAACTTTGCACAAAGGAAAAATATTTATTGTTTAATTTGGATTACGAATTAGATCATCCCTTTTTGCATTATCCAATGATGAAAAAGAGTTTGATGATCTATAAAAATAGATCTGCTATTCATTATAAGATCGGACAGACTTTGTCAGGGAATTTAAAATTCAATTCTGTTGAAAAGAATAAAACGATAACAAGAGTGATGAAGAACCCTAATGGCTTTTTGTCTTCTTTGATCTGGACGGAGCACGCCGATTTTTCAGATATTAAAATACAACGAGCACTCAATTTCGGGAGTGAAAGGATTCATTCTTCAGATTCAGCTATTGGTGGCTTTGTTGGACATGGAATCCCTGTTACTAAAAGTGTTTTTTATGATAACCCAACCAATCTAAAAAACTCGGAGAAGGATATTCGTTTTCCGGAAAACTCCTTGTCGATCAAAGGTTCTTCAGAATTTGCTGAGTTTTTAAATCAATTGAAAGGGAAGAATCATGAAATTTGTTTGCATACACCTGACCCTTTTACGACGAATAGAGTATTTGCAGAATCTGCAATGGAATACATGCAACAAAATTTTGGAACTGTCAATTGGATCGACCATGGATACGATAATAGAAAAGAGTCTAACCGCGAAGACATAGTATGCAGTGGACTTGATTCTACTTCTGATTTTTTTATGGCTGATCTTTGGAAAAAGTATAGGGTGAATTATTTTTGGAATGATTTTTACGAAGATGTAGATCTTTATTCAAAAGCAACTTACTATTCATTCTTAACAACACCTTATTCAGGTTGGGACGAAGCTTATCCAACCCCCGAATATTTTAAGAATCCAATCGATAAAAGTTTTATTTCATGGAGAACCACCTTTACTTTAGATCCGGCAGATGGTTCGCTTTGGAATTATTATTTCAATACTTTTCGGTTGAATGATTTTGTGAATAGTAGAGGAAATTGCGTTTTACATTGCTATCCCGCAAGAGTTGATTCAACTACGGGGTTTTATTCTTATTCCGAAAATACAATCGTCGTTAATCCTGAATTTGATTCTATGCTTGAACGATTGTACGATTATAGTAATCAAGGTAAAATATGGTTAACTACAGTAAAAGAAATGCTCGATTATCGTTTGCAATTAGATAATGTTGTTGTTCAGACCGGTCAAGGAAATTCTATGTTTGTTTATAATAACAGTGATAAAGCAATATCAGGGTTAAGTTTGATAACAGATGCGAATGCAATATCTGCCGGTGAAAAAAACATTAGAATAAAAAAAGAAGGAAATCAATTAATTGCGATCATAGATCTAGCTCCAAGAGAAAAATTATTTTTAGAATTAAAGTAAAAGGTAAATGCTGAAAAGGATATTTCGTGTTGTATTTAAAATTGCTATTTGGTTCATTGCAATTAGTATTGTTTCTGTTCTATTTTTCAGATTTGTTCCGATTCCGCTAACTCCTTTAATGTTGATTCGGTGTATCGAACAAAAATCCGATGGCAAGGATATGAAGCTCAAAAAAGATTGGGTATCGCTAGATAAAATAAGTAGTGCTATGCCATTGGCAGTAATTGCAGCTGAAGATCAAAAATTTGAGGAGCACTTTGGATTCGATCTCGAAGCAATTAAGAAGGCTGAGAATTACAATAAAAAGCATGTAGGTAAAAAGATGAAAGGTGCCAGTACGATCAGTCAACAAACTGCAAAGAATGTTTTCTTGTGGCCAAATCGATCGTGGATAAGAAAAGGATTTGAAGTATATTTTACATTTTTGATCGAAATATTTTGGAGTAAACAGCGAATTATGGAAGTTTATCTTAACGTTATCGAAATGGGTGATGGTGTTTATGGTGTTGAAGCTGCTGCTCAAGATTACTTTCATAAACCTGCTTCAAAGTTGAGTGTAAGGGAAGCTTCATTGATCGCAGCAGTACTTCCTAGTCCATTAAAATGGAGTCCGGTAAAGCCAAATGCAAGGGTTCAAAAGAAGGCTGGACGCATCATGCACTTTATTAGCCGATTAAAATTAGAAGATTTTTAATGTATTTGTTTGAATTGCTTGATTTGCAAATATCTTTGACTCATATTTGAACAATTAGAAGTTGTACTAAATGAGCGCAATTTCAAATGACAATAATCACCTGTGGAAATTACCAAACGTAAAGAATTTAATAAGTACTTGCTCTTTGCAGTAGTGGTGTTTATCTCACGTTTGCCTTTCCTTATTTATGGTTATGGTTTGGATGGTGATTCTTGGTCAGTCGCTATTTCTGCAAAACATTTATTTTCTACAGGTGAATATATTCCATCGCGACTTCCCGGTTATCCGGTTCACGAATTTCTATGCACTTTAGTTAGTCCATTCGGGTATGTTGGGATGAATTCGATCTCAGCAATTTTTACAACGATTGCTGTTACCACATTTGCATTCATCCTTCGAGCCTTACGTTTCAAATATATTTTTCTTGCCGCTACAACACTTGCTTTCGTGCCTGTTATTTTTATCCATAGTACTACCACGATTGATTATAATATCGCATTAGCATTCATCATGCTTGGTATGTTTTTCATGTTGAGAGACAAATTGTTTGTTGCAGGTTGTTTTGTTGCCCTTGCAATTGGTACTCGATTGACATCCGGTGCAATGTTATTGCCTTTGTCGATTATGCTTTTAAGAAGCGATGGATTGAATAATAATATTAAGCGAATAGCGAAGATGGTGCTACCTGCTATTATTGGAGGCGTACTTTTTTATATTCCATTGATGAATAAATATGGTTTAGGATTCTTTACATATTATGATGTTCCTTATCCTGCTATTCCGAAAGTACTCTATAAACTATCAATAGAAGTCTGGGGCTTGATTGGAATTCTAGGTATTTTTGTTTCGACCATTCTGTTTTTTCTTCCACATAATTTCTCGAAAAACAAATTCCTTTTTCCGCGTTCGATAAATGAAAAATATGTAATAGCTTGGTTAGTCGCAGTGGATATTTACATTATTGCATTTTTAAAATTGCCGATGGAATCCGGCTACCTGATTCCAATTGTACCTTTTATTATTCTGATCTATGGAAAATATCTTTATAATCGTGCATTTGTTTTTTTCTGTGGAACCTTGATCGTTTCTTCTTTGTGTTGTACGATTTCTCCGGCGGATCGTTATGATGCAGCATCAGTTTCTGCTTTGACTTCGACGTTTAATGCAGGAGGAGAAAAGTTGACACTTGATTATTTGCAAGGACCGGTTTATTCTTACCATACACGTAGAAAAAACGGAATTGAATTTGTGTATTCATTGATTTCTTCAATGGATACGATTACGATACCTTCAGTTATTGTAAGTGGGAGGTGGTATAATCAATTGATCGTGCAATCGAATGATACATCCAATTTGAAAGCAAAGATCAGAGATTATATTTCAGAGCCGGAAGCTCTTTATTTTTATGCGAAAGGTTATTTGATCTACTATTTACCCAAGCAAGAGTATTACAATAAAGTGATGCGGAATGTTGATCTTGATGTGTATCGTGCAATTCCTTACTTGAAGGAGAATTGAAATTTGCGAAATTCAATTGCTTCAAATACGCGAATTCTTAAATCAAAATTTATCAAAGTCCAAAGTCAAATCCGATTCTAAGAATAGGATTTTGATAAGGAGAATATTGATCTTCGATAACGTCGAAAAGTAACATGATATTCAGGGAACTATATTCTCCAATGAACTGTCTGTAACCACCACCTAGAAAAAGTCCGGAGACAATTCTTCTATTCGTTTCATAAGGACTAAGTGGTACTTCCATAGATAAACCTTCATATTCTCCATGTAAAAAAACTTCTTCCAAGATGTTGTAACGCATGAATAATCCGCCACCATATGTATTTGTCTCGTAATGATAATTTGAATAAACATCATTGACTTTGTAATAAATATATTTTGTTGAAATACCAACAGAAAGTTCTGGAGTAGCCCTATAGCCAAGTATAGGTGCAACCTCTATAAATGTTTGTGAACCAAATTGCATTCCAATGTCACCACCTGTAAACAAGCGATCAGCGAAAGGAGAAGTTTTAGTAGGCTTTTTTGAATTGGGATAGGAAGTTCTGGGAGCAGGTTCAGAACTTTGTTCTGTTCCAGGATCCGTTCCCGGTTCTTGAGCATGAATTTTTAAACACGAAATAAAAAATACACTTAGCAGAATTACTTTTTTCACTGAACTTATTTTTTGTAAATGTAGAAATCAATTCAAATATATTTGCACAAATTGATTTTCTTTACAAACTAAAATTACAATTTTATGAATATTCTAGTTACAGGTGCCTCGCGCGGAATTGGTTATTATACGTCAATAGCCTTGGCGACTAATTCAGATAATCATGTTTATGCAGTTAGTCGCGATGAAAAAGGATTAAATAAATTGTCAGACCATTTTGAAAAATTTAACTTACCCGGTAAATTAACAATTTGTGTAGGAGATATTAGTTCAGAAGAATTCTTGATTTCATTAAAGAAGAAGTTAGAGAAAGAAATTTCATCATTAGAAGTGTTGATCAATAATGCAGGTTATTTAAAAAGTGCTCCATTCGAAGAATTAGCAATTTCAGACTGGCGGCAAGTGTATGAAGTGAATGTTTTCAGTCCTGTTAATTTGATAAAATATCTTTTGCCATTATTGAAAAAAAGTAAGCAGTTAGGAACTTCAAAATTCAAAGCGCACGTTGTTAATATTAGCTCAGTAGGAGGGGTGCAAGGAAGTTCAAAATTCAAAGGGCTATCTGCCTATAGCAGCAGTAAAGGAGCACTTTGTGTCCTTACAGAATGTCTTGCAGAAGAATTCAAAGAAGAAAATATAGCAGTAAATTGTCTTGCACTTGGTAGTGTGCAAACAGAAATGTTTTCAAAAGCATTTCCGGGATTTGAAGCAGCGAAGCAACCTGAGGAAATGGGAAATTACATAGGTAAATTTGCTATGGAAGGTCAAATGTTTTTTAATGGAAAAGTATTGGAAGTTTCAGTTAGTACGCCATGAAGATTGTTTAAAGTTTCATGTCTCAGGTTGGCGTATCACTTCGGAGACTAAAAAGAAAATTATTTTTTTTGTTAGCTAAATTTTTGATTGAAAAATGTTGAGATTTACCTATGAAATTGTAGCAAGTGTTTTAATTTTAGATACAAGTTTTGTTAGCTTTAAAATTTGTTGAGTAATTAAATTACAGGGTATATTTTAGGAAATGAAATTGTTCCAATTATGTAAGAATGGTTGGTCGGTAGCTGAACTTGAAACCTTTAACCTGAAACCTGCAAGAAAAGTCTACTGATTAGGCGGAAAAACCTCGATATTCATTCAAAACCGAACTTTTTTCACATTTATCCCCTTGGATTCTAGGCGACTAATTGAAAAAGGGCAAAATGTTTATAAAAAAGATGTAGAAATATTTGGAGGATTTGATAAAGGTAGTACATTTGCATCCCCAATAACAAAGTTCTTTAACACCAAGGGGCGCTGAAAGGCGGGAAATTCAAGAGTAGAGGAAAGGAGAGGAGGTTGAAAAACGAGTGTTTTTAAACTTTTTTAACTGGAAATGTGAAGGTTAACGAATCTTGAAAAAAAATAATTAAAAAGAGTTGGTTTGTAGAAAACAGTTAGTATCTTTGCAGCCCGAAAAACAAATAGAATTAGCATTAATTCAACGGAATTAATGGAATAGAAAAAGGATTACTTGATTTGACTCGCAGGAGTTAAATAGAATTTATAAGTAAGACGTTCTTTGAAGAATTGAACAGGAAATAACAAGCCCTAATTAAACGTTGACTAAGTCGACATAATTTTGAGTAACAAATCCTATACAGAGACAGAAATCAACTTTACAATGGAGAGTTTGATCCTGGCTCAGGATTAACGCTAGCGGCAGGCCTAATACATGCAAGTCGAACGGCAGCGGGTGTAGCAATACATGCCGGCGAGTGGCGCACGGGTGCGTAACGCGTATGCAATCTACCTGTAACTGGGGAATAGCCTTCCGAAAGGAAGATTAATACCGCATAATATCATGAAGTGGCATCATTTTATGATCAAAACTCCGGTGGTTACAGATGAGCATGCGTGACATTAGCTAGTTGGTGAGGTAACGGCTCACCAAGGCTACGATGTCTAGGGGGTCTGAGAGGATGATCCCCCACACTGGTACTGAGACACGGACCAGACTCCTACGGGAGGCAGCAGTAAGGAATATTGGACAATGGCCGCAAGGCTGATCCAGCCATGCCGCGTGCAG
>JANOBV010000004.1:0-9677 GCA_031411835.1 Bacteroidota bacterium | reverse complement strand
GTTTTGGTCATGTTTATCGGAGACTTGCTTATCGGGATCTCACAAAAAGACAATTTCCTTATCATTGGTGCGCTGGTAATGTGTATTATTTCTTCAGCCTTGCTATTTGCTATAAATAAGAAAAAATAACACCTGAAAGTTCAATGATGATCTGGTGTTGAACGGAGTCCCGAAGTATCGGGATAGACTGTCGCAACGATGCTCAATCAAAGCTCATCAGCCCGTCACCAAAAACTATTTCTTCATCACAAAACCTTCCAAAAACTTGGTATTAAAATTACCGCTTTGGAAATCTTCGTTTTCCATCAATTGCAGGTGAAAAGGAATGGTTGTCTTTACACCTTCAACAACGAATTCACTTAATGCGCGTTCCATTGTGTTGATGGCTTCTTCGCGAGATTGAGCAACGGTGATAAGTTTAGCGATCATTGAATCATAATTCGCAGGAATAATATATCCTGCATAAATATGTGAATCAACACGAACACCATGTCCGCCCGGTACGTGAAGTACGGTTATCTTTCCCGGCGACGGACGGAAATTGTTATATGGGTCTTCTGCATTGATCCGACATTCTATTGCATGCAAACTTGGGAAATAATTTTTTCCCGAGATCGGCATACCTGCAGCAATTTTAATTTGTTCTTTAATAAGATCGTAGTTGATTACTTCTTCTGTAACAGGATGTTCAACTTGAATCCGCGTATTCATTTCCATGAAATAGAATTTGCGATGTTTATCGACCAAAAATTCTACTGTACCTACGCCCTCATAACTAACTGCTAATGCAGCTTTGATAGCGGCATCTCCCATTGCCTCACGTAATTCCGGAGTCATAAAAGGAGATGGTGTTTCTTCTGTAAGTTTTTGGTGACGACGTTGAATAGAACAATCACGTTCACTCAAGTGACAAGCTTTTCCGTATTGGTCACCTGCAATTTGAATTTCTATATGTCTTGGTTCTTCAATGTATTTTTCAAGATACATTCCATCGTTACCAAATGCAGCGCTTGCTTCTTGACGTGCTGAATCCCAAAGTGCTTCGAAGTCTTCCGGTTTCCAAATGATTCGCATACCACGACCACCACCACCGGCAGTAGCTTTGATGATAACAGGATAACCAATTTTCTTCGCAGTCTTTAATCCTTCTTTCAGATCAGTAAGTAATCCTTCACTTCCCGGAATAGTAGGAACGCCGGCTTTCTTCATTGTATCTTTTGCATTCGACTTATCGCCCATCTGATCGATCTGTTCAGGAGTGGCACCAATAAATTTCACGCCGTGTTCTTTGCAGATCTGACTGAATTTAGAATTCTCAGAAAGGAAACCATAACCCGGGTGAATAGCATCAGCGTTTGTGATTTCCGCTGCAGCCATTATGCTGGGAATATTTAAATATGAATCTTTACTTGGAGGAGGACCGATACAAACTGCTTCATCGGCAAAGCGAACATGCAAACTGTCTTTATCAGCAGTAGAATAAACAGCAACTGTTTTAATTCCCATTTCTTTGCACGTACGGATTATTCGCAAAGCAATTTCACCACGGTTAGCAATTAATATTTTCTTAAACATAATGTTTTTTCAAATGAGTGGGAGAAAGAACTGATACAACGTTTGAGGAGGTGTGTTTTAAAAATCAGACCATCAAAAATTTATCAGTCACATTTTTTATCAGCTTGGATCTACCAAGAAAAGAGGTTGATCATATTCAACAGGCGTAGCATTGTCAACCAATACCTTCACGATCTTACCTGTAACTTCAGATTCGATCTCATTGAATAATTTCATTGCTTCGATAATACAAAGAACACTTCCTGTTTTGATCTCATCACCTACATTCACAAACATTGGTTTGTCAGGCGAAGGAGTACGATAGAATGTACCGATCATTGGTGACTTGACAGTAATGTATTTTGATTCATCAACACCACCTTTAGGTTTGTCGGCAGCAGGAGGTGCGACCGGCGCAGCCGATTGATTGGTCATAACCGGCGCAGCAGCAAAATGTTGCACTTGAGTTGTCGGAGCAGAGGCCATCATCATTTGTCCATGTGTAGTACGGATGGTTATCTTAAGGTCTTTTTGCTCAAGACTTACTTCCGCAACTCCACTATTTTGTACAAATTTTATAAGGCTTTCGATGTCTTTAATATTCATGGTTGGTTCTGTCGCAGGCTTTGATTTTGCAACGGTGGTTTTTTGTTTCATCCTGAAATTTAATTAGTTGGGCGTAGTTATGCAGTTCCCCAAAATCTTTTCGAATACCAAACCTAGTCTAAATTGTAAAAATATCAAAGCGGTTTTGAAGTTTTTCGTTAAGAAAAGGCTTATTTGTGTGTAAAATGCTTAGGAGTAGGGGGTTATTTGCCGATTTGGTGGTTAATTGGCGGATTTTCTGAGAACTTACACTAACACTGTAACTGACACTATTTTCACACTTCCCCAAAAACTGAAAGGTCAAAGACCGAATGACCTTTGACCTAATTTTGACTTCTAATTTTTTACTATTGAATTGATCAATAAGCCCACTTGATCCAAATACTACCCCAAGTAAACCCTCCGCCAAATGCAGCGAGCACGATGTTGTCGCCTTTGTTCAATTGCTTTTCCCATTCCCATAAACAAAGTGGAATTGTTCCGCTGGTAGTGTTGCCATATTTTTCAATGTTCAACATTACCTTTTCACTACCAACTCCCATACGTCTTGCTGTTGCATCGATGATACGTTTGTTTGCTTGATGTGGAACGAGCCATGCAACATCTTCTGCTTTGAGATTATTTTTTTCCATGATCTCTGCAGAAACATCGGCCATGTTTGTTACAGCAAATTTGAAAACCGGTTGTCCATCTTGAAAAATGTAATGATCACCTGCATCTATTGTTGCATGTGATGCCGGACGAACTGATCCTCCACCTTTTTGATGAAGGTAAACACGACCGGAGCCATCGCTTCTTAAAATGCTATCGAGTATTCCTAATCCTTCTGTATTTGGTTCAAGCAAAACTGCGCCTGCACCATCGCCAAATATAACACACGTTGTTCTGTCAGAGTAATCAACGATGCTCGACATTTTATCCGCACCAACAATCACTACTTTTTTATATTGACCGGATTCAATGAATTTAGAACCTGTTGCCAAAGCGTATAGAAAACCTGAGCATGCGGCGGAGATATCATATCCCCAAGCATTCTTTGCACCGATTTTATCAGTGATAATATTTGCAGTTGCAGGAAACTGATGATCAGGTGTTGTTGTTGCGCAAATAAGCAATTCAATTTCTAATGGATCAATACCGCGTTTGCGACAAAGTTCAAGCACTGCAGGAGCTGCTAAATCAGAAGTCCCAAGTCCTTCGCCTTTTAAGATTCGGCGCTCCTTAATTCCTGTACGCGACATGATCCACTCATCGGTTGTGTCGACAAGTTTTTCTAGTTCAGCATTCGTAAGAATGTAATCAGGAACATAACCTCCAACAGCCGTGATTGCAGCAGTAATTTTCGACATGTTTATCTTGTTAAATTGAGGGACAAATGTAATTGTTTTAATGAATTTTTCAATTCGGATTGGATGTAACATGAATACGAATCACATGTGACCCCTCCGGGGTCAAATTATTATTTGCGTTTTCTCCAATCTACCAATATTCGACCCCTCTGGGGTCGGGATAATTACAAGATTGCATTCCATTTGTTTTTTTTTCGGAAACGAATGATTCTGAACTTTGTGGATGGACATTCCATTCTGCCGACCCCAGAGGGGTCGCATGTTTGTAGAAAACGCAGATCAACGACCCGCACCGACCCCGGAGGGGTCGTATGTGAATTCGCAATATTTGAGATCAATGGGTTATGATTTGAAAAAAAGCGAAGCGTTATTTATTACGCTTCGCTTTTTTTGATTATTGATCTTAAAAGCTATCGGGATTGATTTTTGATTTCAACGTCAAACCGATTCCTTCGTAAACGCGCCCGCAATTTTCACAGAGAGTTGGGCGTCGATCACATTTTTAGAAAGAAGAATCATATTCTTTATCGCTTTTGCTTTACTGATTCCATGTGCGATGATCACATTTGAATTGATTCCTAAAATTGGAGTGCCACCGTAATCTTCAAAATCGAAACGATCGAAATACTCATCACGAATACCACGCTTGCGAATCATTGCATAAAAGGATTCTGCTTCTTTAAGAATAACATTTCCGGTAAAGCCATCACAAACAACAACGTCTGCTCTTTCATTAAATAAGTCACGACCTTCAACGTTTCCGACGAAGTTGATGCTTGTCATATTTTTCAAAAGTTGATGCGTTTCTTTCGTAAGTAAATTTCCTTTTTCTTCTTCTTCACCAATACTCATCAGTCCAACAGAAGGATTTTTTATTTGCAAAATACTTTCAGCATATATAGTTCCAAGTGTTGCAAACTGTGCAAGAATTTCCGGCTTACAATCAGCTGTTACACCAACATCAAGAAGTAATCCCCAGCCGCCTTTAAATTTAGGAAGTAATGTTGCGATCGCAGGACGAAGAATTCCCGGAATTGCTTTTACACTGAACATAGAACCAACAAGCATTGCGCCGGTGTTTCCTGCAGATGCAAAGCTATCGATCTTGCCTTCTTTCAATAATTGAAATCCAACAGCTATGCTTGAATTTGGTTTTTGCTGAATCGCTTTCGTTGGATGTTCAGCCATGGCAATCACTTCTGTGCAATGCACAATAGTAAATTGATCAGCAGAAAAATTTTCGCGTTCGAAGATTGGTTGCATAGCATCTTTATCGCCTATAAGAACGAGTTCAACGCTTGAAGGAAGTTCTTTACGGGCTTCTATCGAACCAAGTACTGTTTGTTCCGGCGCGAAATCGCCGCCCATAATATCTATACCGATTTTCATCTTTGGTTATTCTTACTTAAGACTAACGAATGTAATAAAAATAAAAAAAGCAGTTGAGCGGAAACAAAAAATTCCCACAACTGCTTTTCAATCGCAATGTATTAGTTATTACGCATTTTCTTTTTCCATCACCACTTTACCTTTGTAGTAAAGTTTTCCATCATGCCAGTGAGCACGGTGAAAAAGGTGAGGTTGTCCTGTCGTAGGATCCGTACCTATAGTAGGAACTTCAGCTTTCCAATGAGTTCTTCTTTTATCTCTTCTGGATTTCGAGTGTCTGTGTTTCGGATTTGGCATTTTATCTTTGTATTATACTATTGTAATTTATCTTTTCTCCTATAGGAGTATTAGTTCAAATTAATTCCTTTCAAACCATCCCAACGTGAATCTGTTGGTGGAGCTTCTTCTTGTTGCGGTTGAAGTTTCTCAATCGCTTTCAGAATTTCCGGATCGCATGTTTGTCCATTCTCTTCTTCATCGTGCACATTTCTCATCGGAATCTGAAGTGAAATGTATTCATAGATAAACTGCGATACATCTAATTCATATTCTTTAGTAGAAACAACAATCACTTCTTCCGTTTCTGTTTCTTCTTGCTCACCGAATTTTACGATCAACTCTTCGTAAGCTTCAATCGGTAATTCAAGATCTTCAAGACAACGATCACATTCAACAATAACATGACCTTCCATCGTGAAGTCAAGCAACATCATCAATTCTTTTTTGTCGACGACAACGAGAATATCAATATCACCTTTCTGAACAAGTGAGTTTTCGAATCTTTGAAAGAACGCATCATTGATATGAAACTCGAACTCATGTTCACCAATTGGAAGACTTCCGTAATTAATCACATATTCCCGTGAGCCGCTCATTGTTTCAAACCTCCTTTTTACAAGGGGGACAAAGGTAAAAAAAAATACTTTTCGGTCAAGACTTTCAGGCTTTTGTGTGCATTATTTGAAGAAATGAATGGGCATTGCATTCTTATCGGTTTGGGTTAACTACCTTCGCACTATTAAAAGCTTAAAATTCTGCAAAAAATAGTCAAATACCTTCTTTTTCCTTTTCAGTGGCTTTGGCGGTCACTGTTTTTCTTTAATGCTGTCCTCACTTTTTTCATCTTTTTTCCTGTCTTTTTTATTTTATTGAGAAGTAAAAGCTGGTTTAAATACGTTTTTACGCTAAAAAAAATCTGGGCGCATTGCATTATCTGGCCAGCAGGAATTTTTTACACGATTGAAAAAAGCAGTAAGCTAGATCCTAAAATGGCTTATGTTTTTTGTCCAAATCATACTTCATACTTAGACATCATGCTGATTTACATAGCAATACCCGTATATTTTCATACGATGGGAAAAGCAGAGCTGCGTCGTGTTCCTTTGTTCAGACATTTTTTCGATCGAATGAATATTCCGGTGAATAGAAAGAGCAGAAAAGATTCGCATCGCGCATTTTTACGAGCGGCATCTGATATTGAGAAAAAAATAAGCATCACACTTTTTCCAGAAGGGACCATTCACCACACCGGTCCTGTTATGGGTAGATTCAAAAACGGCCCATTCAAATTAGCGGTCGAAAAACAAGTTCCAATTGTTCCCATTACATTCATGAACAATTGGCTTTTACTTCCCGATGATTTCTATAGGAGAATAGGACATCCCGGCATTGCGCGAATTATTTTACACGACCCAATTCCAACAATAGGAATGACAGAAGATGATATTGATGCTTTGAAAGAAAAAGTTTATCGGGTAATTAATGCGCCGATCGAGGCGAGGTATCCTGTTTTTTTTGGTAAGTAGTAATTGGTGAGTGGTAATTAGCAGAGCGGAAGTATTTGCACCTACCTGTTTCAATTTTAAAACTGAAATAATTTCGTTGTAGCCAACATTCTTTCAAAGAGACCTAGAGGTTTCCTGCGGAATGACGTTTGGTAAAAGCTTAAAGGGGAGGAGGAGCTAAATTACAAGAAGATTCTTTCAGAATGAAAGCGAAGGCACGTGAAAAAAGTTAGGGTGTAGTCTACAGACCACACCCTAAAATATTATTAATAGAATTTAGTAATTGAATAACTTCGGTAGCGCTAATTACCACTCACCACTTACTACTTACCATTTTTCAACAATACTCCTCAAAAGCCATCTTCAAATTCTCCGCAATCATTTCTGCACTGCGACCTTCGATATGATGACGTTCGATAAAGTGAACAAGTTTGCCATCTTTGAAAAGAGCAATCGCAGGAGATGATGGAGGATAAGGAAGAGTGTATTTTCTAGCTTGAGAAGTTGCTTCGAGATCTTGTCCTGCAAAAACCGTCATCAATTTAGCAGGCTTTTTACCTGAATCTAATGAGAGTCTCACGCCCGGGCGAGCAGTTCCCGCTGCACATCCACATACTGAATTCATTACTAATAGTACTGTTCCCTCGCTATTTGGGATCGATTTGTCGACTTCTTCAGACGTTTTTAGCTCCTGAAAACCGACACTTGTTAACTCATCGCGCATAGGAGCGCAGATATATTCCGGATAAGGCATAATTTTATGATTATTTGAGTGCAAAATTACAACCTATTTCCCTCCATTTTCTAAATACCTCAATTTATTCCTGTTTTAAGGCCTGTTTTTGACGAGTTTCTTTATTTTCTGCTTAAAAAAGCCATTTTCTTACATATGCAAGGTGTAGGTGTGATGCCACCCGCAAGGCCTTCGTATATTTTTAATTTGCATGTAACCTTTTGAAATGAACATGAACACACTAATACGCATCATCACAATCGGAGCACTTTTGATCTCTTTTGCTGCACAAAGCAAAGCACAAAATGTTCTCGACAACAAGATTTACAGAGTTACCGGCTATAAGCGAGGTGACAATACTATTCATAGTACATCAAACTATGCAGAGGTAATTCCGCCATTGAGTATCTACATTCCATCGGCCTTCACTCCAAATGGAGATGGACTAAATGATATGTTTGGTATCAAAGGCGAAGGAATACAGGACTACCGTTTGTTGATCTACAACAGATGGGGAACAGTAATTTTCGAAACCACTAATGCAAAAAATCAATGGGATGGAAAGTATCAGGGACAACCTGTTGAAACCGGAACTTATGTAGTACAAGTCTTCGCAAAAGGATTGGAATCGAAAGGAAAAGTAGGAGCAGTTACGGTTGTGTATTAAACGCAATGTAACGATTACTGTAGATTGCCGTTATAAGTCTAAAGTTATATTTCAAAGCTAAATAATTAGGTCAAAGGTTAGTACGAAATTAGAATTACGATTTTTTAAAAGCTACTTGCCAACCACCTTCAAAGGTTATTTCATGTATTGTTGAAAGAAGCAAAACTAGGCCTTTGCTTCTTTTTTTTGCTCTCTCTAGTAAGTGTGGCCCAATTCAAAGAAATGCTAAGCATCTAGAATCGAATTACGATTCACGATTCTCGCCTCTCAGACGAAACAATTCATTACTTCCAACGTAAACCGAAGTCGTTAAAAAAACCGCACGTATGAGTTCAGCTACACGTTACGCTTCAGTAATGCTTATTGATGATAATGAGTTGGATAATTTCATTAATAAGAAGTTGTTAGAAAATGAACAATTCGCAACAAATGTTTCTGTTCATCAGTCAGCACAAGCTGCTCTAGAAGACTTGCGAAAAATGGCAACGAGTCCCGATAAACTTCCCGAAGTAATTTTCCTCGATATCATGATGCCTGGCATGGATGGTTTCGCTTTTCTGGAAGAGTTCGATAAATTACAAAATGAAGTAAAAGGGAAATCAAAGATCATCATGCTTTCTACTTCAGAAAGTTTCAAAGATCTTAATCGCGCCAATCAAAGTCGGTACGTTTACAAGTTTCTGAACAAGCCACTCAATAAGCCGGTACTCGATGCAATCAACATTTAGTAAGTAGTAAGTGGTGAGTGGAAAGTAGCAATGCTTACTAGACTAAAATTGTTTTCTAAAACAAAAAGATAAAAAAGAGGTTATTGGTTTTACTCCAATGACCTCTTCTCATTTAATAAATGTTTCCTATTGCAAATAAGTGTGTTTTGCTAATTACCACTCTCTACTTACTAATTACCTTTTCAACAGCAACCGGTAAATAACAAATTCAATTCCCCAATTCCGACTGTCGAATTCCGAAAGAAATGCTATCTTTGGTCGAACAACAAAACCAATGGCCTCAAACGGATTTTACTTTCAACGCGCATTGATTATCGACGATAGTGAGATTGATGTATTGGTGAACCGTCGTTTAATGCAGCTTACAAATTTTGTGTCCGACGTAATGATCAGCGGCACAGGCGAAGAAGGGTTAAGAATTTTACGAGAAGAATGTACCAAGCCGGAATACGCTCCCGACTGGATTTTCCTCGACATGCATTTGCCCATGATGAGCGGCTACGATTTCATTGAAGAATTTAAAACACTTCCCGATTTCATTCGAGAACGATCGAAGATCATTGTCCTTTCTGTTTTCAACAAACCCGATAGTCTGAAAAAAATATTTGAAAATACTTTTGTAGCGGGACAACTTGAGAAGCCGTTGACGCAACAGGCTCTTACTGATATTGCGCATAAGAAGTCGGTCGGGGTGTTATCTGCCTTTTGAGAGCAATTCAAAATTCAATCCCGATAGCTATCGCATATGCGTCAAGCTAAAGTTGTATTATTAACAATTGATTGTACAAAGAATGAGCTATCGTACAGTCTTATGAATTGAAAAAAAGAAGCTGTTTGTAAATCAAAATTTCGACGATTGAAAACAAA
>JANOBV010000003.1:0-4096 GCA_031411835.1 Bacteroidota bacterium | reverse complement strand
GTTGGGAAGGAATTCCTGCAGGACAAAAAGGATTTGCTACCATTGATTGGGCATTGAAAGAAGTTGGTGGATTTAAAATGGGACCATTCGAATTAATGGATCTCATCGGAAATGATATCAATTACAAAGTGACAGAAACTGTGTGGACTCAATTTTTTTACGACGCACGTTACAAACCTTCTCTTACCCAAAAGCGATTGTACGAAGCAAAACGTTTCGGTAAAAAATCCGGAGCCGGTTATTATGATTATTCTGCAAATGCAATTAAACCGGAACCATTAATGGATCGTACGCTTGCAGAAAAGATTTTCATGCGTGTGATTTCAATGCTAATCAATGAGTCTGTTGATGCGTATTATTTAAATGTTGCCAGTCGAGATGATTTGGATAATGCCGTTTGCAATGGAGTAAATTATCCTAAAGGTTTACTCAAATGGTGTGACGAAATCGGTGCTGACCAAATTCTAAATACATTAGTGACTTTAAATGAAATTTATCTTGAGGAAAGATATCGTCCTTCTGTATTGCTGAGAAAAATGGCTTCGAATAAGACAAAATTCTATTCTTAAAAATTACTTCTGGTTATAAATGAAATCAAATTAATTAAATGGCAGATTTTAAATCAACAATAGATAGTGCTTTTGCTTTTCAGGGCGATTCAATTTTAATTGGAACCGCTATGTTAAACAAAGAAGCAGTAGTAAATACACCGGTGCGTTTACCATTGAACATGGTTTCTCGTCATGGCTTGATTGCAGGAGCAACAGGAACCGGTAAAACAAAAACGATACAACATTTAGCAGAATCGCTTTCTGAAAAAGGAGTGAGTGTTTTGTTAATGGACATCAAAGGTGACCTTAGTGGAATTGGAAGACCGGGTACTAGTAATCCGAAGATCGATGAACGTGTTGCAAAGATCGGTTACGAATGGAAACCAAAACAATTTCCTGTAGAACTTATGTCTATCTCCGGAGAAAAAGGGCTTAGACTTCGTGCAACAGTTTCTGAATTTGGGCCACTGTTGATCTCGAAAATTCTTGAGTTGAACGATAACCAGCAAGGCGCTGTGACTATCATTTTTAAATTCTGTGATGATCATCAAATGCCTTTGCTCGATATAAAAGATTTCAGAGAAGTACTTCGTTTTATTACTAACGAAGGCAAAGACAATATTAAAGAATACGGTTCCGTAAGTACAGCATCAGCAGGAGTGATCATGCGTAAATTGCTGGAACTTGAACAACAAGGTGGAGATATTTTCTTCGGAGAAAAATCGTTTGAGGTAAATGATCTTCTACGGAAAGATTCCAGCGGGCAAGGCTTTATCAATATCATTCGTCTATGTGATATTCAGGATAAACCAAAGTTGTTTTCGACTTTCATGCTTTGTCTTCTTGCAGAGATCTACAAAACATTTCCCGAAATGGGCGATAAGGCTGCACCGAAAATTGCAATCTTCATCGACGAAGCGCATCTAATTTTCAATGATGCTTCAAAAGCTTTGATGGATCAACTGGAGCAAGTCATTCGTTTGATTCGTTCGAAAGGTGTTGGAATTTATTTCTGTACACAGGTACCAAGCGATATTCCTGAATCAGTGCTTAGTCAACTTGGTTCGAAGTTTCAACATGCCATGCGTGCTTTCACGGCGAATGACAGAAAAGATATTAAACTCGTTTCGCAAAATTATCCCGAAACAGAATTCTATAAAACAGATTCTCTTATTACTGAAATGGGAATTGGAGAAGCAATGATCTCTGTACTAAATGAAAAAGGAATTCCTGCGCCATTAGTGCATACTCTATTATCTCCTCCCACAACTCGAATGGATATTTTAACCACTCAAGAGCAAGATGAGATCGTAAATAATTCCTCAATTGCACGTGCTTACAATGAAGTCATTGATAGAAGTAGTGCATATGAAATGTTGACAAAGAAAATTCAACCTGATTCTGCTCCGCCGGTAAAGACGATTGAAAAAGAAGGAAAAAAAGCTGAAGTAGAAGAAGGCGGATTAGATATCAGCAAACGTATTGCTGAAGTGTCAAAGAATCCAGTCGTGAAGCAAGTCGCACGTGAACTAACTCGTGGATTAATGGGAATGTTATTCGGAACAAAGAGAAGATAATAGGAAATCAGAATGAGTGAAGATTCTTTAGCAAATAAAGTTGTCAGTAAGATGTATAACCACGATGGATTCAGTCAGTGGTTAGGTATTGAAAGATTAAATGTTGCAGAAGGAGTTTGTACTCTTCGCATGACTGTTCGAAAAGACATGCTCAACGGATTCGGAATTGCGCATGGCGGAATAACATATTCACTTGCTGATAGCGCACTAGCATTTGCTTCTAATAGTCATGGAAGAATGTCAGTGTCCGTTGAAACAAGTATCTCTCATACAAAGTCAGTAAAAGAAGGAGATGTGATCACAGCAGTTGCTGAACAATTATCTTTGACTGATAAAATAGGAGTGTATCATGTCACTGTAAAAAATCAATCTGATGAAATTGTTGCTCTCTTCAAAGGCACAGTTTATCGGACCCCGAAGCAGTGGGAAGTGTAGTAGAAGGAAGGTGTAAAGGGCTCAAAGGTTAAAGTTAAGATGCCGCATCTTTAATTCACCTTGATTTTAATTTCAAATTGGAATTCAAAAAACAAAGAAAATCCCAGCTGACCCCAAAGGGGTCGCATATTTGTAGAATCGGCAATAAGAAATATCAACACAAGATCCCGGAGGGATCAATTTAAATTACAATTATGAATATCAAAGACGCCTATATAATCGATTACATCCGCACCCCAATCGGTAGCTTCGGTGGTACACTCGCCCCTGTACGTTCAGATGATCTCGCAGTAATCGTATTGAAAGAATTATTGAAACGTAATCCTCAGGTTGATTTTACACAAGTAGGAGATGTAATTCTCGGTAGTGCAAATCAAGCGGGGGAAGATAACAGAAACGTTGCCCGCATGGCTTCGTTGATGGCAGGATTACCGATCAATGTTCCCGGTGAAACAGTAAATAGGCTTTGCGCTTCCGGTTTATCTGCAACAGTAGCAGCAGCTCGTGCAATCATGGTTGGCGATGCAGAACTTGCAATTTCAGGTGGCGTAGAAAATATGACACGTGGTCCGTGGATCATGTCGAAAACAAGCACGCCTTACGGTCGTGATGCACAACTTTTCGATAGCAGTTTCGGCTGGAGATTTATCAATCCGAAAATGAAAGATCAATTCGGTGTTGATGCAATGGGTGAGACAGCAGAAAATTTAGTTGATCGGGATAAGGTATCTCGTGAGGATCAAGATAAATTCAGTTTCAATTCTCAACGTAAAGCGAAAGCTGCACAAGAGCGCGGGCGATTTGCAAAAGAAAGTGTTGCTGTAGAAATTCCCGGAAAGAAAGGCGAAGTGAAAGTCTTCGATAAAGATGAATTCATGAAGCCGGATACAACAGTAGAAGGCTTAGGTAAATTAAAACCTTCCTTCAGAAAAGAAGGAACAGTGACTGCAGGAAATGCCGCAGGATTAAATGATGGTGCAGCTGCGTTGTTACTTGCATCATCGGATGCAGTGAAAAAATATAATTTGAAGCCGCTTGCAAAAATTGTTTCAACAGGAGCGGTTGGTGTTGAACCAAGGATCATGGGTATCGGTCCGGTTGAAGCAGCAAACATTGCACTGAAACGAGCAGGACTAACATGGAGTGATATTGACATCATCGAATTGAATGAAGCATTCGCAGCGCAAGCACTTGCTGTGATTCGTTCGTGGGGATTAAAAGATGATGATGAAAGAATTAATCCGAATGGTGGTGCAATTGCATTAGGTCATCCACTGGGAATGAGTGGTGCAAGAATAATTGGTTCTGCAGCACTTGAGTTGCATGAGAAGAATAAGCGTTATGCATTAGTAACAATGTGTATTGGAGTAGGGCAGGGCTATGCAGTGATAATAGAAAAAGCATAAAAGAAAATTCAATGGCAAATATTTTTGAGTTCAACGGCTACAAACCTGTCGTTCATGAATCTTCTTTCGTGCATCCAAATGCTACCGTTACCGGCAATGTCATCATTGGGAAAAATGTGTACATCGG
>JANOBV010000002.1:0-10522 GCA_031411835.1 Bacteroidota bacterium | reverse complement strand
GTGATCATCATTATTATTCTTCAAAACCATTTCATGCTCTTGATACGTATGAAAACAGTCCGAAACTTCCCGGTGGTTATGCATCATCAATTTACTTGGCATTAATTCCACCATTATGGTTCAAAGTCGTTGATAAATGCCTCGACAATTATAAAATTTCAAGTATGGACAAATTAAAAGCAAATCGTGGATGATAAATTTTAGCAAAAAAACTTCGATATTCACATTATTTATTCTTGCAATCATAGTTTCATTTTTGAATTCATGCAAGAAGGACGAAATTGTTGTAGGGAATATAGATTCATATACTGATTATTATCGAGTAGATATTGGTTATTGGATAGAATACGAAGCTGATTCAATTATACATTTTGATAGCGATGATGCACTGCTCATCGATGTTGACAAGGTCGATTATCATTTTTACATACGAGAGCAAATTGATAGCTCATTTATCGATGCAGAAGGTGATACTGCTTATGTTGTGAGTCGCTACAAAAGAACTTCAGATACTATTCCATGGAGTTTTGTAGCGCTGTGGACTTCCAAATTGACTAGCTCTTCTTTGGAGCGAGTAGAGGATAATCGACGGTATGTTAGACTTGCTTTTCCATTTAACTCAATTAATAAATGGAATGGTAATGCATTCAATGATCTTCCTGATGAAGAATATTCCTATGAAAATGTTTATTCACCGGCTTCATATACGGCTTTGAATTTTGATTCGACTGTTACAGTAAATCAGATTGAATTTATTTCTAATATTAACAGAGTAATAAGAAAAGAAATTTACGGCAATCATGTTGGGTTGCTTTTTAAACAAGCAGATAGTGTTGGAGTTGCATACACAATGTCGGGCCCTGTTATTTTAAGTGGAGTGGAGTATGCGCAAACAGTTATAGATTATAAACGTTAAAATGAAATCACGCTACACATTGATGTTGATACTATTTGTATCACTAATCGCAGATCAAACGGTTGCACAAAAGTTTTTTATTCGATTTACAGATAAAGCAGGATCAGCTTTTTCAACTAGTAACCCGGCTGCATTTCTTTCGCCACGTGCTGTGGCTAGAAGGACTGCTCATGCGATTCCCATTACTGATGAAGATCTTCCTGTAAATGATAATTACATTTCAGGGGTTTCAACTCAAGGTGCATTGGTACTTGCACGAAGTAAATGGTTCAATGGTGTGATCGTTCAGTGTGATTCAGCGATTCTTGCAAATATTCTTACACTGCCATATGTAGTGAACGCAACGAAAATTTTCAAACACGTTTCTAATTCCGGAAATTCAAAGTTTGATACAGGAATGCCGATTGCTCGAAGAACTGATTTGCGTACCGCTTCATTAGATTATGGATTTGCATATAATCAGATCCATTTGATGAATGGTGAATATTTGCATAACAATGGTTTCACAGGAAGCGGAATGGTTATCGCTGTTATAGACGCAGGATTTTATAACGTTGATCAATTGCCTACTTTCGATAGTTTACGTAGTCGAAATGGAATTTTGGGAACATGGGATTTTGTTGATAATCAATCATCGGTTTACGAAGATGATACACATGGAATGGAAGTGCTTTCTACCATAGCAGGAAATACTCCGGGCGAATTAGTCGGTACAGCACCTGATGCAGATTTCTGGTTGTTACGCACAGAAGATGTTTTTTCTGAAAATGTTATTGAAGAATACAATTGGGCAGCAGCTGCTGAGTATGCTGACAGTGTCGGAGTTGATGTAATTTCATCTTCACTTGGATATTCGGATTTTGATGACACGCTTGCATCACACACGTATGCTGATATGAACGGACATACGTGTCCTTCTTCTATTGCTGCTGATTTTGCTGTATCGAGAGGAATTTTGGTTTGTGTCAGTGCCGGAAATTCCGGTGGCAATCAATGGCATTACATCAGTGCGCCATCGGATGGAGATAGTGTACTTGCAGTTGGTGCAGTTGATAGTGATGGACTCTATGTTGGTTTCAGTTCTTATGGACCTTCAAGTGATGGCGATGTGAAACCAAACGTTGCAGCCAAAGGTGCGAATGCAACTGTTGCTGATCCGTTCGGAACAATTGGTGGCGCAAATGGAACTTCGTTCTCTTGTCCGATCCTTGCTGGTGCAGCAACATGCCTAATTCAAGCTCATCCAACTAAAAGTGTAATTGAAATAAAAGCTGCAATCGAAGCCAGTGCAAATTATTTTCTTACTCCAACCGATACTCTCGGCTATGGAATTCCAAATTTCGCCAATGCTGATTTTCTACTGAGCAATATAATTGACAGAGAAAATATTTCACCTTTTGTTGTTTATCCAAATCCACTGCAAGAAAAATTGAACATTCAATTGTTCTCTAATTCGAATGAAGATGTTACTGTAAAATTATTCGGATTGCTTGGAAATGTTGTTTCAGAAATAAAAAGAAATATTTACGGTGGAAATTATACGACAATAGAATTTGTTGTTCCTGCGGATCTTGCTAGGGGGATGTATTTTGTGCAGGTGGATATGGGAAGCACCATCTTTTTGCAACGTGTGGTGCGGAATTGAGTTCCTGTTCACACTCCACACTCCACACTCACACTCACACTGAATTCAGAATGATAATGTAGTGTGAGTTTGAGTTTGTAGTGTGGAGTGTGAAAAATAGTGTGAGTGTGAAGTTTGAGTGTGGAGATAGTAACCCGCAGCCTTCGTATTTAAGTTCTGCATTTCACACTCCACACTCAAACTCACACTGAATTTAGTGTGAGTTTGAGTGTGAAGTGTGGAGTGTGAATTAAAGTTTGAGTGTGAGTTTGAGTGTGTTGTGGTTAGTGCACACCTTTTGCAGCTAGGTACCTTTCTGCGTCTATCGCAGCCATACACCCTGATCCTGCAGCAGTCACTGCTTGTCGATATGTTTTATCAGAAATATCTCCTGCAGCAAATACTCCATCGATATTTGTTTTTGTTGTTCCGGGTGTAGTTAGAATATATCCGACATCATCTGTTTTGAGGTAGTCTGTAAAAATATCGGAATTAGGTTTGTGACCAATGGCTACAAAAAATCCTGTTACGTCGAGTGTGCGCTTTTCTCCGGTCTGATTGTTCTGCACTAGTACGCCTTCAACAGTTTTAGCTCCGAGGATCTCAACTGTATCGTGATTCCAAAGTATTTCGATATTTGCTGTGTTCTCCACACGATGTTGCATGGCTTTACTTGCACGCATTTCACCGCGCCGAACGATCATGTATACTTTTTTACAAAGCTTAGCTAAGTAAGTCGCTTCTTCTGCTGCAGTATCACCTGCACCGATAATTGCAACGTCTTGCTGACGGAAAAAATATCCGTCGCATACAGCGCATGCTGAAACACCAAAGCCATTTAATCGTTGCTCTGATTCTAGTCCAAGCCATTTTGCTGAAGCGCCTGTTGCAATAATTACTGAATCAGCGGTGATCGTCTTTGTTTCATCGATCACCACTTTATGTACCGATCCTGAAAAATCAACTGATGTCGCATAACCATATCTGATATCAGTACCGAATCGCTCGGCCTGTGCTTTGAAATCTTCCATCATCTCCGGACCTTGTGTTCCTTTCGGATAACCGGGGTAATTTTCAACTTCTGTAGTGATCGTAAGCTGTCCGCCCGGTTGTAGTCCTTGGTACATAACCGGCTTCAAATCCGCTCTTGCTGCATAAATTGCTGCTGTATATCCTGCTGGACCTGAACCGATTATCAGGCATTTGACGTGTTCTGTTTCGTTACTCATATTGCTGTTGAAATTGATTGCAAATATGCGAAAATTTCTTGCATGAATTTCTAAGAACATTATAACGATTTACTGACAAAATAGGTGCTGATGTTTATAGATTTATGTCTTATAATTGTGCTGTCATCAAATTTTAACAATTAAAAATATTTAAAATGAAAAAAGCGGGACTTAATTTATTTGCTCTTTTATCAATTAGTTTTTTTACATATTCTCAAAATATAAATTCACAGTTGACATTTGATTCTGTTCGAGCGCTGAATGAAATTAATGATCAATTTACAGCAGATGCTTTTCCTTGGATCTCTAATGACGGATTACGTTTGTATTACACTCAAGGAAGCTTGACAATTTTTATGAAATACAGTGAGCGTGCAACTATCAATGATCCATGGTCAGCTCCAACTATTTTAATGTCAGGAATACCAACTACTGGTTTTACACTATCTTCTAATGAATTGGAATTGTTTCAAGGTTCAGGTCCGGATTTATTGCATTACAGTAGACCAAATATGGCGTCTCCATTTACCAATCAGACAATTGTAAATTTGAATTTACCGGTCGTTCCTTATTTTGTTCGTTCCATTTCGTTTGATGCTTCAGGTTTTCAGATGTTTGCTTATGTAAATTCACCTGGCGTAAATGAAATATTTGAACTCACAAAATCAGGAGTGTTGACGTATAATTTTACTAGAAAAATTCCTATTCCTCCTGGCTATACCAGTCCTAATGGTAGGTTGTCATGCGATGGCCTAACTTTCGTTTATAGTTTAGTAGATACTTTGGGAAATCATGAGTTAGGATTTGTTGATAGAGCAACACCTTTTGACACCTTTAATGTTGCAACACTTACGTTTCTTCCTGAATTAGTTGATACATCTTTTCTTACATCGCAAGCAAGTCTTTCATCAAATAACGATTGGATCGTATTTGCGCGAGGAATAACAAATAGTTTTGCCGAAACGAATTTATACATTGCTTCTAAAACAGGTGTCATAAATTCTGTTTCAGAAAATATGCAATTGCATGATAATGTTTATCCGAATCCGGCAACCGATATCCTGAACTTTAAATTTAAAGGAAAGAAAAATGTTTCTTCAGTTTTAAAAATAGTTGGTATTGATGGAAAGCAATTTCTTTCGAAAAATATTTATGGCCAAAATCAATTTGAACTAGACATCAGTCAATTGAATAGTGGACTATATTTTTATTCCATTACTTCAGGTAATGAATTTTATCAAGATAAATTTGTAGTTCTCAAATAATTCAAAAATCAATCCCGATAGCTATCGCATAGGCGTCAACTTAATTATATTAATATCTATTGAAATTAAGTGAGATGTCGCCTACTTTATTGACGTCAGCTTTACCTCAATGTTATTAAGTTATACTCAAGAATTCATATTAAGTATATGTATTTAGAAGTGAGAGGCCCGTTAGGGCGGTACTTTTGGTAATACTAGACTACACGAGAAAGTCAAGCCCCTTTAGGGGCGCACTCTTTAAACACGATGCATATGTCCATTAATTCAACTGCACAAAAGTTCCAGTATATATTGTTTGCATTCGGCTTATTCCTAATGTACAATTGTGCTTTCGTTGTCGAAAAAAGCGGTGTGTTTAAGGAGTGCGCCCCTAAAGGGGCTAAGCACTCTTGTATGGTCCAAAAGTCACCAAGAGTATGGCCCTAACGCGCCTAATAATCTATAAATTAATAACGAATACATCATTCGCTTTAACCAAATGACTTTAAACTTAAGCTGACGGCAATAAAGGCTAGTTTATATATTTTTTTTTTATAAATAATCTCATATCAACAGAAAGAAATAATATCCATTTTTTTTTATCTTAAGTTGACGCATATGCGATAGCTATCGGGATCAAAAAAAAAGTCCCACCGAATGGCGGGACTTTTTTAGTTATTAGTTATTAGTTGTTAGTTATTAACTATTAATTTATAATTAGCAGTCTTACCATCTTTCGTCAATCTAATTTGATAAACTCCGGATGCTAGGTCTGAAATCGATAATTTGTTAGATGCAGCAGTATATTTATTCGACTTCACAATTCTAGAAGAAGCGTCATAAATACTTACTGCAATTGGACCGTCAGTATCTATAGTTACAAAGTCATGAGCCGGATTCGGATAGATTGAAACTTTAGCGAACGTAACATCTTTTATTCCTGTTGAAACATCAACCAATACCGGGATTCTGTCGCTTACACAATTGTAAGAAGCTGCTTGTACTTCCCAGTCGAAGAAATAATAATAGTAGAAAGCACCTTGATTTGAACCTGTAATGCTGATCAAATTATTTACTGTATACGGATAGAGTACATTTGTACTTGAACGACGTAGACGTGGTGCGTTTGTTCCAAATGATGATTGGTTAACAGTTGAATTAGTTGTCAAATGATAAGTTCCTGGAGTCAATGCAAAGTTTAATGTTACGCGTGAAGAGTCCAGTGGAATATTTACCATTGCACTATTTATAACGTTATTCGATGCATCTAGTAATTGAACTTCTCTTAATCCAACAGAATCAGTATAGACTTTTACAGAATGCAATGTACATGGAGCAAGTACTGTGAAGTCATTTGTTCCGTTTGTCGTTCCACCTGAAAATGGCGTTCCTTCATGATGATTCATTCCTGTGAAATCAGTTACACCTTGATATGAAACAGTATTGTCAATCCAATAAGTTGTAGAAACTGATAGAACAGGAGTCGTATATGACAATCCGGTTGAAAGTAATGTTCCGCCAAATTGCTGATCGTACCAGTTGATCTGATCGCCTGTAGCATTCAAAGTTACCGCTTGTGGTGTTGTAATATAAACATCACTTGAAGTTGGATTAGCAGGAGTTAATACATCAACTAAAATTGGATCTGATGTAAAGCTTCCACAAACACCCTGAACTGTTACTGAATACAAACCTGATTCTGTAATGTCTGTTGTTTGTCCTGTTCCGCCATTCGACCAAGAGTAACTAGCTGCCGGTGAACTTGAAAGTGTAATAGAACCACCGTGACAAAATACTAATTCGTCTGAAGTACTAACTGTTGGTGTTTCATCAGGATTTAATGCTAGGATAATAGAAGGAGAGTAGTTTGTACAAATTCCATCAGACACAGCTACATTGTAAGAACCTGCTGTGCTAACTGTTGTAGTCATTGCATTATCTCCATTCGACCAAGCATAAGCTGAGAAACCTGCTGTTGCACTTAAAGTTGCAGTTTGTCCTGTGCAAATTGCTGATGGACCTGAAACTAAATTTCCGGAAACTGAACAGGTATTTTCAATAACAGTAACAAATTGATTCGAAGCTAATCCATAAAAACGTTGTTCTGTTCCTGAAGGGAAGCGAACAACTGCTGAATCAACTACTGTATTTGAGCCTAAACCAAAATGTAATTGCGAAGAATTACATGTTCCATAACTTTCTCCTGCACGAACTTCGCGAACTTGAACTCCCCATGGACCATAAATCGTCGCACGTCCACCAATTGCATTGATGTTTGAAGCAGTTCCTTTAATATCAAACGTGATGAAATTATTTTGATTTCCGTTATTCAAGTAAAGTACATCGGCAACATTGGAAGGTGATGTATAAATGTCACCGTAAGAAGAATAAATGTCAATGAATCCATCATGATTTAAATCTCCTGATGCAAATGATAACATTCCATTAGAAGCAAACAATCCATTCACTTGAGAGAATGTCATGTTACCATTGTTTTTCCAATACAACCATTCTGAACCTGTAACTAAGATATCAGCAAATCCATCGTTGTCGAAATCTTCAACTTGTGATTCGATAGGAGTGATGCCTGATGTATTGAAACCTGTTGTAGTATTTTCTGTGTAATGTCCGGTACCGTCGTTTACGAAGATCTGACTAGTATGATCATGATTCATTAGTACTAGATCAAGATCACCATCATTATCAAGATCACCGAAACTTGCAGTCCATGTTTGCCATCCAATATCAATACCATAAGCATTCGCCATCTCAGTATAATTGTTAGATCCATCATTCACGAATAAACGATTGATACGACGTAAGTCAGTTGGACTTGTTGTGCTTTGACGACAATGTGCTACATATAAATCTAGATCGCCATCGTTATCGAAGTCAATCCAAGTGCTACCGTAGTTTCCTGAATCTGCTGGATCGCCACCGTAATTAATTCCGGGATTAACAGCGAAGTTTACAAACGTTGAAATGTTCAATGTTCCCGCTGCATCATTCAAATAAAGTTGAGACGGACCATTGTCATCACAACAGAAAAGATCGATCCATCCATCATTATTCATATCTGCAAATGTTGCATTCTGAAGAAAGAATCCTGAATTGGCAAGAGTGGTTGTTGTATAAGTAACACTTCCGCCACCACCGAAAATTTTGATCAATAAAATTCCTGAACCACCATCTAAGGCAACATCTTTCCATCCGTTGTGATCAACGTCTGCACATGTCATTGCCCATGAACTTCCACCGCCATTGTTAACGATGAAATGTGTTGTGAAACTTCCATCTCTATTCTGAAGTTCAAGATAAAGATTGGTACCATTGTCTAAACGGAAGATGTCATCTAGTCCGTCAAAATTTACATCGGTAACAGTCGTCGCACATCCACTATGATAAGGGCCTGCAAGTTTACTGTTAGAATCGGTAAAAGCTAATTGCGCACTTGCACTTTTCCCAACCGAAATAAATCCGGCCAATGCAAATAGAACAGCTTTGAACTTTGTAGTTGTTTTCATAATATGAGGTTAGGTTGAATAATTCTAGTTGATAAAGATACTTATAGCTTAAGTACCTTTTTTACAATAACACCTTTTGGCGTAACGATACGAATATAATAATTTCCACTCTTGCCTGTTATGACTATCTCTCGCTTAACCAAATCTTCATTTTGATTTTGCATCCAAACGTTTTTGCCGTTTGCGTCGAAAATTTCAACTTTTTGGATCTTTAAGTCAGTATTTGCTAACAATGTGAATTCTCCTGTACGGGAAATTGATGGATAAATCTTCACGGAATTCTGTAGGGCCTGTTGTTTTATTTCAACCACTCCGATAGTCATGCTATCAGTCGCAACTAAAAACGGAGTCTGATCTGCATTGTTGAACATGGTGCGGAAGGTATCAATTTCAGGACTACTCATTGCAAACATTTCATCAAGAAACTTTGGTGGCACTGATTGATAATAAATCCGTGTCGTCACTTTTATATTACCGCTATAATTTGAAATAAGTGGAACATGAAAGTGAACATAATCAGTACCAGAACCTTCTATCGAATTGTTTTTGTTGAAATCTGCATCAGCAATTGCATCAGCAGAAATTACGCAAGTGTCATATGTACTATGTGTAGTTGTAAATCCTGCAGGCGGAATCCGATTGTCTTTAAGTAAAATTGCAGATCTCTCCAATACAGAAGTGTAATCACCATTTACATCGCCCATCACTTGCTCATAAATTTGTGGAACATTAGATTGATTGATCATGTCGTGATGAGGTTCAAAAGATGCGGTTTCTCCTACGACTCTAAATGTCGGATCAAATAATCCGGATTCGAAAATTGTATCATTCACATCATCAGTTACAACAAATTGAACTACGACACGGCGAGCAGGATAACCTGATGGAAATTTATGTCCGACTTTATTTTCAATTCTTACTCTGAAATAACCGGTATCACTCATTGCACTATCGAATAGTAAATTTAGATTGATTGAACTCAACCTTAAATTCGCAGCGGTAGCATCCAGTGTAGAATCAAATCTGTGATCAGCTACATCGATACCTAAACTTGTTTTATTATTCTTGATCAGATCAAGCATGAAATGATTTGCTCCTGCAAACACATGTTGATTGAAAGGCGTACGAGGCGTTAATGCAATAAAACCATTTGCAATTACAACAGGTGAAGCCAACTGCGGCATGTGACATGTTTGACATTTAATATTATTCGCAGGGAATGAAGAATTCTCATACTCATGATAAGTTGCTTGTTCAACAAAATGTTGTCCTGTTAAATTTCCGTTCAAGTCAACAGTTTCAGTTATGAGCGTATGACACGATGAACACAAACGCGATTCATCCATATGCGCACTGTAAGTAGGAGTGTAGCCTTCGTACAATTGCATTGGTCCGAAGAATGGTCCCTGGAACGGGCCATAAATAGTTCGTGATGTATCGTAAGGAATTTCTCCGGAAAAAGTATATCCCACATTCGGACCTATTGTATGACATCCTGCGCAGTTGACACCATCAAGACCCAGTGAATCATTTGCAAGATCAGTCAAGAGGAAATCTCCAAGTCCGCGGTAGAAGTGATTGTATCTTCCTGTCGGTGCGTGGCATGAAGTACATTTATCTTGTAACGGCCCTGCATGTCCCGGATTTACTTGGATCTCATGCGAAACTTTTGCACGCCACAACGGATCTTTTGCACTTAATGCCATCATGCTACTTTCCCAATGAGAAACTAAATTCACATCGTTTCCATCTTCATCAATGTTTGATTGTCCAAGCGAATCAATACCATGGCAACCTCTACAACTAGAAGACGTCAGATACCACTCACCCGGCACCAAAGGAGTTTGCACGCGCTGATTAGAAAAATAAGCAAGCTCTTCGGGAGTATGATGGTAAGGATTTACATTGTCACCGGAAACAAAGCTAAGCAACAGTATTACAGAAGTGATGACTGCGATAGCGATGAATATCTTCTTCATCTAATT
>JANOBV010000001.1:0-4380 GCA_031411835.1 Bacteroidota bacterium | reverse complement strand
TCCTACTTGTTTTTTTCGTACTCATTAATTTGATTGAGCCGAAAATTACGTTTGCACAAAATGGTGATTCACTGCAAGTGTTAATCGCTACAATGCAACGTGGAGAAAATGATTCCATTCGAACTGTTGCGAACACAGAATTTCAACAACGATTTTTGGATTCACTTAATTCAGACGGATCATTCGATAAATCATTTTCTGAATTCAAAAATATTTCAATTGCGAAGTCTGAAGATAATTCATTCAAGATCTATACTTGGACTTATCCAACATACAATGGCGATAAGTATTTTTACTTTGGTTATGTACAACTCAAATTAGAAAAGTCAGACAGTATTTTATTTTTCCCTCTCTCCGACTCTACTTCTGTTATAATAAAACCTGAAGCAGAAAAATTAAAAGCAGATCGATGGTTTGGTGCTGTTTATTATGCAATCAACAAAGTCAAATACAAAGGCGAAAATTTTTATGTGTTATTAGGTTGGAAAGGTTTCAATCAGCAGATCACAAAAAAAGTAATTGAAGTTTGCTATCTGGAAAAAGGAGTTTTGAAATTTGGTTTTCCTCTATTTAAATCAGGCTCCATATATCGAAATCGATTGCTTTATTCATTCGCAGCTCAGGCAACTATGTCATTGCGTTTCGATAACAACGGAAAAAAAATAATCTTAGATCATATCAGTGCACCAAAATCTAAACAAGATGTCGATCTGTCGAGTCAATCAGGTCCTGATGGAACCTACGACTCATTTAACCTAAAAAATGGTCGATATTTTTTAAATAAAGATGTGGATGCGCGATCTGAAACAGCACCAACAAAAGATCTTCCTGTTCCTCCTGAAAAGTAAACTCAATTGATTGCGAATTGTGTAATTCGGATTGCGGATTTGGTGTAGGTAAATACAAGGAAATTTCCCGCAGATTTCGCAGATAAAGGCGCAGATAAAATCGCAGATAGCTTTATTGAATAGCTAACCTCAAACAAAAATTTGTCAATTAATTTTTAAATTAAATAACACAAAGATCTGCGTATTTTTCTGCGCCTTTATCTGCGAAATCTGCGGGAGATTTTTTTTTAATTACAGATTTGAAAGAGATAATAAGGCACCCGATTTTAGGTAAACATCCAATGAATTTTACTAAATTTGCACTCCAAAACCAAGCTCTATGGAGAAATTGAAATTGTTTATTCCCGGACCCACTTATGTCCACCCAGACGTTCTCGCAAAAATGAGCACACCTATGATGGGCCATCGTACTCCGGAAGCATCCACTCTCCAAAGGAACATTTCCGATAAGTTGCGACAACTGATGTTTACAACCAACAAAATTGTGTTGAGTACATCGTCAGGTACGGGATTAATGGAAGGCGCGATTCGTTCAGCAACTAAAAAAAGAGCGATCGTTTTTTCAGTCGGAGCTTTTGGAAAGAGATGGCATGAACTTGCAATTCTAAATGGTATTGAAGCTGATCTTCACGAAGAAATTTCAGGACATCCTACATTGCCTGAGACAGTCGATAAATATTTGAAGACAGGAAAGTATGATGTAGTTACGATCACACACAACGAAACTTCAACGGGTTTAATGAATCCAATTGAATCAATTGCTGATGTGATCAGAAAATATCCGGATGTTGTTTGGTTAGTTGATACAGTTAGTTCATTAGGTGGAGCAAAAATTGAAGTTGATAGACTTGGAATTGATGTTTGCATTTCATCATCTCAAAAAGCATTAGCACTTCCACCGGGACTTGCATTGGCATCTGTATCAGCAAGAGCAGAAGAACGATTTAAGAAGATTGGTCATAGAGGCTATTACTTGGACTTTTTGACATTGTGTGAGTTCATTGATAAGAAAGATCATCAATACTCATGCACTCCTTCACTATCTCATATGTTTGCAATGGATTTCCAATTGGATCGCATCATGAAAGAAGGAATTGAAAACCGTTTCATTCGTCACATTGAAATGGCTGAATACGTGATCAATTGGGCTACACATTTTTTCAAAGTATATCCAATGCCCGGATTTGAATCAATGACTGTTACAACAATTGAGAATACAAGAAATATAAGTGTATCTGAATTGAATGCTGAATTGTTGAAAGAACACATGATCATCGCTAATGGTTACAACGAATTAAAAAATAAAACCTTCCGTATTGGACATATGGGTGACCTTACTCTTGACGATGTGATTGAAGTCACTTCATCAATTGAAAGAATATTAAAACTAAATTGATCTAAAGAAAGATAAGTAATGGCAATTCTAAAACCTTTCAAAGGGATTCGTCCGACGAAAGAAAATGTATTGAAAGTAGCAAGTAAACCGTACGATGTACTCGATGAGAAAGAAGCACGAAAAGAATGCGAGGGAAATCCATTGTCATTCTATCATGTGATTAAGCCTGAAATTGATTTTCCTGATGAACATGATCATTATGCTCCGGAGATCTACAAAAAAGGAATTTCAAATTTCAATCAAATGTTGAATGACGGTGTTTTCTTTGTTGATGATAAAGAATATTACTACATATATTCACAGACGATGAATGGTCGAACGCAATACGGAATTGTTGGCGCTGCATCGATCGAAGATTATTTCAATAACGTCATCAAGAAACATGAACTGACAAGACCAGACAAAGAAGAAGATAGAAAGAACCATGTTCGTTATAGCAATTTGAATTACGAACCGGTATTTTTTGCTTATCCAAATTTACCTGCATTAGATGCAATCGTAAGCGAAGTGGTGAAAGCAAATCCCGAATATGATTTTGTCACTGACGATGGCATCGGACATACATTCTGGATCCTCAAAGACGACAAACAAATTGCAGATATTACAAAGCACTTTGCTTCCCTTCCATCAACATATGTAGCGGATGGACATCATAGAACTGCAGCAGCAGCATTGGTTGGAAAAGAACTGAAAGAGAAAAATCCGAATCATACAGGAAAAGAAGAATATAATTATTTTCTTGCTGTTCACTTCCCCGACAATCAACTCGCCATTATGGATTACAATCGCGTTGTAAAAGATTTGAACGGAAATACGAATGAAGAATTTATCACGAAGCTTAAAACAAGTTTTGATGTAGAAGAAAAAGGCACAAAAGAATTTCGTCCGATGCATCTTCATGAATTTGGAATGTATCTCGATGGAAAATGGTATCGTTTAACGTCAAAGGCCGGAACATATGATAATAGTGATCCAATTGGAGTGCTTGATGTAACCATTCTTTCTAGTCAGATTCTCGAACCGATTTTAAATATCAAAGATCTTCGAACAGACAAGAGAATTGAATTTGTCGGTGGACTTAGAGGATTAGGCGAATTAGAAAAACGAGTGAACAGCGGTAATATGAAAATTGCATTTGCCCTCTACCCTGTTACCATGAAACAATTGATAGATATAGCAGATGGTGGATTGATCATGCCTCCGAAGGTGACTTGGTTTGAGCCGAAGTTGCGTAGCGGACTTGTGATTCATTCACTTGTATAATTGGTAAGTAGTAAGTGGTAAGTAGTGAGTGGATCGTTTCAATTCCACATTTCGAAAAAAAATGTCAATAAGAACCAAAGTAAAAAATATCTATCAAGCAATAAGGAATTATTTGTTTCCAATTTGTCTAGCGAAAGGAAAATCAATCGGGTCGATTTACGATTATAAATTTCTTGATGACACTGGAGCAGTAATTGATCTTTCAAATTACAAGGGCAAAAAGTTGTTGATTGTGAATACTGCTTCTGCATGTGGATTTACCGGACAATATTCTGAACTGCAACAGTTAAATGAAAAGTTCAAAGACAAAGTAAATGTGATTGCCTTTCCATGCAATGATTTTGGAAAGCAGGAAAAAGGAACGAATGAGGAGATTCAGAGTTTTTGTTCGATGAATTATGATGTTAAATTTAAAATATTCGAAAAAATAAAAATAAAACAAGCAACAGAAACCAACTTGTTTTATTGGTTGAGTCATTCGAAATACAATGGATGGAATGATCAAGCTCCATTGTGGAATTTCTGGAAATTTCTTGTAGATGAAAACGGAAAATTGATTGGTGTCTTTCCTTCGCGAGTAAACCCAATCGGAAGAAAGCTTGTTCGATTAATTAAGAATTAATATGGATAAGCAGATATTCTAGGTGTTTTGCTTAAATTTCCCGCAGATTTCGTTGAGTTCGTCCATATCGGCGCATTGTCCGTAAAGATGAACCGGCTGAATTGCTTTTGTCCTTTCGTTAATTTTCGCTTCGATTTGTTTCAGTGTATTGTCCATAGTCCTTTCTAATCGTTGTCTAATTTATTCATCTTCGTCAAAGATTATTCCTAATTCCTGATAATCCTCATCATCTTCAATCGGACGCTTAAACT